>DAISJZ010000029.1:21515-28547 GCA_036821145.1 Spirochaetota bacterium
CGTCACCATCAACCACAACCACTGTATCAGCAATTGAATTCAGGATTGTTGACATTCTGCTCTCATCCTCTCTGATCCTGAGCTCCATCTGGTGACGCAGCAGTGCCATTTCTATTGTTGCCCGAAGATCTCTTTTATCAAAAGGCTTTATTATATAACCGTAGGCGTTGCTCTCTTTGGCCCTTTCTATTGTAGAATAATCTGCAGATGAAGTGATGTACACAAAGGGGAGGCTGAATTTACTGTTAATATTTTTTGCGGATTCAATTCCGTCAAGGTGCCCCTCAAGATTAATATCCATAAGAACCAGATCCGGTTCCTTTGTCTCTATGAGAAGTGCAGCCTCCTCTCCGGAGGAGACGGCCCCTGCAAGGTTATAGCCGATATCAAGAATATATTTCTGTATCAGCCTTGAAGTTATCCTGTCATCCTCTACAAGTAGAATATTCCTCATCTTCCTTCCGCATCATTAACAAATTTGCTCTATTTATACATCAACCGGTTTATATCAGATTCATGCAAGATAAAAACTTCTGAAAATATGCAACCATGTCATTATATTTACTGTTTTATAAATCAGTAATCTATATTTTCTGTAATACATAAGATAATAAAATTATTTATCACAGTTTCATTTAATTTTTATTATATTTAAATAGAAAAAATTTTTTTTAAACAAAAAAACTCTTTATCTGTCAGGATAGATTCTATATCATGCTAATACCACATTATATTCATGCAAAAAAAGATAGACATAATCACCGAACATCATAAATTTACCCGCATTATTTCAGGAGGCAGCAATGCATAGCTTAGGCATTAACATAGGTTCATCCAGTATAAAGGCAGTATTGATGGATGAGGAAAAAATGTTATGGCACAAAATCATTGAACATGAAGGTGATTTCCTTACCACGCTGAAAAATTTTATCACAGGTTCCGATATTCCCGCAGGGACGAAACTCCTTGTAACAGGGACAGAGGGACGCTATCTCATAAACGCCAACAATGTCATTGAATCTATCTGTGTTGAAGAGACACTGAGAGAACTTGAACTTGAAACAGACGCTGTTGTCTCCCTCGGAGGGGAGAACTTCGTTGTTTACACTATAGATAATAACGGAAAGATAATAACAAGTTTTTCCGGAAATAAATGCGCATCAGGCACAGGTGAGTTCTTCAAACAGCAACTGGGCCGCATGGATATGAAACTCAATGACATATTCAATGTCTCTGACACAGCAAAGCCGCACCCCCTCTCTTCACGATGCTCGGTGTTCATGAAGAGCGACTGCACGCATAAGCTCAACAAGGGTGAAGCCACAAAGGATGACATTGTGCTCTCTCTCAGCGATGTAATGGCTGCAAAGGTGGCGGACTTCCTTAAGCGCGCCAGGATTGAAAAAGGTACAGTCCTTTTAACAGGTGGTGTCACAAAAAACAGCCACATGATTAAATTCATAAAAGAAAAACTCCCTGAAGTAAAACTGATTATCCCTGAACAGGCAACATACTTTGAAGCATTCGGCGCTGCACTTCTTGCGGCCCGGTCAGGAAATGAAGTGCCGCGGATCGATATGTTCTTCAAAAAACACGATATAGGTTTCGGCAGATACAAATCACTCTCCAGCGCGCTTGGCAGAGTAAAATATATAGAGCCTCTCAGGGGGAAGGTTAAGCAGGGAGGAGAGTACATCCTCGGAATTGACGGGGGTTCAACCACGACAAAAGTTGCCCTCATCGATATTGAAACTGATGAGATCGTTGCAGACTATTACGGCAGGACTCACGGAGATCCTGTAAAGGCGCTGAAGAAATGTATTGAAGAGGTGCTCACACAGGTGCGTGAGCAGATCGGCAGCACAGATATAAAAGTTTCTGTTGCGGCAACCACCGGTTCATCAAGAGAGATCCTCGGTGTATTCATGGAAACACCGGCGGTATATAATGAAATTATCGCTCACGCCACAGGTACAACCTATTTCAAACAGGACATAGATACCATCTTCGAGATCGGGGGCCAGGACGCAAAATATGTTTATCTGAAAAACATGGTGCCCATTGATTATGCAATGAACGAGGCCTGTTCAGCAGGTACCGGCTCTTTCCTTGAGGAATCAGCAGCCGGCGACCTGAATATTACAGATGTACGGCAGATTGGGGATATAGCGCTTCAGGCGGATTCCCCTCTCAAATTCGGAGAACACTGTTCAGCATTCATAAACTCCGACATAAGAAAAGCGATCCAGTACGGAGCGACCCGGGAGGATATTACAGCAGGTATAATCACATCCATAGTTTCCAACTACCTCAACAGGGTTGTGGGGAACAGGGCAATCGGGCAGAATATAGTTCTACAGGGGGGCGTTGCAAAAAACAAGGCTGTGCCTCTCGCTTTCTCCATGCTTCTTGACAAGGATATCACTGTTCCGCCAAGCCCGGAGCTCCTCGGGGCATTCGGCGTGGGTATCCTTGCAAAACAGAAACTTGCTGACGGTCTCCTTGAAAAAGGCTCATTTGACCTTGGGCAGATTCTTAACACTGAAATTATATACGAAAGGGAGTTCAAGTGCCGTGCATGCGACAACTACTGTCCTATCCGCGTTCTAAAAGTTAACGGCCACACTTACATGTTCGGCGGACGATGCAACAAGTACGCCAATTCACGAAAGAAAAAAGAGATCGATGAAGCAGCAGTATTCAACTATATAGACGCACGCGATGAACTTATGTTCAGAGAGATGGCCCCTCCTCCTGAATCATTTGAAAGAAAAAAAGATTATGTTGTAGGAGTACCGAAAGCATTCTCAGTATATACACTCTGGCCGTTCTACTCCTGGTTCTTCCATTCACTTGGAATTGAAACAAAACTTTCAGAGGAGATTCTGCAGGAGGGAGTTGCCCGCGTTGAAAGCGCCTACTGCTTCCCTGCTGAGATTGCACACGGCGCAGTTCAGAGCGTAATAAACTCAGATGTTGAGTTTATATTCGTCCCTCATTTCAGGGACATGCCGAGCTACGAGGAGGATGTTCACGCGAACTTCTGCCCCATAACCCAGAGCCTCCCGTACTACATCAAAAAAGCTTTCACAGAGGTGGATGAACAGCGTATCCTTTCACCTGTTGTTACATTCAAATACGGCACAGAAAAGGCCCTTGAAGGGTTCATGGAGATGGCGTCTCAGCTCGGCGTCTCAACCTATGAAATTGAGCGGGCCTTCAGGATAGCCTATAAAAAACAGCAGGAATTCTTCACGCGCTACAGGGAAATCGGAATCGAAGCTCTGGAAAAGGCGCGTAAAGCGGACCACCCCGTAATTGCTCTTCTCGGCAGGCCCTACAACTCATTTACAAAAGACGCGAATATGGGCATACCGAAAAAATTTGCAAGCAGGGGATATTCCATCATACCATTTGACATGCTCCCCTTTGAGGGCGCGGATATATTCAGTAACATGTACTGGTATTACGGCCAGCAGGATATGAGGGCCGCGTCTCTCCTGAAAGATGAGGATAATATATTCATCACCTTCATCTCGAACTTCTCATGCGCGCCTGACTCATTCATGCTGCACTACATAAAGTGGATGATGGGCACCAAACCATTTCTTATCCTTGAGCTGGACTCTCACTCGGCAGACGCGGGAATAGATACCCGGGTGGAAGCATTCCTTGATATCATCGAAGGATACAGGCTGAAGTACAGCGGCAAGGATGAGGAGAGGTACGACAACGGGCTGCGGTTCATAAATAACGGGAAAGACCCCATTCACCTCCATGACACGATAAATAATAAGAGAATCGAAATATTCGGAAACCCGAGAGTAAAGCTGCTCCTCTCCAACATGGGGCGGCTCTCAACAGAACTCCTGGCGTCTTCGCTCAGAGGGATCGGTATTAACGCGGATGCGATGCCTCTCCCTGACATATATACACTACAGACAGCAAGAAGCTACATGTCCGGAAAAGAGTGTCTCCCGTCGCAGCTTGTTCTTGGAAGCGCGTTGAAATACCTTGAGTCGGAAAAGTACAGGAAAGATGAAATTTACCTGTTATTCGTCCCCACAACCACAGGTCCATGCAGGACAGGCCAGTACTTTGTCTTCTACGAAAATCTTTTCAGGGACATGCGACTTGAGAATGTGGCGGTCATTACACTGGATTCAGAAAATTCATATAACGAGATGGGCCCCGACTTTTCACAAAACGCATGGTGGGGCCTTGTAATCGCTGACTATATGAAAGATATTGAAACATCACTCCGTACATGCGCAGTTGATCCTGCTGCTGCCATAGCCAAATACGATGAACTGTGGCACGAGCTTGGAACAATTGCAGAAAAGGATATCAAAAAATCGATCCCCGCGCTTGAAAGGATCGCTGCCGAAATTGCAAAAATTCCGCTGAAAAGAAAAGTTGATGAAGCTCCGAAAGTCCTTGTAGTGGGTGAAATCTACGTCCGCCGCGATGACTTCGCGGTAGACGAACTTGTACGCCTGATGAGCAGGAGAGGGATCATCGCAAAAGTTTCAGGCATCACTGAATGGATATACTACACCGATTTTGTACGTTACAACGAAATTATGAAGAAGTACAGTCTCCTCCCCTGGTATAAAAAACCGTTTTCAAAGGAGCTTCGCGAAAGAATTGTATTCAGAATAGAAGCGATCTGGAAACACAGGGTCGATAAAAAAGTGAAGGAGGCTCTTTCTGCAACGGGACTCATCCCGCACACTCCGCATAACATGAATGAGATCATGGGGAATGCCCACGAGCACTTTGTCACAAGCGAACTTGATTCAGAAATCTCAATTTCAAGCGGAGCAGCTTCAACTGCCATGATGCACGACTACTCCGGCATTATTAACATTTCACCGTTCGCATGTCTTATCGGCCGCGTGATAGAGGGGCTTATCACTCCATGGAGCAGGGAGAGAAATTACCCGGTAATGTCACTCGAAGTCGACGGAGCAGTTCTTCCGCCGAATATAATCAGCAAGCTTGAGATATTCATGCTCAATGTACTGAGGTTCAGGCAGGAGATGGAGGATACGGAACTTGTGGAACACCAGGGGGTCGTTGATTCATCATTCAGCAGAAAAATAATCAGGTAACTCTCTCCCCATCGGGAAAACAGCCCCCTCACCTCAGAGGGGGCAAGGCATGACTAAAACCCCCTTTTCAAAGGGGGTTTTTCACTACTCCATCCCCTCCTGCTGTCTTTTTTTGAACTCCTCAAGGTCTCTGAAAATTTTACTTTTATCATCCTTGAATTTCTTCATAATCCTGTCATAAGCTTCTTTATATTCAGCCTTGACTTTATCTATAGCCTGTCTGTTTTTTATCTGCTGCTGGAGCACTGCGTTACCCTTTTTAACCGCGCTTTTAAAGCGGCCCGCAGCATCGCTCTCTTTATATTCATCCGAAAGACTGTTCATATTATTAATTGATGCCTCATTCATCATCATACTGTCTTCAAGTTCTGAATCAGCTGCGGCAATCTTCTCACCGGATTTTTCGAGGTCCTCTTTTGTTTTTGCTTTTTTTGTCTCTTCTCTCAGGGATTTAATCTCATCTGCCTCTTCAGCAGCATCTCCCTCAAAATTATCCATATAGCTCTCATACTTATCCGCCCTGTCATCAAGGTTCTCTTCAATATCCTCATTCCGCATATCCTCCCATGCGTCACTCTTCACCTTAATTTTCCCTGATACAGGTTCAGAAGCCACATCAGCTTCAAGGGATGATCCCTCTTTAAGATCAACGCTTTTGTACGGATTACGTACCGCAAGGCTCCCTTCGTTGAGAACAACATATGTATCCCCCCCTTTACTTACGGCAACATCGAACTCTGTGCCCCGCACCCCGCAAACAGTGGTTGGGCTCCCTATTTTATATTCACCCTTTTTCAGTTTCCCGAATTTTCCCTTAACTTCACCTGAAACAACGGAAATACCATCTGACTCTTTAATATTTTTACTTCCAATCTGAACAGTTGATTGAGCCTGAACTGTAATTGTACTATTCTCATCAAGAGAAAGCTCAACCATTGCACCTTTACCTGTTTTTATAATATCACCGTTTCCCACGATATCGCCAACTTTTACAGGCAGAGATTTCCCGCTTCTTACCAGTGAAACCTGTCCAAGAAAAAATTTTACGCTCATGGCAGAGGCCGCTGCCGGTATAACTAAAATAAATGTTAAAACCACTGCTGCAAAACGGATATAAGACTTCATATACTCCTCCGGAACTGATTTTGATTATAGCAAATAACGAATTATCTAAACCATGTCATCGCAAACGACCATCAGGGAGTGAAGGCCGCTCCCCGCAATGACCAAAAAAAAATAATTCAATCGTCAGCTGCTTTAATATAAATTAACAGCCTGATAATTACAAGAAATTAAATACAGCATAAACGGGTTTAATCCTGAATTCCTGTCATGCCGCCCGAAAAGTATTATACGGAAATTCTTTAAAATTTTTCAACACCCCGCAGTTCAAAACGTATTAATTTTTAAGATTACTTGACAACAATACCATAAATGTAATATTTTCAGGAGACAGGAATGACAACAATGGCTGCAAAACTGACAAAAGAACACCTTGAACAGATAGGTGAATACCTTGTAGAAAAATTCCCCGCCATACGCGGAGGGGGAAGATCAAAATCATATTCCCGGGATTTCGAAATAGAGATACGGGAAAGGATTGTCCGTGTTGAAGAGGAGCTGAAAAACCAGAGAGATCTTATACTTCAGACTCTTAATTTCAATGGTAAACAGTTTGAATTGATAGATAAAAGATTTGAACAGGTTGAAAAACGCTTTGAACAGATCGACAGGCGCTTTGAACAGGTAGACAAGCGTTTCGAGCAGGTAGATAAGCGTTTTGAAGAGATGCAGAAAAGTGTGGATAAGCGCTTCACAATGATGATGTGGTTCACAGGATTAGGTCTAACCCTGGTTACAGCCTTTATAACCGGTGTCACGGTTCTGCTGAAATAAAAACTCCCCCATTTTTATATCT
>DAISJZ010000029.1:28647-29944 GCA_036821145.1 Spirochaetota bacterium
TTTATAACCGGTGTCACGGTTCTGCTGAAATAAAAACTCCCCCATTTTTATATCTATAAATGAATAACAGGTATAATACAATAATAACCGGTGCAGGCCCTGCCGGACTATTCTGTGCAATTAATGCTTCGTCAGCCGGGAAGAAAATTCTTATCCTTGAAAAAAATTCCGGCGCAGGGAAAAAGCTTCTGCTCTCAGGCTCCGGGCAGTGCAACTTTACACACAGGGGGAGTATCCCTGAATTTCTGAAGCATTATGGTGATGCTGCAAACTTTGTTAAACCCGCCCTCTCCGCTTTTACAAATATTCAGCTTGTAGAATTCCTTGAATCCCGCGGAGTAAAAACTGTTACACGTGATGACGGCAAAGTATTCCCCGCAAGCATGAAGGCAGAGGATATTCTTTCACTGCTGCTTGAGTTATGCGGAGAGAATTCAGTCGGGATAAAATATAACTCCCGGGTGGAGAGTATATCACATACTAATGGGACATTTCTTCTTTCCGCCGGGGATGAAACTTATGAGGCGGAAAAATTCGTAATCGCGGCAGGGGGGAGTTCATACCCTGCAACAGGTTCATCGGGCGACGGATTCAGGCTTGCAGAATCCTTAGGGCACAGCATTACTGAAATCACTCCGGCTCTGACACCTGTTTATATTAAAGATTATAAACTCAGAGATCTTTCAGGGATCTCTATAAGAGAGAGCCTCATCACTCTGCTGCGCGGCAACAAAAAAATTGTTTCAGGAAGAGGGGATATCCTGTTCACTCCAAAAGGACTCTCCGGACCGGGTATACTTGATCTGAGCAGATATATCAGGCAGGGAGACCTGGTTAATGTATCACTGACTGAAAAAAGCATTCAGCAGGTTGAATCAATACTCCCGGAACTATTAAAAAGTGAGGGGAAAAAATCGATCCGCAGCATTATAAAAATTCTTGGACTACCTGAAAAGCTTATCGATGCCCTTCTTTCAGCGGCGGCAATTGATCCTTCAAAAAAAGCCGGTGAAATCTCCAGGGCGGAGAGGAGCAGGATAATTAATCTCATCAATGCATTCCCCTTTGAAGTTGAGGCAAAAGGTGATTTCCGTATCGCAATGGCAACAGCCGGGGGAGTATGCCGTGATGAGATTAACCGTAAAACCATGGAATCAAAAATAGTCAGGGGCCTCTACTTCGCAGGTGAAGTCATAGACGTTGACGGAGACACAGGGGGCTACAACATACAGTGGGCTTTCTCGTCAGGGAGAGCTGCAGGGAAGAGTCTGTTTTAACAACTTGAATATCCCCCCTT
>DAISJZ010000030.1:0-29807 GCA_036821145.1 Spirochaetota bacterium
AGCTACCAGTATTCTTATCTTACGGATTACAGGGCTGATTCGGATGTTAAAGTCGGGGGAGCTGCATTTGATTCGGAAATTGAGAATGAAGTGATTTATAACGGCATCTTTTCATTTTCAAATGTAAACCATTCAGGAAAGAATTCCTTCGGAATCGGCATAACAGACGGGAGTGACGGCCAGATGCGATTCAGCAGCAGCGAAATTGAATTGAGTAGCCAGTCGGGTTCCAGGTTTGCTGAAAAGACAGATGAAGAAATGTTAGGTTTTACAGTTAAACTTTCATATTCATACAGAATTGACAGCAAAGAGGCTTTTGGCATTCAGCTGGAACTTGCTGCTTCCGATAAGTCTTCTGATAAAAATTCAAAGTCCTATTCATCAGGTCTGCTTGTTGAAGATAAAGATGTGGAATCGGAGCAGAACAGAATTGCAGCGGGCCTGGTGCTGGGTTATTTTTATACAGATAAAAAATATGAATTCGGGGCGGGTTTTAAAACCGGACGTTACGGCTATGAGAACAGGGAATATACATTTACAAATAATTATGCCCCTGCTGAGAATCATGCTGAAATTTCTAATTATATTGTAAGGGACGAAGGGATAGGAATGATTGCCGGTTTCAGTTTAAAACCGGAAGGCAGGTTATCTTTTGCGTTTGAAGCAGGCGGAGTGTTGCCATATACAAATGAAGAGAAGAAGTGTAACGAGGACTCAATTGATCTTGATAAAAAGAAGAATGATGTAAACGTTAAATATGCATTAATTTTAAAAGGGGGTGCAACCTGGAGAGCGGGCAGTTATGTTACTCTTGGTGCAGGTGGAAGCTATCTGAGATATAATGCTGAATCAATGAATGCTGACAATGTGCAGGAAGCATTTCAAAGAATAAATATTTATCAGTTAACCGCAGGTGCTGAAATTAAGTTTGCAGAGGATTATAATCTTCTCACCGGTATCGGCTACAGTTATACTTCAGCTGAGTTGAAAAATGAGACCTCATCACTAACGATGGCATTGAAACCTCAAAGTCATAATGTCAGTTTTATAGCCGGTATTACAATGATGTATTGAAAAAACAGCCGGGGTTGAGTCCCCGGCCGCTGTTATTGAATTTTTTATAATATTTTTCAGAAATAATCCGGAAGTATTGCCTTAAGTTTTTTGATTGTATCAGGGTTCCTTTTCTCAGGAGCAGTGATTACAGCATACTTCGCAGCTTCATGGCATCCGCAACCTCTCCCGTTATCAAGTTTTTTCGCAAGTGCTTTCACAAGTTTTTTGGCGTTGGCAGAGTTCGTATTCATGTTGTTTACTACCATCTCAACTGTAACATCCTCTTCGCTTTCGTGCCAGCAGTCGTAGTCAGTGCTCATGCATATAACCGCGTAACAGATTTCAGCTTCCCGTGCAAGCTTGGCCTCCGGGATTGTACTCATGTTGATTACTCCCGCTCCCCATGATCTGTAAAGATTACTCTCCGCCCTTGTTGAAAAAGCGGGGCCCTCCATGCATACAAGTGTCTGCTTTGTGTGCATTTTCAGTCCAAGTTCTTTTGCAGCAGGGAGGATAATATCCTGAAGTCTTTGGCAGAATGGATCGGCAAATCCCACATGGCCCACTACTCCATCTTCAAAAAAAGTTGAT
Organism: Spirochaetota bacterium; assembly: GCA_036821145.1. GTDB lineage: Bacteria > Spirochaetota > UBA4802 > UBA4802 > UBA5550 > UBA5550. The sequence continues at coordinate 1,648 of DAISJZ010000030.1, forward strand.
GGCCTTATACCCTTTGTCCTGTCTATAATCTGGTCCGGAAGCACAAAGTCCATTGGCGGGATCTCCTCTTTAAGACTACCCACAGCGGAGAACGCCACAATCTCCTCAACTCCGATCATCTTTAGAGCAGCGATATTCGCCCTGAAATTAAGCTGGTGCGGTGCGTGAACATGTCCCCTGCCGTGTCTCGGGAGAAAAGCGGCCGTTGCTCCATCTATATCCACGATGTCGATTTTGTCAGAGGGCTTTCCCCACGGTGTTTCTATGTCAACCTGTTCGATTAGTTTAGCTCCCTCTATATCGTAGAGGCCTGAACCGCCGATAAATGCAATTTTAGCTTTTTTCACGAGTTTCCTCCGGTAACTGTTGAAAGAATTATGCAGATTTAAATTTATATTGATGAAATGAAAAGCATTTTTTGTTTTATGCAGAGAAGGTTACTCCTGCTTGCGGACAGATGTTTTTTTCCATGGCCTGATCACAGATACTATAACCATGAAAAGAAGAAAAAGAACCTGTAGTGTACCCCACAGCTTGATGTTTGAAGAACTGTTTATAAAGGCTGAGTCCGTGAGAGCGGAGCCTCTGAGTTTCATAGCTATGTCAACATTCCCGTTCAGCCATGGCCCCAGTGCGAAAGTGCCGAAGAGTATCTGGGCAACAGTGAGAATCCATTTAACTGTGAGCCACCTCTGTCTGAAAAATCCCCAGTTTGTCCAGATTGAGTAGATGAGTCCTGTAAAAAGGGAGCCAAGTGCGCCGGGTATTATGATAAAATCATCGATAACCTGCATTGAGCGATACTTCATGTAGATATCATCAGGAATAAGGGGCTGTGCGAGAAACATCAGGCTTATTAGGCCTATACCTCCGCCGATCCAGGATACGAAAAAAAAGATGTGTATTATTTTAAGAATGCGGATCTGTTTTGAATTCAGCTTTTTCATAGAATAATAAGGAAAGGGAATAATTTATTAGTCAATAAATTATTTATAATCTGAACAGATTGCCTCTTCGCGTAGTATATCCTGCGATGTACTGAGCTGTGCCGAAGTGAGCTTGCCGAAGGGCTCTGCGCAATGAACAGAAAGAACTAATTCAATAGTCAGCTGCAATAATCGGGTAAAATTAATTACCCGTATTATTACTGTTTTGAATTAGTCCACAATTTCCAGTTCATCTTCATCCTCTTCTGACTCTTTTTCCTCCTCCGGAACAGGCTTATAGATTAAAGCTGCTGCAATACCTGCTAAAATAAATTCAACAAGTCCATAGCCGAACCATTGAATAACCAGGGAGAGAGGTAGAGGATAAACAATATACTGATAAATGGACCCTATACCGGTAGTAATAAGGAACATCATTATACCAAAACGTATGCCCTCCGGAATGCCCCTGTCCTCATAACCCTTTATAAAAACAAATATCAGAAGAAAAGAGAAGATAAAAGTTGCAGGATACATAATCCACATTAAAGACATCATGTCCGGTCTCCATACCCCGGGCATGGACATGTAATGGTCACCAAGGATAACATTATGTATAATAAAATCGCATACTGTGAAAATCAGAAATATGGCCAGTCCACCCGCAATAAATCTTTTAGTATTTTTATTAAACCACGCACTGTTTCTGTTCATGTTAAACCTCCATTATTATACAAAGTGTTTTCAGACCTTTCTCTTATCATATAACATCTGTTTAGAAAATAAATTGATTCTATGGAAAAGCCAAATTAATGATGTATTGTATATTTTTTTTGTGGAGAAAAAAGGTTTAATGGCGGATTTTTAATCAGAGATATATCAGGAGGTTTCTGCGCACCCGAAATTATTTTAATTGCCGGGGACGCAGAAAAAATTTTAAAAAGCTTCTTCCTTCATTTTTATCGCAGAGAGATCACTGTTTTCAATGCATTCCTTCAGTGCAATGGCCTGCGGCAGTACATTTGTTATAAAGAATGTCGCTGTAAGTATTTTACTGCTGTAGAATGCTGCTTCATTATTCTCTTCTATGAGTTGTTTAAACTCAGGCGAATTCCTTTCTATGTTTTTTTCTGATGCGATTTCTGAAAGCCTGCTGTCAGCAATTCCCGCCTGCCAGTAGAGGAGCCATGCCGATATTACATTTCCGGTAAGTGTAAGGAACGGATAACAGTTTACAACCGGGACCATGAATTTTTTATCCTTCACACAGTTTGTGAAGAATTCTGCGGTGTCTGCAAGGGTAGTAATGGCATTGTTCATCTTTTCGCTGATTTGTCTGAGGTTTTCAGAAGCCCTGTATTTCTGAAGAGTGGAACTCATCTCACTTATAAGGTTTTTAAAATTCTTTCCGCCTTCATGATTGAGTTTTCTCAGAACTAAATCCATTGCCTGTATTCCATTAGTCCCCTCATATATTGAGCCTATTTTCATGTCACGGAGAAACTGCTCCATTGGATAATCTTTACAGTATCCGTAACCTCCGTAAACCTGCATGGCATTCTCGGTTATCCTGAAACCTGTATCAGTGCCGTAAGCCTTAAGAACGGGGACCATGAATTCCATAATCCCGTGCCATTTTTCCGCGTCTTTATCAGCTATGGCTTTCTTCATATCAATAGCGTATGCGCATAGGAGAACCATTGCGCGGAGAGCCTCAACGTGTGATTTCATCCAGAGGAGCATCCGCCTTACATCGGGATGATTGATGATTGCAACAGAGGTTGCGTCGGGATTCATCATTGATAGAAGCGATTTCCCCTGTACGCGGTCTTTAGCGTATGCAAGGGCATGGTGATATGCAGCAGATCCGGTACTGAGTCCCTGTATCCCCATATTGATCCTCTCTTCGATCATCATGTTGAACATGATCTTCATCCCCTGTCTCTCGCTGCCGAGAAGTTCGGCGTAGCAGTCGTCATTGTCTCCGAAACTCATGGAACATGTGGCGTTACCCATAAGTCCCATCTTGTGCTCGATTCCTGTTATTGTATAATCATTTCTTCTTCCCAGGGTTCCGTCATCATTTACAAGATATTTCGGGACAAGAAATATCGATATTCCCCCCGTGCCGGCGGGGTCACCTTCAATTCTGGCCAGGAGGGGGTGAACTATATTTTCGAACATGTCGCAGTCACCGCCGGATATGAATATCTTCTGTCCTTTTATGCGGAATGTGCCGTCGGGCTGCCTGATTGCCTTTGTTTTAAGGGCTCCCACATCGGAACCGGCATCAGGCTCTGTAAGGGCCATTGTTCCGCCATACCTGCATTCAAGCATGGCGTACATATATTTTTTTTTCTGCTCCTCTGTCCCGTAATCGCGTATGAGGTGTGACGCGCCAACAGCACCGCCGGAGTACATGAAATAAGCCATGTGGCAGAGAAAATTTTCCTGCGCTGCTACTTCGACAACATAAGGGAGCCCCTGTCCGCCGATCTCCTGAGGCGCTGCTATGGTGAACCAGCCCCCCTCTGCCATAATTTTCTGTAAATCGTGATAGCATTTCGGGACGTACACCTCACCATTGATCAGTGAAGCCCCCTCCCTGTCGGCCTCTGTCATTCTCGGGAGAACCTCTTTTTCTCCAAGCTTCTGCGCCATATCCAGTGTCATATCAAAAACATCGCGGGAGAACTCTCCGAATTTTGCTGTTTCAAAGAGAGAATCTGCACCGAGCATTTCATAAAGCACAAAGTCCTGGTCTCTCCTGTTTGTCGTAAGAGTCATGATAATTCCTCCTCAGTTATTCGTAGACTTTTTCTTCAGTTTCATGGGCAGAGACAGCGTCAAGTTCAACGTCACGCGTGCTGCTTTTCTCTTTATTTTTTTCATATTCCTTGTACCATTCAGTCTGGATGATTGACTGCATGATTTCGTTGGTTCCAACCCAGATCATGGAGAGACGGATATCACGGAGAATTCTTTCTATAGGGAAAACATTAGTGTAGCCGATACCACCCATCACCTGCATGCAGTTATTTACAATCTGCCATGAACTCTCAGTTATAAATTTTTTTGTCTGGGAAACCATTCTTCTTATTCTGCCTGCGGATACTTTGCCTGAATCAATTGCCAGAGCTGTAGTGTAAGCCATTCCTCTCATGGCATCCATGGTCATTGCGCAGTCGGCAATTTTAAACCCCACGGCCTGAAAGTTCATTATAGGCTGATTGAAAGCTTTTCTTCGTGAAGTGTATGATGTTGCAATTTCCAGTGCCGGGCGCACAGAACCTATGGTCATTGCTGCTGTACCGAGCCTTTCGGGGACCATGTTGGTCATAAAAACTTCAAAACCGTTATTGATGCCATTAAGCGCATATCTTTCGGGTACTCGCACTTCATCAAGTATAAGTCTTCCGGCGCCTCCGCCGCGTACTCCCATGAGGCCGTATATATATTTTGATTCAACACCTTTTGTGCGTGGAACCATGAAGCATGTCATTCTTTTGTGAGGAGGCGCACCCGGATCTGTAACAGCGTAAACCATGAACCAGTCCGCTCCCTCTGCACCAACGATAAAGCGTTTCTGTCCGCTGATGATCCAGTCGCTCCCGTCTTTGCGGGCTTTTGTCGTAGCGCCGAAAAAGTCTGAACCTCCGCGCGGCTCAGTGAGGCACTCGGCAGCGAATGTCTCCCCTTTCAGGAGCGGGACAACTATACTCTGTTTCAGCTCTTCTGATCCGTATTTGACTACTGCTTCGCAGACTATGTCGGCGCCCACTCCCCAGATACATGCAAGAGAGTAGCTGGCTACCCCGATCTCCTCAGCAACAAGAGTATCTTCCACCCATCCGAGTCCCCTTCCGCCATATTCTTTCGGGAGCCTTATGCCGAGCAGGTTCCGTCTTCCGCACTCTATGAGGTATTCCCTGGGGAACTGAATCTCCTCTGCGTCCATGGCGAGAATCATCTCCCGCGGAACCCATTTTGTGAAATCACGCGCCTCATCTCTGATTTTTAACTGTTCATCTGTCATGGTGAAGTCAAACATGCGAGCCCCCTTTTGTTGTTAAACTTAAAGTTAACTTTAAGTTTAACAACAAAAATGTCAAATATTAATTTATGAAACTATTATTATAAATCAGTATTTCTTCCTTAAGTTATTCCGGGAAATGTTCTATTGCCTTCACCACCGAAGGGGTGGAGGTATATAATTCATCATTATATATTTATGGTACCTTCAGGAATTATTACTGATCGTTAATAATATATTTGCCTTATTTTAATTATGAACTATGTGAATATAAAGAATTTTTTTAAATATGATGCAGTTATATTTAATAATTTTTTAGTTAATACTTTAATTATAAAAATATATTTGACATTTTATATGTTTTTATGTTTTAATCCTGTATAAAGGGAAGAATTTTTTGTTAGTTCAAAATAGATATATAAAAACATACAAAAGCCGGAAACAGTCAAACTCTAGCCAGCCGTACAACTATAGAAATCTTATTTAATGGGGGGACTTATGGGCCTGAATAAACTTGTGGATTCAAGAGACCAGCGCTTTGTACTTTTTGAACTACTGGGTCTTGACCAGCTGTCGCAGACACAAAAATATGCGGATTTTGACAGGGATACTTATGAAGCTACTCTTGAACTGGCGGAACAGATTGCTGTAGCGCAGGTATATCCTTTTAATGGTGAAGCGGATAAAGCCGGTGTTAAATACGATCCGAAAACAAAAAACGTAGCAGTTCCGGAACCGTATAAACCTGCAATAGCAGCTTTTAATGAAGCAGGATTCCCCGGGTTGTCACTTGAGCCTGAAATCGGCGGCATGGGTATGCCTGTAACAATGACAATAGCATGTAACGAGCTTTTTAATGCGGGATCAATTGCCTGGAATATGTTTACAATCCTGAGCGGCGGGGCTCTTGGCCTGATTAAAAATTTCTATTTCGGCGCGGACAGGGATATTATCATTGAAAAAATGATAACCGGGCAGTGGAGCGGTACGATGTGTCTTACTGAGCCTGATGCGGGTTCTGACGTTGGTGCACTTAAGACAAAAGCATTTAAGCAGGCTGACGGCAGTTATAAAATTGTCGGGCAGAAGATTTTCATCTCTGCCGGTGAGAATGATATTTATGAAAACATCATACACCCGGTACTTGCAAGGATCGAAGGTGACCCGGCAGGTACAAAGGGAATTTCAATATTTATGGTGCCCAAGTATCACATCAAACCTGATGGCGCGCTCGGTAAAAAGAATGATGTGGTTTGCACAGGTGTTGAGCACAAGATGGGTATTCATGGATCACCAACATGTTCACTGAGTTTTGGTGATAATAATGAGTGTATAGGCTGGCTCATGGGCAAAGAGCGTGAAGGTATGAAGATAATGTTTCAGATGATGAACGAGGCAAGGCTGCAGTGTTCAAACCAGGCACTTGCGCTTTCAAGTTCAGCCTATCTCCATGCAGTAAGCTACGCGAAGAATAGAAAACAGATGCCCCATGTTATGAAGATCCAGGATCCGGGCGCTCCCTCTGTAGCAATTATTGAACATCCGGATGTTAAGAGAATGCTTCTGCTGCAGAAAGCCAATGTTGAGGCCATGAGGATGGCTACTTATTTAACAAGCTACAGTATTGACGTTGCCCATTCAGGTGAAGGAGAGAAAGCGAAAGAAGCTGAAGCGATAGTTGAATTCATGACTCCTATCTGCAAAGCGGGAAACTCTGACCTTGCGTGGGAAATGACATCCGAGGCAATCCAGGTTTACGGCGGATACGGTTTCTGCTGTGACTACCCGGTTGAACAGCTTGCAAGGGATGCGAAGATACTCTCTCTTTACGAAGGTACAAACGGAATTCAGTCAATAGATCTCATAACCAGAAAACTGCTTATGAACAGGGAGCAGTATAATTATAATGTATTCAAGAAGAGAATACAGAAGACCATTGAAGATGCAAAGGGGGTTGTGGATTACAAGTACATATCCCCACTTGTGCGCGGAATAGACAAGATGGATGAACTCATCGATGTTCTTATGAAAAATCTCGCTTCAGGAAGGCTGATGCAGATATTCATAAGTGCTACTCCGGTACGTCAGGCAATGACAATGCTTGCACACGCCTGGCTGCACCTCTGGAGTATGACAATCTGCAATAAAAAGATGAAGGAGCTTGTTGGATCTTTAAAAGGGGAGGAAAGGGATAAATTTATCCATGAGAATAATGAAGCTGCTTTCTACTCAGGAAAAGTATTATCCTCTCAGTATTATGTCGGGGCGTACTTCCAGAATTATTTCGGTAAGGTTGAGTCTATACTTGCTGAAGAGACTGCGATAATAAAATCTACAGACGCTATATTTACAGGTGCGCCTGAAGAATAAAAACCAGACTGAATTTAAGACAAAAAAAGGCTCTCCATCCGGAGGGCCTTTTTTATATCAGTGAATTTCTTGCAAAGGAGGTTATTATTTCATCTCTCAGTGCGGAGAGTTCAGGCCTGTCTTTATCTCTCAACTCAATGCGTATTGCGATTACTTCGATTAGCCTCATTATATCAAATTCAGATATCGGTATGATGTATTCACCATCCTGTTCTGCAGCTGATGAGAGTATTTCCATGAGATCTTCTTTATCCGCAGCAAGTTTTTTCATCCGGCTGTAGCCTTCGGGCGATAAACGGAGAGTTGTTGCTTCCTGTTTTTTTTCGCGAAGTTTCTGCTTAACGGAATTAATGTAAGCCGGGCTTTTGCGCCAGTTCTGAATAACTCCCTCTGTTCCGCAGATATCGCAGGACCAGTGTAGTTCGTTGGGGATATCTGTGAGAAGCACTGTTATCTCTCCGCTGCAGGGGATTCCTGTGAAATCACTGCATTTCATTCCCGAGCCGTGAATAATACCCCTGGCTGATTCTGAAGAGAGATTTATAAGTGTTTCACTCCTCTTTAAAAGATTCTCTTCTGTAGCAGAGAGATCTTTTTTTGGAGTTCCAAAACGCGTAAAGCTTTCTATGTTTATTGAGCTTCCCATATATTTATGGGGACAAATGTATTATTTTTTTGTCACTAAAAATATTACAAAAAAACAAAAAAACGCTGACCGATCGCCCAGAGCTGAAATAAAAAAAGTTTCAGATGAAGTGTATGTTTAATTCTGTATCCACTGCATCGCGTACCTGTTCAGTTCCGCGTTATTCTGAAGGTTCAGCTTTTCTTTTATACGCTCCCTGTATGTGGAAATTGTGTTTGTGCTTACTGAGAGCACCTCTGCTATATTTCTGTTGGTCATCCCTTTTCCTATCAGGTTGAAAACTTCAAATTCCCTTTCACTGAGTTTTTCAACAGGGGAGGAGTTGAAATTCTGCCCTCCGGTAATTGATCTTTCCAGGAAATGGTCAATCATTGTGTCACATATGTATATTTTTCCCTGAAGCACTCTGCGGATTGCTTCAATTACTTTGCCTGTAGCTTCACGTTTGGTCATGTATCCCCGTGCGCCTGCTTTGAGAACACGGTCAGCAAAGATCAGCTCCTCGTGCATTGATAGAATAAGTACAGGGAGAGAGGGGAAGGTTTTTTTGATCTCCTTGGTCAGCTCAATGCCGCAGCTGTCCTTAAGTGTAATGTCAACTATGACAAGATCGGGATTGTTGTCTTTCAGGTACTTAAGGCACTCATTGGAGTTTTCGCATCCCCCGACAACGCACATATCCTCTTCCTTGTTTATCAGCTGGGAGATGCCGTCTCTGAAGATAGGGTGATCCTCAACTATAAATATTTTATTCTTCCTGCTGCTTTTGAGCATACCTTCCGCCATAAAAGATCCTCCCTTCGTCTTTTAAAATGTCTATTGGAATATTAACTGATATTATAGTTCCCGTTGGCCTGTTCTTCTGTACCTGGAAAGTCCCGTCAATTATCTCTGTTCTGTACTTCATGATCTTAAGTCCCATGCCGCCGGTTTTTTCTTCATCGTCATCTGTTACTTTCTGTTTTTTTATCCCTGTACCGTTATCTTCAACTGAGAGTACAAGGTGATCTCCGGATTTTCCCAGTGTAACAAGTACAGTGGTCCCCCCGGAATACTTCGCTGCATTAAATACCGCTTCCTGCGCTATATAATACAGGTTTGTGGCAAGGTTGGGGTCCTCAATAATAATTGATTCATCACAGCTGAATTTTCCATCAATCCCATAGATAGTTCTTATAAGTTTAAGAAGGTTTATTATCGGTGTCTGTATACCGGTAGATTCGAGGTCAATTGGACAGAGGCCCCGGGCAAGCCTGTGAGTTTTTGTTATTGCCTTGTTTATAAGCACTGCAATCTTCTCCGCTTCATCAGCTTCCGGGAGGTTCAGTTTTTTAAGGCTTGTTGAGAGCACCTGTGTCAGCGCCTCTATGCCGATGAGATGCGGGTTAAGATCATCATGGAGATCACGGCTTACCTGCTGCCTGATTCTTTCGGAAATGAGTATGATCTCTTTTTCCAGCCGTTTACGTTCTGTTATGTTCCTGGCAATCACAAGCATCCCCGGGTGGTCATTATCAAGTTTTATCGGGCTTGATATGGTTTCGAGTAAAAGCATATCCCCCGCGCTGTTTAAAACCTCAACACGGTTTTTAAAGCTTCTATTCTCTTTTGTGGCCTCTTCAATGGCCTGCCAGGGGGGGCGGAGTTCGCTTGTGCGGTAGAGTATATCTTTTATGTTAATCTTTTTTACCACGTGCTTCCCGAGACCGAAATTATCGTATCCCGATGAGTTCATGTAGTTAATAATGCCGTTCTCATCATATATGATTATTATATCCTTCGCGTTTTCCGCGACAAGCCTGTATCTCTCCTCGCTTGATTTTAACGCATCCTGCGCATTTTTTGTTTCGGTAATATCATTGAAAAAAAGGAGTACAGCGGGTTTCTCGCTCCAGATTGTAAGCACTGAGTTAATCTGGAACCACCTCTCCTGTTTTAATGTATCAATTATTTTCACGGGGAATAGCGTATATTTTTCATTCCCCTCCAGCCTGTGGTGATATTCGTTCCGTACAGCTTCCTTGAAGTCGGAATGTACAAGCTTATAGAATTTTTTATTCAGTATCTGTTCTTCTGTGTATCCTGTAATCTCGCAGAGTTTGGGGTTCACATAGCGGACAAGCTCATCCTGGATTATCGCAATTGCCTCTTTCGTATTTTCCACAAGGAGCCTGTAGTTCTGCTGCGTGGCAACCAGCATCTCTTCAGCCTTATGGATCTCGGTGAGGTCTATAATTGAAGCAACACTCCTCTTCGTGCCGGGGATCATGGTGATTGTCATGAAAGCGTTATGGTAGCGGCCGAATTTATCGATAAGGCGGAATTCGAAGTTCATGGGAAGATCCGCAATCTTGCGGCGAAGTTCGTGATTCTTTTCGAGCTTGATCCTGTCTTCAGGTGCAATAAATTCAGTCCACTGTTTCTTCCCTTCGATTTCATGGCGGGAGTAGCCTGAAATTTTCTCAACTTCACCGTTTATAAGTGATATGGTTTTATCCTCATCAATGAAGAGCATGGCGGTCCCTGTTGATTCGAACAGGGCCATATATTCGATTTCAGATTTTTTCAGCTGTTCCTCGGCAATCTTTCTTTTTGTTATATCCTTGATGAAAGCCTGAATGCCGTCTTTACCGTTAAAGTTGAAGTAGGTGGAGGATATTTCAATATCAATGATATTACCGTCAAGGGCGATGAGCTTATCTTCATTTGATATATAGTTCTTCCGGTTTTCTATTACAAGATCAATTACCTTTTTGAGAGCTTTCCGGCTTTCCGGGAGTACAAGGCTGAACACATCTTTGCCGATTATATCTTCCGGCTTCTTAGCTTTGAGCATCTGTAAAGCTGTGTTGTTGGCGAAGATGATTTTTTCGTCAACATAAACAAATATGGCCTCGGGTGATGAATGAACCATATCCATATAGTTTTTTCCTGATAACTTCAGGGATGAATTTTTACGGTTGTCTGTTTTTATTTTATTCATGTTTTAAAGTTTGAACCGGAAACGTGATAGTTTATCAGCCGGAATAACTGTATGATATATTATTACTTTAGTCAAGCTAAAGTTTTTGCAGTTTTTTTTAATTGCCACTAAAATCAATTTTTGTTTATAATAATCCTGATTTTTTATATACAAGCCGGAAAAACAACAATTAAGTTGCCATATTTGGCATATTAAATTACATTTTGTTAAATAATGATTACCGGGGGGTAAAATGGATGTAAAGAGTATTTATCCTGAATTGTCAGAAATACCTCAGGAGTATAAAGTTGATTTTATTAACCAGACTGAATTCCTGATTAATGGAGAGATAAGGCACTGGTCTGGAAATTTTCAGAAAGTATTGTCCCCCATATATCTTGAAACAGCGGGAACGACAAAGCAGATTGAACTTGGTGAATACCCCAAGCTGACAGCGGAAGTTGCACTTGAGGCTGTTGCTGCTGCTGAACGTGCTTTTGACAGCGGACGCGGGATCTGGCCCACCATGAGTGTCCGCCAGAGGATTAAACATGTGGAGGAATTTACCCTCCGCATGCAGGAAAACAAGGGCGATGTTGTAAAACTTCTAATGTGGGAGATCGGGAAATCGTACAAAGATTCTGTGAAGGAGTTCGATAGAACAGTTCAGTATATTAAAGATACAATTGAAGCAATGAAGGATCTGGACAGGAAAAGTTCGAGGTTCGAGATGGAAGAGGGAGTTATCGGTCAGATCAGACGTTCCCCCCTTGGTGTTGTGCTCTGCATGGGGCCTTTCAACTATCCGCTTAACGAGACTTATGCGACACTTATCCCCGCACTGATTACGGGAAACGCCGTAATTTTTAAACCGCCGAAACTTGGGGTACTCCTGCACAGGCCGCTGCTTGAGGCTTTTCAGAAATCTTTCCCGGCTGGAGTAGTTAATACAATATACGGAGACGGCGAGGAGGTTGTACAGCCTATCATGAAGAGCGGCAGGGTGAATGTTCTCGCATTTATCGGTTCGAGCCGTGTCGCGGATATCATCAAGCAGGCACATCCCTATCCGCACAGGCTCAGGAGTGTCCTTGGGCTGGAGGCGAAAAACAGCGCCATAGTACTGCCTGATGCTCCACTTGATATAGCAATCAGTGAAATTTTGACCGGCACACTGTCATATAACGGGCAGAGGTGTACAGCACTGAAGATGCTTTTTGTGCATGATTCGATATTTCCGGAGTTTATGAATCTTTTCAGTCAGTCACTTAAAAAACTTAAACTCGGTATGCCATGGGAGGATGCGGTTGACATAACTCCTCTCCCTGAAGAGGGGAAAGCAGAGTACCTTGACTCCCTTGTACAGGAGGCTGTTTCAAAAGGAGCCAGGGTAATGAATGAACATGGCGGCAAGTACCATGGAAATCTTTATTACCCGGCAGTGGTGTACCCTGTAAACAGCAGTATGAAACTATATCATGTAGAGCAGTTCGGTCCTGTTATCCCCGTAGCGACATTCAGGGATATAAGCGAGCCCCTTAATTATGTAATTGAGTCAACATACGGTCAGCAGGTGAGCATCTTCGGCCGTGATTCAGGTAAAATTGCAAAGCTGGTTGATCCACTTGTTAACCAGGTCGCGCGCGTAAATATAAACTGCCAGTGCCAGAGGGGGCCTGACAAATTTCCGTTTACAGGGAGGAAGGATTCAGCTGAGGGGACTCTTTCAGTGTCAGATGCTCTCAGAGTGTTTACCATAAGATCCCTCGTTGCAGCAAAGGAGAACAATATCAATAAGGAAATAATAACAGAGATTGTAAGGGAGAATAAGTCTAATTTTCTCTCAACTGATTTTATATTCTAATTCAGATGATGATAAAATTCTGAATTCTTATTTGTATTGATTTAAGAAAAATTCCTATTACAGGATATGATTTTTTGCGGTCCCATGGCTGATTTATTCACATCAGGCAGGTATGATCGCGCTGTATGTATCGGGAAAGCGGGCTTTTTACAGTCGTAACTTTAACACATGAATCTGTCTGTTATATCGTTAAAATCGCTGTAAAAATCCTCAATTCTTTTCAAATCTTTTTTCAGAGAGCCGGGCTCTAAATATCCGTAGAATCTGTATGATTTAACTACCTGAACTCCCAGCGCAGCAAGAGGCATCTCCATAGCCTCTATGGTAAAACCGAAATCTTCTTTTGACAATTGTTCTCCTATACCAAACAGAACAGCCTTTATCCCCTTTGATGTCAGTCTGCTTGAAAATCCGCGGGGATGGTCATCCGTAAAATCATAGAAGCAGTAAAGTCTGTCAATGAAAGCCTTCATAAGCGCAGTTATATTATAGTTATGAACCGGCGATCCGAGAACCCAGAGATCTGTATTTGCGAGAAGATCGTAATAGCGCGTGAGATCGTCATTCAGTCCGGTGCAGATTTTATCCTTTCTGCATCTTTCACATCCGGTACATGTGGAAAAACTGATTTCTGAAAGATTGAGAATATCTGTTGTAAAACCTTTACTGTCAAGAATCTCTGATATAGTGCGGCAGATGAACCCGGTGTTGCCGTTTTTTCTCGGGCTTCCGTTTATAATTATACTTTTCATTTATTAAAATTCCGCCTTGGATAATTTTATCGGATACAAAGATGTCCAGGTATTCAGATTCCCGGTTTGAGCACAGGTAATTATGTTTTTTCAATATAACCTTTGCAAATTCAGCATTTATTTTATATCTTAAACAGGTGGTAGTCAACAATTAAGATCTTTTTTTGACAATGAGTGAATGAAGTATATCTGAACCTGTAAAATATTCAGCGGAATTATGATTAAAAATGTTCCTGATTAATTAAATCATTTAAAAGGAGTGCCTGATTATGAAGTATGAAACAATAATATACGAGAAAAAAGAACATACAGGTATAATAAGACTGAACAGGCCGGAACGGATGAACGCCGTATCTGAAGAGATGTATTCTGAACTTATTGAACTCCTTGATAAACTGGAGACAGAGGATGATCTGAGGGCCCTGGTGCTCACAGGATCTGTAAGAGTTAAAGATGGAGTTGAAAAGCAGGCCTTCTGCGCCGGCGCCGATTTGAAAAAACATGCATCCGGAGAGAGGGATCGTAAGAGTAAACGTGAATATATATATCTTGCTCACAAAGCCAATCTTAATATCTGTACTTTCCACAAACCGGTAATAGCCGCAGTGAACGGAGCGGCAAGGGGTGCAGGAGCTGAGATGGCACTGGACTGCGATTTTATATTCATGGCAGATGATGCTTCAATTGCATTTCCGGAGATCGGTCTGGGTACCTTTGTCGGCGGAGGGGTGACAAAGCTCCTCCCTGAGAGAATCGGAATAAAGAAGGCAAGGGATCTGATTTATACAGGAAGAGTCCTTAAGGGTACTGAGGCAGTAGAGTACGGCCTTGCGGATGCTTCGTTCCCTGTTGATGAACTCCTTCCCCGGACACTTGAATTTGCTGAGCTTATAGCCTCCCGGGCCCCGGTATCCGTATCTCTTGCGAAGAGACACCTGCGGCTCTCTGTGGACAGGGATATTGAAACTGTTCTTGAAATGGAGGCGGAGGCAATACTTCAATGCATGGAAACATGGGACTGGAAAGAGGGGATTGACGCGTTCAATGAAAAAAGAAAACCATTATACAGGGGGAGATAGATGAATAATATTCAGCTTCGGGAAATTTTTTATGCCCAGTCTGTTGCAATTGTCGGAGCATCTGTAAATGAAACCAAGAGGGGGTACAGGGCTGTTGCAACACTGCTCCGCGACAGGTACGAAGGGAGGATCTATCCTGTTAATCCTAAGTTGAATTCGGTGCTTGGATTAAAATGCTATCATGATATTCTTGAGATACATGAAGATGTAGATATAGCACTTATTACTGTGCCGGGCGAGGCGGTTCCGGATATTCTGGAAAAGTGCGGGAAAAAAAATGTAAAAGGGGCTGTTATTATTTCGGGAGGGTTTGGAGAGCTCGGAGCAAAGGGGAAACAGAAGGAGAGGGAGATATCGGAGACAGCAGAAAAATTTAATATCAGAATTATCGGCCCTAATACTTCAGGAATGATCTCCCTTTATAATAAGCTTAACCTTGCAGGGATACCGGACGTGCCTAAAGGAAATATTGCGCTTTTATCTCAGAGCGGAAATGTTGCTCTTCATATAATTACAGAGGCGGGACTCAGGAGCAACGTGGGGTTTTCACATTACGTTGGAGTGGGGAATGAAGCGGATATACGTTTTCATGAGTATCTTAAATATTTCGAAGAGGACTCTCTGACAAAAGCAATTGTGATGTACGTGGAAGGGATGAGGGACGGGAGGAGTTTTCTCCAGCAGGCATATCAGACAACGAGAAAAAAACCGATAGTATTGCTGAAAAGCGGAAGAAGCGCCACAGGTATGAGATCAGCAGGTTCTCATACCGGGTCACTTGCGGGTATTTCCGAGGTCTCACGCACTGCTTTCAAAAGAGCGGGTATTATCACCATTGATAATCTGGACGAGCTCTTCCCTGTCGCTGAGACACTCTCTGAATTACCCCCAATTAACAAAAACAGGGTGGCCATTCTTGCAGATGGAGGGGGACATGCCACAGTGGCCGCAGACATACTCAGTGATTATGGAGTTGACATTCCCCAGCTTGGAGAGAAAACTCAGCAGAGACTTGCCGAGATACTCCCTCCGAACGCATCTTTAAAAAATCCTGTTGATGTGGCAGGTGGTACTGATGAGAATCCGTCACTCTTTGCAGACTGTGCGAAAATTATCTTAAATGATAGCTCTATTGACGGTCTTCTTATTGTAGGTCTGTTCGGGGGATACTCCATACGTTTTGCTGATACTCTGAGGTTTATGGAGGAGGATGCAGCTCACAGAATGGGGAAGCTGGTTAAAAAAGTGGAGAAGCCTATAATTCTGCAGAGTCTGTATGCATTAAAAAATACTCATTCGCTGGAACTTTTAAGATACTACGGGATCCCGGTGTATGAATCTCTCGGAATTGCATGCAAATGTGTTTCATCACTTTCGCAGTACGGGGCATATCTGCACCATACGAAAAAGAGAACGGTGCATTTTGTTTTCAACTGGAGGCAGAAGGCAAAGCCTGAATGTATTGAGATAATAAAAAGAGCGAGAAGCGAAGGGAGGAGAGCCCTGCTTGAAACCGAGGCTAAAGAGATAATAGCAATACACAAAGCCCCGGTATCAGAAGAGAAAATCGCAACTACGGCTGAGCAGGCTGTGAAGCTGGCTAAAAAATTAGGGGGTAAAGTTGTTCTTAAAATTGTATCAAAAGACATACTTCACAAAAGTGATGCCGGAGGAGTAAAGGTTAACCTTGAAACTGAAGAGGAGATACGGGCCGCATTTGATAAAATAATATCCAATGTAAAGGAGTATAAGCCCGATGTGGATATAAAAGGTTGCCTTGTCTCCCCGATGGCTGATAAGGGTGTGGAAATTATTATCGGAACCAAGGTGGATGATCAGTTCGGTCCTGTAATTATGGTGGGCCTCGGGGGAATACTTGTTGAGGTGCTGAAAGATGTGGCGTTCAGAGTTCTCCCCATTACAAGAACTTCGGCAAAAAGTATGCTGTCAGATATTAAGTCAGCTCCCATACTTGACGGTGTAAGAGGGGAACAGCCGGTTGATAAAAATGCCATAGTTAACCTGCTTCTTGTTGTTTCTGAAATTATTGAGTCATACCCTGACATACAGGAGATGGACCTTAATCCTGTTATAGCGAGGAGTGACGGCCTTTCTATTGTGGACGCAAGAATTATACTTAAAGAGGAGGTGCCGGTAAGTGAATAAATGCATAAAGGTTGAATATAAGGGGGATGTGGCTGTGATGGTAATGAATAGGCCGGAAAAGCTGAATCCCCTCGATATAGAAGCGGCCGGGGAGATCCTGAAAGCACTGGATGATATTGAAACCAGGGGAATAAGGGCGCTTCTTATAACCGGTACTGGAAAAGGTTTCAGTGCTGGTGGGGATATTAAGGGGATGCTGGATTCTGTGAATGGCGGCGAACCGGAAAAGTTTATGGATGATCTTACCAGGGATTTATATGCCATCGGACTGAAGCTACGTAAACTCCCGTTCCCTGTTATTGCCGCGGTAAACGGATATGCTGCAGGCGCGGGGATGAATCTGGCTCTATGCTGTGATTATATTATTGCATCGGAAAGCGCAAAGTTCGCTCAGAGTTTTTCAAAGATTGCCTTAATCCCCGGTTTTGGAGGCACACATCTTCTCATCAATCAGCTCCCCTGGCAGAAGGCCTGTGAGATAGCTTTTACAGGTGAACCTTTTACAGCAGAAGAGATGATGAAAATCGGGTTCGTGAATGAAATAGTAACAGGTGATGAACTTCCTGATGCAGCAATGGCTGCTGCAGAGAAGTTCGCCCAGGGGCCTACGCTCACATACGCAAGAACAAAGGAACTTTTTCTTAAAGGGATCGGAGCATCATTCGAAGAACATCTCAATTATGAACGGATGTTTCAGGTGAAATCTGCCGGAACAGGGGATTATGCTGAAGGTGTCCGTGCGCTTAACAGCAAAAGGGAGCCTGAATTTAAAGGGCAATAAAAAAAAGAGATTTTCCGTGTATGAACTGATTCGAAGCGAGGCGAATCATCATATACGGAAAGAATCTCAAAGCCGGTTCTTTTAATTCTAATAGGAGAATTTATGAAGCCTTTTGTGAAGATTCAATATATCTGAATACTTCTGTATTGCCGCAAGCGGATGACATACATCCTCCGCTGCAGCATCCGCATGATACATGTTGTATGGTGTAACGTTCAACACGCCCTTTCCTGATAAGCTCTTCAAGTCCGGTTTCAACCATCTGTTTATCCATCTTCAGGTAGAGGGAGATTTCTGACACAGAAGCTTCCCTGTTTTTCTTCATATAGTTAAGGATTTCAGAAAGCATTATACCTCCTCCCGCACATTGCCGAAGTTCTTTTTACCCATGATATAAAGTATCAGAACAAGTACCCCCATGAGCGCACATGCTGTAAAAATCCATAGAGCGCTATGCCCCTCAGTAATCTGGTAGAAGAGTGTAGCCACAATCCAGGCAAACACTGTGAGATACGCTGACTGGAACACAGCAAGTTTAATCCCGGTCTCCCTGTACATCGCACCGAATGCAGCAACACATGGAAAGTAGAGAAGAATGAAAAGGAGGTAAGCATAAGCCTGTTTAACAGTGAAGTAGCTCCTCATCCTTTCAAAAGTTGTTGTGTCAACCTCCATCTCCTCAGCCATGGCTTCACTGTCTGCTGTATTTTCAAGGACCCCTGTTCCAAGAGGATCTGAAAGTCCGCCGGTTACACCTGAGAGATTTGCAGGGATAGTATCCCATGCTTCCTTAAGGCCCCCTGCAACGCTGAATCCCTTTTCTTCCTCTTCATCTGGAGCTTCTTCACCTACGGCCTTCTCTGGAGAATCACCAGCTGCTATAGTTTTGTTTTCTGCTTCGCTCTTTTCTTTATCTTCTTCCTTCGCTTCGGATTTGTCAGCAGACTCCTCAGCTTTCTGGCTGTAGAGAGAATTGAGTGTGCCTACAACAGCCTCTTTCGCAAAAAGCCCTGTGAATAGTGAAACGCTTGCAGGCCAGTTGTCCTCCCTTACACCCATAGGTACGAATACCGGTGTTATAGCCCTGGCAGATGCCGCAAGAACAGATTTCTCTGTATCTTCATTACCGAAGGAGCCGTCAGTACCGGTGGAGTTCATGATGGCAAGGATAAACACTGCGGTAACAATTACTTTGCTCGCCCTGAGAACGAAAAGTTTCAGCCTGTTCCAGGTATGGATCATTATAGCGCCGGGTCTCGGCATATTGTATAGAGGGAGCTCCATTACAAAATGTGACGCTTCTCCTTTAAACAGAGTCGCTTTCAGGATAAATCCTGTGACAACAGCAAGAGCAATACCTGCCATGTATAAAGAGAATACAATTGTCCCTGAATTCTGAGGAAAAAATGCCGCAGCAAAAAGTACGTACACCGGAAGTTTTGCTCCGCATGACATGAATGGTGTCATGAATATCGTAAGGAACCTGTCCTTTTTTGATTCAAGTGTCCGTGTACCCATTATTGCAGGTACTGTACATCCGAAACCTACAATCATCGGAACAAATGATTTTCCAGGCAGACCTATGCTCCGCATAAACCTGTCCATTACAAAGGCGGCACGGGACATGTAACCCGAGTCCTCAAGTATTGAAAGCATGAGGAACATTGAGAATATTACCGGAATAAAAGTCGCCACTGTCTGAATACCTGAACCGACCCCGTCTGCAAGAATAACTGACATCCATGCCGGTGCGCCCCATGATTCCAGCAGATGCTTCGGAAGTTCCACAACCAGTGTAGCTGCAGCTATATCAAAGAAGTCGATAAACGCGCTGCCGATTGTAACAGCAACCCAGAATATAAGGTACATTACACCAAGAAATATAGGGAGACCTAAAATCCTGTTAAGAACAATTGAATCGAGCCTGTCGGAAATCGCTGACCTGTCACCTTTCTTTGTGATAACATCTTTAGCAAGTCCGTGTATATAGGCGTATCGTGCATCAGCAATTTCGATATCAAGGGATTCATCAAGCTGTCTGGCAAGGTTCGCAATCTGCTCATCGGTTTCGGAACTGCTTTTACTGAATTGAATCCCCGATTTTTCAAGGGAGGTTCTTTCTCCTTCAATAAGTTTTATTGAGAGCCATCTCTTTGCCCATTCATGTCCGGGGAAAACTTTTTCATCATTTCCCCATTCAGCTATGAGAGCTTCAACAGGCTCGGGGTACCTGATGATGACTGAAGGGAATGAGGGATTATTGATCGCCGAAAAAACTGCATCCGCAGCTTTTTTAATGTCACCGCTTTTAATCGCGCTTGTCATGATTACAGGGCAGCCTAAGTGTTTTGAAAGGTGCTCCGGATCAATGCCTGTTTTGTTTTTTTCAGCTATGTCAGCCCTGTTTATAACAACAAGGAGAGGTACACCCATCTCTGCAAGCTGCATTGTGAGGTAGAGGTTACGCTCAAGGTTTGCCGCATCCACAATGTTGACGATAAGGTCAGCTTCACCGCTCAGGAGATAGTCCCTTGCAACTTTTTCATCCTCTGAATGTGCAGAGAGTGAATAAATACCGGGGAGGTCAACAATCAATGCTTCCTCTTCACCGTGCTTCAGTGTCCCCTCTTTTTTTTCCACTGTAACACCGGGCCAGTTACCTATTTTCTGTTTACCGCCGGTGAGCCCGTTAAACAGGGTTGTCTTTCCGCAGTTCGGGTTCCCTGCTATAGCCACTACGGGTGTTTTCATTTTGAAGCCTCCTTCCCGATCTTTTCAATTTTAATGATTTCAGCCTCCACTTTGCGGAGGGTCAGTTTGTATCCAAGGACTTCAATCTCAATGGGATCACCCATTGGAGCCTTTTTGGTAAGTTTAAATTCAGTCCCCTTAGTAAGGCCCATTGAGAGAATCCTCTCCCTGTATGGCCCCGGCTGCTTTTCGTATCCTGTTATTACTCCCCTGTCACCGGGAGCTAACATCGATATTTTTGTCTCTTCTGACATTAGTTTCACCTCTTGTTTGTGAATGATAACTTAATTAGTATAGACTAACTTTTTGCGCAAAAATTAGATGAATAAACATCATTTTTCTCATATTGTGATAAATTATGTGCTGTTCTGATTGAGTTAAAAGGGATATAAACTGATTCTTTATGAGATTTATAACTGTTAATAATCAGGTTAATCCGGTTTTCTTTCTTTTTTATAACACGGAAAAATGCATCAGCGACCCCGGGATTAAACTGCTTTCCGCTATTTATGCGAATATCATGGAGAGCCTCATCAATCGATATTCCCGATCTGTATGTCCGGGATGTTGTCATTGCATCAAAGGAGTCAGCAATTGATATAATAGCAGCACCCAGGGGGATGTCATAGCCCTTAAGTCTGTCAGGGTATCCCATTCCGTCGAATCTTTCATGGTGGTGTCTGATAATTTGTGCCATCATTTCAAAACCTTCAAGATTTTCAAAAATAGAGGCTCCTATCGCTGAATGCTGCTGCATTAAAAAATATTCAGCTTCATTGAGCTTTCCTGTTTTAAGAAGTATACCATCAGGTATTCCAATTTTACCGATATCATGCAGGTGACCGGCAATATGCATATATTCACACTCTTTTGCAGGCATGTTCATTTCATGTGATATCAACTCAGCAATTTCTGAAACCCTCTTGGAATGGCCCGAGGTGTAAAGATCTCTAAGCTCAATGGTTTTAATGAGACCTTCAACAAAACCGTGAAAATCGATATTTCTGAATGACTGCATAAATATTTCCTGACGCTTTATTATATGTCTATTAGTATTAATTAATAATATTAGGCATATCTAACTTTGGAGACGGAAAGTCAACTTTTTTTTAAGATAATTAATTTAAAAAAAATAATTTAAGGAGTTTTTACTTCAGAGGGTTCGGCGGTAATTACTGACTCACCGTCCTCAAGCCTGTTTTTCTGTGAAAAGTAGCTTTCAGCTGTACTGTCAGCCATGTAGCAGGCAGAACCGATGAATGTTCCGCCGGGGATATAATTGTTTCTTCCTATTAATGTAATACTTTCTCCAAGGCTGCCGGGGAAATCGCTGTTTTTCATGAATTTTTCCTCAGTGCCTATCCTGCATGCTGGCCCTGCAATAAACCGCTCTTCCTCCTCTATGCTCTCATCAATAATCGCGTTAATTATCCGCGCACCCGGGCCTATTTTTACAAAGGGGAGAATTATTGAATCTATTACTGTTGCCCCCTCCTCAATATCAACACCGGGGAAAATGATACTGTTTTCAACTTTACCGTTAATGTAGCAGTAGTCGGAAATAAAAGATTTTTTAATTGAACCCTTTTCATCAAGGAGGGCATAACGGTTGGATTTAATCTGGCTTTTAATAATCCTGTTCCTGTAGAGCAGAGTTGAGATCTCCTCGTTCCAGATGATCTCCCTGTTAAGATTATAATACTCTGTGACACTGCTGATCTGCCAGTAGAATGCATCTACAATTTTAGTATTAATACCGGAATGTATCAGAACATTTATGATCATCTCGAAAAAGTTGGGAGAGCGGTGCTTATCCTTCAGAGCTTTTTTTATTACAGAAACCAGTGTCCGCTTGTCGGAAATCACAACTCTCTGCGCCATGGATGCTTTTCCGTTTATCCGGAGTTTAATGAGGAGACCTTTCTTTTTTGAAGACTTGAATTTTCCGAGTATGGCGGAGAGATCAAGTATTGAAGGATTGTCCCCGTTATATAATATAAAGTATGATGAGTCAGATTCATTGATAGCTTCAAGAACTGTGTCAGGCTCAGACTGGCTGAAGGGGAATACGTTTATTAAATGTTTTTTTTCCTCTCCGGAATCCTCCTGATATTTATCAACGTACTCCTGGAGATTGTCATCCACGTTGCTGAAGAGCATTGTTGATACTGCACCGGATGAAACAGAGTTGCGGATGGTGAAATCAATTACCCTGAACCTTCCCCCTATGGGGAGCATATAGCGGGATCTCCCGGCTGTCAGTGATAAAAGGGAGTCATTCTGTTCGGTGGGGTAGGAGATAATTGTAAATCCGCTCATCATTAATTCCAATAGTATAAATATTTACTTTTTTATACTAACTTTCAAAACGGCTAAAAAAGCAATAAAAAAATTCAGGCTCTAAATTGACCCGTATTAATAATCATTTATCAGTAGTTCCGTTTATGCGGGGGTTTTCTGAAATATTCATAGAAGAGGTCTTTATCTATGGCAATGAGCCTGCTTCTGATCTCTTCAAGGTTCTCACGGTTTGTAACCTGGGAGTCGTAGTAATCAAGGAGCCAGAGATATTTATTAATCATCCGGGGAAGAACATTAGTATTGTCTATATCGTCCATACTGAGCCTGTTGTAGCTTTTTTCAAGATTGAATACTTCCCGTTTGAGAGATTCAACCTGGTGTTTGCTCAGATTTCTCCTCACATAAAAAATGTCGGTGATAAATCCGTAAACAGGGATCCATTCCCGGATATCCCTGAAATTTCTACCACTCTCTTTAAGCACATCAATTATTTCATGCACCGGTTTTGACTCAATAAGCGTGATGTCAATTTGTGAGGGATCTATCATAAAGGCTTCTCTCATATAAAGAAGAGACTTCGGTATATCGTCAAGGTGGTAATAAGATTCTCCGAGTATAAAGAGGAGACGGGCGCTGCTTTTGTAGGAGTTCATTGCATATTCCAGGGTCTCAACTGCTAATTTATACTCTCTAAGCCTCAGGAAACATTCACCTAAGTTCAGCAGCAGGTCAAAGCGTGTATCTGTGTCCTCATTTTTCTGGAATGCAAGCTTGTAATGCTCGGAAGCCCTGAAAAAAACAAATTTCATCACGGCCCTGTATGCTGCAGAGGATTTAATCTCCTTATACGCTGCATAGTCTTCAAATGAAGCCCACTCCTCCATGAGAAAATCAGCGGTTCTCTTCCCCTCCGGAGTTTTTTTCAGCTCCTTCTCTCTGTTTGACCAGAATTTGGCTGTCCTGAACGCCTCAATGAGCCCCGGATACTCAGGGTTGATATTCATCATGGCGTCGGCTTTTTTTATAGCCTCGCGGAAATTCCCTTCAGAGATCAGCTGAAATATTTCGCTGCTCTCCAGCGACAGGGGGTCATCGGAAAATGATAGTTGTCCGTTTTTATCCATAGATAATTCAAATATTAATTAAATTGCCCGCCAGGTTTTTTTCACTTTTGGAGGTAATTATAACAACCTGTCTTTTTTCTGACAATTCAAGCAATATTTTTTTTAATTTGTCCGTAATTTCAGGTTTAAAAACGGAAAAAGGATCAGTAAGTATCAATGGGTAATTTTGAGACGGGGGAGCAATTTCAGCAATCGCCAGCTTCATCGAAAACGCGAAGGCAGCCGTTTCTTCAGCATTAAAATCATCTCTCTTTTCACTCAGAATCAGTTTTTTTATTGATTCCTGAATTTTTTGATTTTTCTTTGAATCGTTTGACAGTCTGCTGTAAACTCCGGCGCAGATATCCGCAAGAGCAGAGAATTTTTCATTAAACCATTCTTCAGAAGTATCATTATAAATTTTATGCATATGATTGATGTCTGAAATATCCTGTTTTAGTTTTTCAATATCCGCGTTGATTACTGCAATTGAATCGTCAATACTTTGGAGGCTTTTATCCCCGGAAACATACTGGGTTTTTTCAGTTTCAATTTTTTTTGCGACTGATTCCTTGGATTCCTCCTCCCGGACTATTTCATCAATCATTTCTTTTATTTCAGGGATGAGGCTTTTTATATTCTCTTTTTCGGGAGCAGGGTGAATACTAACATCCAGAGAGTTGAGTTTACTCTCTATCTCCTGCTGAATTTCATCCTTCCGTTCTGTCAGATTCCGGAGTTTTTCCTCTCTCTCATGGAGAGAAATACGGGAACCGCCCCCTCTGTTTAAAGAGGAGAGTTCATTCTGAAGTTCTCTGAAAGAGAGAAAGTCTTCAAAATACTGGAAAAGATATTCATAGAGTTCACCGGTTCCGAAATTTCTTTCGGGAAAATTATCATTTGTAAAAATTTCGATAAGCCGGGATTCTATCTTTTTTTTTCTGTCAGTCAGCTCCTGAGGATAGTTTTTTCTGATTTGAAGAAAAAGATAATAACCCGCAACTGCAGATAAAAATACAAGGATTGATGCAAGTACCGTAAGGAGCGCCCCGGTAATTGTTTTCAGAGAAATTGATTTAATAAGTATAAAAATCATTGATGTAAAAACGAAAAACAGGCTCCCTGTAATACCTTTAAGCGCCATTGATATTTTTCTTTTTTGCATGGAATTGAAATTTTCCATCTCTTCATTGATGTCTCTGATGGAGTTGAATTCATTCTGAAGCATGTCAAGGTCAGGGAGTTTTTCAATCATCATCCGTGTGAACTGCGGAAAACGATCCGCAATCTCTTTTTCAAGGATTTCACGCCTGTTCTCTGTTTCGCGGATATCAATAATATCTTTTTTAAGATTAACAATTCTGGATGAGAGTCGTGTTTCCTCCTGCATAAGATCGAGGATTCCGGTCAGAATGTTTTTATAGGCAGTATATGATTCCCTTTTACGGCGCAGCTTCCCCAGTTCGCGGTCAAAAGAGGATAATTCTTTAGCAAGTTTGTCTTTTTTCCTTTTTTTAAGTTCCAGCAGCTCCCGGTTTTTTTTCAGAGTGTTTATCCCTATTTCCTTTTCAGCAATGACCTCTTCAAGCCGGTGCATGCTGCCGTTCTTCTCAATTTCCTGTTCCCTGTTTAAAAGAAATTTTTTCAGTGATGAACTTTTTAAAACCGGGTCTGAATTGCTCTCCTGGATGCCGGGAGTAAAAAAAGAGTACAGCATAAAATCATCAAAATTTAATAAACCGGGCACGCTGCCGGGATCTATGTTTAAGGAACCGTTTTTATTAATAAAATAAATATTCTCCTGAGAGCACTGAGCTTCAATCTCAATTGAATAGTTTTCAGATTCAAAAATCTCTGCCGGTGAGACTGTCCTGCTCCCTCTGCCGTAAATGGCAATTAACGGCAGGTCAGGGATTATCATTCTCAGATATTCGTTCTCTGTCAGTATGGTGTTTTCACCGGGTTTTAGTTCAATAACCGCATCAGTTTTTTTTTCAGGGATTATGAACTTCAGATTCAGGAATCGCAAAACAGAATACCTCCTGTATCGTTCCCTGTGTCAGAGAGGAGTTCTTTTACAAGTGTATAATCCGGGTTATAGTGCGGATTGATTTTGATAAATTCTGAGAAATTCCTGAAAAACATCCCCCTGAAACTGTCCGCGAAAGAGGATTCCTCCATGAATACTTTTTGCGGTATATCTGTTCTGTCGATTATCTTCAGTCCCCTGTAATAACCTGTAAGTTCTTCTCTAAGGGATTTGCCTATAATGAATTCTCTGGATCCGCAAAGCTCAATCCGGTTCATCGTGTCTCTTTCCCCGGCATTTTTTAATGACTTAACAAGTTCATCCTCTGAACTGAGTGGTGTGCAGTCTATTTTACGGCTGTAAACTGTAACTGTATTAACAGGAATTCTTTTAAATGATGATATTTTATTATCTTCAATTTCAAGGGAAATTACAAAACGTTCACCGCATTCATCAAGTGAGCATGGCTCAGGTGACCCGGGGTATGCGCCAAGTATACGTTCAGAAAAACGGAAAAGTCTGAATCCATGATTCCGTCCAAGTGCAAAAAAATCGAGATTCATACGCTTGATCTCGCTTTTACCTAAAAAACCGGCTCCCCCTTTATCAGTTGATTGTGGTGAAAAATCCGCATAGAAAAGCCCTATATGAAAGCCGCTTTTTTCACTTCTTTTGATATCAGAGGCAGTCCCGGAATTATCTGTATGGATGCCGTAGATATAAATGTCGCCTTTAGCGGATTTAATCATTCTCTCCTTATTACTGCATGAGAAAGTAAAAGTTGTATTAAGGTCTGCTATTCTGCCAGAGAAAGCTCCTTGATCCGCAGTCTCTCCGGAACCGGGTGTAAAAAAAACTTCTGTGCCTTTTTCAGTAATATCCGCAATTTCGTTGTTAATCGTATCAAAATAAGATTTATCAATTAAACCGGCGTTTAAAATATCACCCGCCATCAGAAATATATCATGTTCGGCAGCAATGGACGCTATATTTTTAAATGTATTGAACCGCTCATCCCTGCTGATCAGCGGATTTATCCTTTCTATTCCGAGATGAAGATCGGATGTTAGTAATATTTTAACAGTGTCCATTATTACCGGTTCAGAAAATTTTGCATGGTTAATATAAAAGTGTCTTTCTTATTTATCGAAGAAAAAGAGGTGTTTCTTTAGTTAAACTTTCCAGGGAACTCTGTATTCTATCCCGGATATGGCGAAAGGCTGCTATACAGTGGTATAGGTCTTTCCGGGAGGTGTATTTCAGATTTAAAGGAGAGTTATCAGCATGCAATAATCTCTTTAATTATAAACTCCTTTCCGCTCAGAATTTCAAAATCCCTGCCGCCGCAGCCGGGACATAGACTTTTATTCTCAACAAGATTATATACCCTGCTGCAGATTCTACACAATCCGTTGGCCGGTAGTGTTTCAATCTTAAGTTGCGCATTCCGCAGAATTGTGCCCTCTACTGCTGCCGGGTAGCAGTCTTCAATATATTTCGGAATCATTGAAGATATCTCTCCAATCTGAAGTGTTATGGCATTGATCTTTTTGACGCAGTTTTTCTCTGCGAAAGATTCAACAGTCTTTACTACTTCAATTACAACACCTAATTCGTGCAAAACAATATACCTCTCTGTGGTTGGATAACTGCTGCGGAAGATAAGCTCTTCCGCAGTATTAATACAAAAGAACACTATTTAATTCGGCTATCCGGTTTTTTCGGGAATGCTGAATCAATCAGTCTGAAGGGTTTTTTTGCTATAATCCTGAACTGGCGCTTTATGGCATTCTTCATAACAATAGGCCTCAGTTCCAGCAGATCAACTCCTTTGCAGTCATATTTCTTTTTAAGAGAAATGGCGTCAAATTTACATTTCAATGTGCATGCTCCGCAGCCGACACAGAGATAGGAATCCACAACTGCAGCTCCACAGCCCAGGCAGCGTTCAGTTTCTTTCCTTACCTGTTCCTCTGTGAATGTTTCCCGCAGATCCCTGAATGTTTTTTTAGATTCATTTCCGTCTATATGATGCAGTGACTGTCTCGGCATGCGGTCATAACCGTCCAGAGCGAGATCGTCTTTATCAAATGAAAGATAGTCTCTCTTTATCCTTCCCAGTGTAAGACTCTGCCCGGGGTGAACATACCTGTGAATTGAAATGGCACCCTCTTTTCCCTGAGCTATTGCGTCTATGGCAAATCGCGGCCCGGTAAGAGAATCCCCCCCCGCAAAGACATCAGGTTCCCCTGTCTGGAAAGTGACCGGGTCAGCCTGAATTGTCTGATTGGAGTTTAATTCAATTTCTGTTCCCGAAACAAGGTTCCCCCATTCAATGGACTGACCCACAGAGAGAAGCAGATAATCAGCCCTGACTGTTATTGTATCGTTTTCATC
>DAISJZ010000031.1:0-28713 GCA_036821145.1 Spirochaetota bacterium
AAATTAATTCTATTAATTTCAGTAATACCTGATTCTATTGATTGAAAATTATTAATATTCCCGGAATAGTTGAATGTAATGAGAGATACAGAATAATCACCTGTGCCGTTTGACAAATAACCTCCCACTGAGAAAGTTTCGTCGCTCATGGCAATTATACTATCTGCGGGAGTGAAACCGTTTATGATGTAATCATTTTCAAATTTAATTGAACTATCCTTAAAAACTTTCAGCAGCGTAAAACCTTCATCTCTGCCATGTAAAGTATCGGATTTACAGATTAACAAAATATCGTATGTAGGATTCTGATATTTAATGTCAAGTATTGAAAGATTTTTTGTATATTCATAAAGAATATATTTAGAAATTACAATATCATCTGAATCCATCTTAATAACAGCTATTCTGCTTTTATAGCTCGAGTCAAAATAATAACCTGCGATAGTTAAAGTATCATTTTCATCAGATAATATTTTGACAGGTACAGGATAAACATTACCGCTTAGAGAAGAAACCTGGTAGTCAAGTCTTATGGATGATATTGTATAGCTATAAGGATTAATTTTTATAAGTATAGGGTCGTAATTGGAAGTTGTTACATTTTCTGTCTGCGCAGTAATTGCGATTGTTCCACCGGACAGCATGACGGCTGAGAGAGCATAAGTTGAGGTACTGTTTCCTAACTTGTAATGCCACTTTATCTGTTTATCAGGAGTTATTTTCAGAATAAATATATCAGCCTTGTATGTCGAAGGATCAAATTCATTACAGATGAATATATAATTTTTCTCCTGATCTATAATCTGAGATACAATCCGAAGATGTTTACCTGTGCGGAAAGTTGATTCAAAAATTACACTTCCGGCATGATCCAGAGATGTAATCCATATATCCTCAATATCATTTTCACCGATTGGTGAACCGGAAATTAAATATTCATCATATTTAGTTTGAATATTAATTGCTGCTGAAGTAGAAAAAGTTTTATCAAAAAAAGTATTGATGTCATTTAACGGCCCTGGTTCGTTTATACCGGAAGGGGAGGTTATTGCTTCTTCATTTAAAAGATTTCCGCATGAGGAAAATGAAAAAAATATCATTAACAGAAATAGAATTAAAGGTAATTGTCCGTAACTCAGACACATGTAAACTGATGTAACCTCCTCTGACGGTAAGAATAAAATAATTTTATACTAATACAATAAAGGAAATATCAAAAATAATAATCAATGATTTTTTTTAAAAAATATATTTAAACGACTCTATGGTCTGATTTTCAACTGCGAATTCATTAAAAAGATTAAACGCCGGCCTGCTGATAAAATAGTTAACGGTTTAATAATATTTATTATAATTTTTTGACTTTTAAGCTATATTTGGTTAAGATAAATATATCAATAAAACAACAAGCATGGAGGCCAAAATGCAAATTGAATTACAAGCAGATGAAAAAGCACTTCTTGAAGAAATACTGAACAGGTCTCTTGCCGAAATTCCCATTGAAATACATCACTGCAAGACACCTGACTTTAAAGCACATTTAAAGGAGAAACAGAAACTGATTGAAAGTATTGCAGAAAAACTTAAAAATTAAGATTCGTTAAAGCAGGCATATCCGGAACCTTTGTTCAGTATCTCAGAATATTCAGGTTCCGGGTATGATTAAAAGCTATTTATCACTTTCAGGGTAGTATTTTTTAAGGCAGTCAGGGCAGAGCGAATGGGTTAATTCTGTATTAGAATGTTCATTTATATAAGATTCCACTGAATTCCAGTAACCATCATCATTTCGTATCTTTTTACATGAAGAACATATCGGAAGCAGTTTATTCAGGCTTTTTATCTCCTGCCTGGCATTAACAAGGTTTTTATTAACTTCTAAAATATCCACCTTTTGAGTTTTGATTTTTGCCTGACTTTTAATTATATAAACCAGGTAAATCATATTAAGAACAAGAAATAGCAGAATCAGAATTAACCACATATTTCGCAGTTCGGTTGTTGCACCTAAAATTTCTTTTTTGCTTTCAGATATTGCAATTGACCAGTGGGTCGACAGGAGTTTTACCGGATAATAATAAACAAAATAATTATTTTTTTTATCTTTATACCAGGCATATCCTTCCGTCCCGGATTTCATTTCATGTATAACGCTTTTAAGAGAGGGTATCTGGTTGGTAAAGACATCTGCATTTTCATCAATCAGTTTTCGATCTGAATGATAAAGAATTATCCCCCGGGCTGTTATTATCCATGAAGTTCCGGTTTCACCTGTTTTTAAGTTCTTAAGAAAAGTTTCAGCGACTTTATCAAATTTTATTAATATAGATAGACGTCCATTATAATTGTTGTTTTTAAAAACAGGGACGTGTAATGCAAGTGCTCTATATCCTTGAGCAGCAATAAAAATATCACTTATAACAGGTTCAAATACTGTATTCATGTTTCTATTATGTGGTTGAGTGGAAATATCAACTCCGATTATATTTTTATTATAAGGAGCAGAATAAATTATTCTTCCAGTTGAATCAATCCGTGTCACAGATGTAATATCTTCTTTATGAGTTGAATAAAAAGTATCAATGAGTTGATGTCCTTCCGAATTATTGTTTTTAATCCCTTCAGTATTTGATAGAAATGTAAGATCGGACAGATAAGTTTTAAAAAAATTATCAATACCTGTGGAGCCCTGCATAGCCAGTATTTTAAGGTTTAATTTTATTTTTGAAATGGTTTCTTTTTCAGAAATAACATAAGAAATATAAAGAAGAGAAAAAAATATTCCCGAAAGTGTTGCCATTGTTAATATTTTACGTTTCATAAAATAATAGTATAAATAAAGAACAAATTTTTCAATCTTTTAAGAATAATTCTATCATTTCCGGTAATGATTGAATTAAGTTAATTGAAATTTTATTGAAAATTAGATCAGTATAAATTATAAAGATACATCGCGTTATTATTATTGAAACTGTCAGGTAATGAATGAAAAACAATATCAGCTATATTTGTATCATATTGAGTATTATTATAATATCATCAACTGCCTTCAGTGATGGAATATCGATTAAAAATCTGAGTTCAGAGTTAATCCCTTTCAGTGAGAACAGAGACCCTGCGAATGATTCTCTGTATAACGCATTCGATTTTGATTCTGCAACATCTGCTCTTTTTTCTGATTTTTCTGTTCAGTTTAATACGCCTTTAACAGCAGATGAAATAAAAATTGTAAACGGCAATAACGGGAAATTTAAATTATACAGCAGGCTGCGTGATATTGAAATAACACTTTATACAATTAATACCGCAGACGAAAACAAGATTAAACCAGTTAAAAAAGAAAAGATCCGCAAGACAATTAAAGATAATAAAAGAAAAAAAGATACGGAATCTAAGGATACAATAGATAAGCAGACTCCTGCCGGAGATAAACAACCGGAAAAAGAACCGCTCAAGAATGATAAGGAAAAAAAAGATTCTGAAACTGAAAGCAGCGGAGAGTTAACAGCTTTATTTTTAAATGGCGAATTAAAGCCGGTGACAGGAATCCTCAATAATCCGCTTGCGGAAGAACCGGTTAATCCCGTATCTTCAGATTCTGAAATATTGCAGGAGGATAATGCAGTTAAAGAAAAGACTGATATCCGGGATTCCGGGAAAACATCTCCTGATAAAAAAAAATCAGCTGAAAAACTTATCCCCGCAAATAATAAAAAACCCGCTGCAATAAAGAAAACAGTTACTGATAAAAAGAAAACTTCTTTACCGGTAGTTCCTGCAGAAAAGAATGCGTCAAAAAAAATTAAAAAGAGAAAAACAGCCTCGAAAAGCGCCATTAAAAAAGAGAATAAGCCGGAGAAAGATGATATTCCTTTTATAAAAATGAAAGGAATAACTGTGGTTGAAAATGACAGTGAAGGAAGAGTAATAATCAATATATCTCTAAAAGATATTCCAGGCGAGCAGAGTATTAAGTTCGGAAGAAAATATACTGTTACTGCTATGGAATTCAGAAAACGGGACGATTCTATTTATGCAGGCAGTTATTCAGTTCTTCCTTATTTTTCAGGTATTAATTTTTATAATAAAGGGAAACGTCTTATTTTTGCAGGGCTTGAAACACAGAAAAGAGAATATGAAGAGCGATTTGTTAAAGCTCTTGATATATCAATTTCTGATAAGAAGTTCTCAGCTTTTAACCATGATAAAGAGGTGACAAGAATATTTTTCAGAAAAAACGGCAGGATAGAATTTCGTGACAGGTATAAGTGTTTAAATGTAAATGATTCTGACTGCACTTCTGCTGCCATGCCTGATATGTGGATGATACGTGACGGAAGATTATATATGCGATATATGAAACAATGGATACTATGGAAATATGAACTTGAATTCACTCCTGAAATATTAAATGGGTCTGACAGCGAACCGGATTCACGTCAATGGATTAAGTTATATTATAAAAATGAAACCGGTTTTTCAGATAATTTTCTTTATCTTGAAAAAAGCAATAATCAGGAATGGAGGTGGGACTGAAGAAAAAAATAAAAGTTTATATGTGCTTAATCTGAAAGTGTTATTATATTAAAATGTAAGCACTGGAGGAAATCAATGAAACGACCTTTATTTTTTATAACTGTAATTATAATTACAGCATCATTATTAGCTGCACCAAAAGATAAAAATGCAATAGACTTTATAAAGGATTTGATTAAAATTTCTTTAAATGGCGACCAGGGCTATCTCAATGGCTTAAGATACTTTCAGTATACAGCCACTACTGCCAAAAACAACCCCTCTTCATTTATTCTTTCTCCATACGGCAGGACATCGCTTAATGAATCAGGTATTGATGTGTCTGATAAGGGTAAAATGATTCCGGTACTGAAAGATCGATCAGGAAAAAGGATAAAAAAACTATGGAGTGAAAATAAAGATGAGCTTCTGAATATGTTTCCGGTTGAAAAGTATAATACTTTTCTTAAGAGTGATGTTGACTCATTCATCAAATTTCATGATTCGCCTGATTATAAAAAACTTATGAGCAGACTTAAAAAAAAGAATCCAAGACCTGATACAACCACAATAGAAAAGGCGGGTAATATATCAGGCTGGAGTAATTATAAAGAGATGTCCTTCTGGCACAGGCGGATACATGAGAAAAATGATGAAGTAGTTTATTCGATATTAAAGGAACTCAAAGAGCACTACAACAGATAGAAAAACGAGGTCTGCTTATGAGGTTCTTTTTTATTTATATGATGATATTTTTATCGTTTTCAATCACTGGATGTAATGAGAATGTACGTGATGATTTAAATAATAAATCTACTGTCGAACTGCCCGCTGATCCTTATAAAAAAGTATTGAATGAAGATAAACTCGGAATTAAAACACGACAGGATGCGATACAATTTTATATTAATAAAGGTGTATCTCTCTATTTTGACAATCATATGAGGCTTACAAGTTTTGACTGCTCACGTCCGGCCGGACTTACTGATGATGACATGAAATACATTGTATTTTTCCCGGAAGCAGGGGCAGTTCATTTGTCTGATAAAGGGATCACAGATGAAATTTTTTTCTATTTACAGAATCTGAAAAATATTACAGCTTTGAGCCTGTACAATACATCAGTAACCGGAGAAGGATTCAGGTACCTCACTGATAAGAAGGATCTGATAATTCTTGATTTCGGGGGCTCCCCGATAACTGACAAAGGTTTAAGTTTTCTTTCACAGATCAAATTTTCTGACAATCTGGTAATACTTAATCTTAAAAGTTCCATGGTGACAGATCAGGGAATGAAATTTATTGAACTAATGAGAATAGGAAAATGCAGAATAAATCTGAGGCATACTTCAGTAACAGATAAAGGTATAAGCTGTATAGCAGGGTTTAAAGATATTGTTGAGGTTGATCTGCATTATACAAAAGTAACAGAAGCAGGGGGGAGGTGGCTGAAAAGTCAACTGCCGGAGGCAAATATTACCTGGGGTGAAATTCCCCCGGTAGGTCAGCAATAGTGATTAATTAAATGATTGAAAAAAAGCATACTTCATCGTTTGATAGCCGGCATAACCGGGATTCATTCCCGGAATAATTATATTGGAGATAAAAATGTACTGTCAGAAATGCGGCAGAGAGTTCCCTGCTGATGCAAAATACTGCCAAAATTGCGGAACTATTCTTGGAAATTCACCCGGTAGCCCTTCTGTAACCCAACGGGAGCTTATTGTTGCTCTTCTTTTATCTATTTTTCTCGGTCAGCTTGGTGTTGACAGGTTCTATCTTGGCTATATAGGCCTCGGGCTCCTTAAACTTTTTACTTTTGGCGGATGCGGGGTATGGTGGCTTATCGATATTATTCTTATTGCTACAAGGAAAGTTAATGATGTCGACGGTCAGCCGCTTATTTAAAGCTATTTATGGTTATCTATGCGGCGTTTCATTCAGTACCTTTATTTTGTTTACTTGCGGCGTTTTTATAGTTTTCATAAATCCTTCACTTCAATTATTTACTCCCCGCTGTATATTCAGAGAAATAACAGGTTTTTATTGTGCCGGCTGCGGTATGACTACCGGCTTCTATTCACTGTTGAAGGGAGATTTTACTGGAGCTTTCGAAAGAAATCTGCTGATTGTTACACTCTTTCCTCTTGCATTATTTTATATCACTATGAGAAGAATTATTTTTTATTATATTGGTAAATATAAATACAGTTATGATAAAGTAATTATTATCTTGTTTATATTATCAGTAGTTATTTTTACCATATGCAGAAATATATCCAGTCCTGAATTTGATATATTAAGACCTCATTAAAAACTGATAATGTTTTATGAAGAGGATGAGTTAAATGGCATGGGTCTTTATTCTCTTTGATTATATTATTATCATTGAAAGTGTTTATGGAAAAAAAATTTTTACAAAAGATTATCCGGTCTTCAACTCTAGCCTTTATTATTTTTGTATCTCTTCTAATTTATTATAACAATTCTCTTAATGAATGCTTTTTTTTAAAAGCAGCTCCGGTATTATCAACTGCTGGCAACACCATAACATTTACTGAATCAGAAAAAAAATTCATTAGCAGTCATAAGCCGCTCGTATTTAGTGAAGTTAACTGGAAACCGCTTTCGATAGTTGATCATCCTGACGTTTATGACGGGATGGTTGCAGATTATTTTAATCTTATAACATTAAAATCAGGATTAAAATTCAGATATATCAAAACTAATACGTGGAGCGAGGTACTTGCTAAATATGTCAGACGTGAAATTGATGTAATTCCGGTTATGGATAAAAATGATAGAATCGGAAGGGATATTCTAATTACTAAACCGTTTTTGACTTTTCCGATGGTTATAATCACAAGGGAAAATGTCAGTTTTATAAAAGAAACTTCACAATTAAACGGTAAAAAAGTCGCTGTAGGCAGGGGGTATACAAGTTCAAATTTTTTACAGAGAAATTATCCTGCAATTATCAGGGTTGAAACTGACGATGTAGAACATGCGCTGATTCTTCTGGCTAATAAAGAGGTTGATGCAGTTGTTGAACACATGGCTGTTGCTATTGAAACTATGCAGAAATCAGGTTTTAACAATCTGAAAATAGGGGGTATTACTGAGTTTAAATTTGAGCATAGAATAGGTATTGATCCTCAATATCCTGAAGCAGTTTCAATTATAAACAGGGTGCTGGCTTCAGTAACAGAAGAGGAACATCGTGCAATATATAAAAAGTGGCTCGATATAAAATTTGAGCAGGGTATAGATTACAGTTTATTATGGAAAACAGTAATATTCGCATCGATGCTTTTACTGCTTTTTATCTTCTGGATTATGAAACTATACAAATTGAATAAACAGCTTAATACTGAAGTAGCTGCAAGGATAAAAGCTGCTGAAGAACTGGAAAAGGTTCATGCAAGCCTTGATCATATCATTGAATTCCTCCCGGATGCTACTTTTGTTATTGATAATGATGGATCAATCATTGCCTGGAATAGAGGGATGGAAAAGCTGACCGGATTAAACAGAACTCAAATTATAGGAACCCCGGGTTCTGATGTCTCCCTTCTTATACATGGCAAACAGCATTATTCATTAATTGAACTGATGCTTCAGGGTATTGAAAATTATAGCAGATACGGATATGAAAACGTAATTCAGACTGGTAATGCAATATTCGCTGAAATTTACGCGAAGAATATTTATAATGGTAAGGGGGGATATCTCTGGATCGCGGCATCACTCTTAAAAGATTTATCGGGAAATGTTACAGGCGCAATTGAATGTTTAAGAGATAATACCGAAAGAAAAATCGCAGAAAAGCAGCTGCTTCAGTTAGTTGAGGAGTTGCAAAGTGCAAATGATAAAATCAACAGGGAATCACTTGAACGAATAGATTCTGAGAAGAGATTCCGGGATCTGGCTGATATGCTGCCGCAAATGATATATGAGGCGGATGAAAACGGTCAGATTATTTATACGAATAAACATGGTTTCGAGCTGACAGGGTATACTGAGGCAGATTACGGTAAAATGAATCTCAAAGATTTTTTATCACCGGATGACTGGGAGAGGGGGAGCAAAAATCTTCTTGAGAATAAAATGAAAAATAATTCTGTTCCTCTTGAATGTATGTTCAGGATCAACAATGATAAAAGAATACCGGCATTGATTTATTCAACAGTTATTAAAAAAAATTTCCGCTTCGCAGGTCTGAGAGGGATTGTCATTGATATAAGCGACCGGAAAAAAATTGAAGAAGCAATGGTTACTGCTAATAAGGCTAAAAGCGAATTCCTTGCTAATATGAGCCATGAAATACGAACTCCTATGAACGCGATAATCGGATTATCCCGCCTCCTCCTGTCCGGAAAACTTTCATCACGGGAGATGGAATTAGCTGAGAAAATTGATGTTTCAGCAAAATCGTTACTGGGAATAATAAATGATGTTCTCGATTATTCAAAGATTGAAGCCGGACGGCTTGAGCTTGAATATATAGATTTCAGCATAGAAGATGTGCTGGATAATTTGTCAACAATGATGTCATATTCAGCCGAAGAGAAAGGAATTGCTCTTCTTTTTGAAACACCCTGCAATTTGCCGCATGCCATTAAAGGTGATCCTCTGAGACTCGGTCAGGTACTGATAAATCTAACAGGAAATGCTGTTAAGTTTACTGAAAAAGGTGAGGTCAGGGTAATTACTGAAATACAGAATCTCGATGAGAGCGGGAATGTGGAAATCAGTTTTACTGTTTCTGATACAGGGATAGGGATGAAAAAACATGAAATAGAAAAACTTTTTATCTCATTTACTCAGGTTGACAGCACAACAACACGCAGGTTCGGCGGGACTGGTCTTGGACTTGCAATAAGCAGGCAGCTTGTTCAGATGATGGGTGGTGATATTTCAGTAAAAAGTCAAGCCGGTGAAGGTTCTGTCTTTTCTTTCAGTATTAAAACCAGGATAAGTAATACCGGTATGGATGATTATCATAAAGAAAAAGATAAATCAGCAGATTTTTTATCAAAAAGTAAACATAACAGATACGATTTTACATCAGTTAAAGGAGCGAAAGCTCTTGTAGTGGAAGATAACAGGATTAACCAGATTGTAGCATGCGGACTTCTTGAAGAGGCCGGTATTATATGCAAAGTAGCTAATAACGGTCAGGAGTGTCTCAGAATAGCAGAAGGGGATAAATTTGACATTATATTAATGGATATTCAGATGCCTCTTCTTGACGGGTACATTACAACATCAATCCTCCGGGGTTATGGTAATACAACCCCTATAATTGGTGTGACAGCTCATGCGCTTGTTGGTGAAAAAGAAAAATGTATTCAATCCGGAATGAATGATTATATCAGCAAACCTATTGACGCTGATCTTCTTTATGAAAAAATAATTACTTTACTACCACAAGAAATTTGTGAAATTAAAAAAATAACTGAAAATAAAAACAACGAAGAGAGTGTTAGTGAACTGATTCCGGATATTATAAACGGCATTCATGTTAAAAAAGCTATAAACAGGCTCGATAAAAATAAAGATTTATACATAACAGTTGTTCAGGATTTTATCAGGAGGGGTGATGCTGAATTCGGAGATCTGAGAAAGAAGTTTATGGCAGATGATATGAGCCATCTCAGTCATATAGCTCATACTGTTAAGGGAGTTGCCGGAGCTTTAGGAGCTGAAGAATTAAAGCGGGCTGCAGAAAATATTGAAACTGCAATAAAAGACAATATTATTAATAAAGTAACGGAACTAATAGATAATTATGAAAGAGTTTTAACTGATACTATTAAAACTTTTAGCTCGAATTATTTTTTTAATACAAGAACAAATAATACTGAAATGAATGCTGGTGATCCATCTGTCTTGCTGAACAGAATTCTCTGGTCTATTGATGAAGATCAATCCCTGACATCCGGCATTATTAATAATCTATTAAATATTTTACCTGATTATTCAAAAGAAATTCATGAAATGATAACTCTTGCAGATAACTATGAATTTGATCAATTAAGAAAGAGTGTAGGCGTACTGAGAGATATGATCAATGTAAAAGGATTTGAAGGTAGCCTGGATGTCTGACCATAAAATACTAATAGTTGATGATGAAAAAATTAATATAGATATTCTCATGAATACTCTGAAAAAAGATTACAGGATTGTAGTAGCAAAAAATGGCGAGCAGGCATTAGAAAAAATATTTTCTGACAGTATTGATCTTATTCTACTTGATATTGTGATGCCGGGAATGAACGGATATGAAGTATGTAAAAAAATAAAAGCAAACAGTAAAAGCAGTGACATTCCTGTAATATTTATTACCGCTCTTTCGGATGAGATTAATGAATCTGAAGGTCTGGATATCGGTGCAATAGATTATATTATTAAACCATTCAGTCTCGCAATTGTTAAAGCAAGAGTTAAAAATCATTTAAGACTAAGAGACGCTATGAAAGAACTTGAACATCTTAATAAACTTGCTCTTGATGCGAATCCCAATACACGGCTGCCGGGTAATAACAGTATTTTAAAAGAAATAAAGCGTTGTCTTGAAATGGATCTGCCTGATGCTGTGATTTACGCTGATCTTGATAACTTTAAAGCATATAATGATAAGTATGGATTTGCGAAAGGTGATGAAGTAATCATATATACTTCAGAAATTTTAAAACAAACTCTTAATGACGAAAACTGCGGCTCATCTTTTATCGGACATATCGGAGGGGATGATTTTGTGTTAATTGTTCCTGAGGATAAACTGGATGCTGTAACTAATGGTATAATCAGACGTTTTGATAAAGATATAAAATCTTACTATTCAAAAGAGGATGCCTTAAAAGGTTCAATTACAACTACCGGCAGAGACGGCAGGAAAACTGATTTTCCGCTGATTTCCATAAGTCTCGGATGCGTCAGGCTTCCTGAGAGTAGTTTTAAAAATTATATAGATGTTAGTGATGCATGTACTGAAGCGAAAAAAATGGCGAAATATTCAACCGGGAGTTCAGTATTTATCGAGCGGAGAGTAAAGAATAGTATTGAACATTGATTTCCGGTTAAATAGTTTTCCGGCGTATTAGAAAAGTTTAAGCTGCTGACTGTCTGATCCGGCCTCAATTCGATCTTTAATAATTTCATTTCCGCTTAAATCTCCTGTAATAATTTCTGATTTAGCATTATGATTTATGTATTTTGCAAGAGCCAGATCATGATTATAATTAGCATAGCAGTAGACACAGCGGTTAGTACATGTATTATATGCTCCTATATCAACACTTGAAGCACAAAGGCATGACTCCCTCTGGTTCCGGTCTTTAGGTATTGTTAACTCTTTTCCTTTTAATTTTGAAATAAGATCATCATCAATACATTTTCCCCTTGTAATGCCGAAATCAGTAAGATCGAGTTTTTCAGCGCAGGTCTGAAGTTTGATACCTTCGGCATTGGAAATTTGTGCAAAAGCTTCCGAAAGTTTTAGTATATCATCCATAGCAGGAATTGAAAAAGGGACAGCTTTCATGTTCCTTTCGCATTTTTGATAAACAGTAAGAAAACTGTACATACATCTTTCAGTATAACCGGATAAAGATTTTGCAAGTTTCCGGAAACTTCTGATATGATATGAATAGTCATATTTGCCTGTATAGAAAACCGGATCATATCTCCATATAACTCTTTCAGGTCCGATGGTGTCAGACAGTTTTTTGAACGATTCTATGAGTTTGGATTTATCGGGAAGATTAATTTCTATTGATGAATCGTAGGGAGTCAGTGTAAAATGAAAATAATAATTATATCTTTTCAGTAAGTCGAGATATTGAAATGCGGGTTCCGGATTTTTAGTCCAGAAAACAATACAATCTATTTTGTCGGGTGAAAGATCAATTCTTGAAATCCGGGTTTTATTTAACGGGTTTCTTGTCAGGAGGAAACCCGCTTTAATTCTATTGATGAACCATTCAGGATATAGAGCCGGTATGTCAGTTCTTCTGCTTGCGGAAATAATCATATTTTATTTAATGTTATGTCAGTTATAAAATAATTTTTGCATAAACCTGATATCCGGTGTATGGGAGACATTAATAACACAACCATTAGCGGTTGTGTTATTAATTCATTAAATTATTTCCCTGTACCGAGAAGTTCAACTTCAAATATAAGAACCGAGTTCCCGGGTATTGCCTGGTTGCCCATGGGGCCGTATCCTAAATCGGAAGGTATAACAAGTTCATATTTTGAACCGACAGTCATCAGCTGTACACCTTCAGTCCAGCCCTTGATAACGGAATCAAGTTTAAACTCAACTGGTTCATTTCTTTTGTATGAACTGTCAAATTCAGTACCATCAATTAATTTTCCGGAGTAGTGAACCTTGACTGTATCTGTTGATTTAGGTCTGGCACCGTTTCCTTCTTTCAAAACACGGTACTGAAGTCCTGTTGCTGTAGTTTTAACTCCTTCTTTTGTTTTGTTTGCAGCAAGAAATTCGTCGCCCTTCTTTTTATTTTCTTCAGCTCCCTGTGCTCTTTTTGTCTGCATACTTATTCTGAGGTTCATTATTGCCTGTTGAGCCTGCTCAGGTGTGAGACCGCTCTCTTTTCCGTTTAACGCGTCTTCAATAGCAGCCATGAATGAATCAGTATCAAGTTCAACATTGTCTTTTTTAAGGCTTGAACCTATATTGTATCCGATTGCATAACTGTATTTGCCTTTATCAGTAGACAGATCTGCTTTTTTGCAGGCAACTGTTGATATCAGTAGAACCACGAGCAGAAGATAAATAATTTTACTTTTCATATTTTTCCTTTTATAAAAAAATTTTATCAAAATCAGTGAAATTATTTAATAAAAACAGCTCAAAATTGGCAAGTAACAATTAATAATAACAGGTTTAAATTATCCGGTTGTCCATGATGAACATTTTATATTCCAGGTTAAATAATCTGTTTATAAAAGTAATTGAAAAGTATTGGGATATGAGTTAATATGTCGAATTATACAAAAACAGACTTTTAACAGTTTTATAAAATTACAGTATAGCCCGTAAATAAAAAAAGTGCATTCTTCGTAATCCTTGTGTTATTATTATAACAGGTAAGCAAAAATAAATGGAAGAACAAAAAGTCAATTTGAATAATAACGGCATTGAACGGTTTCAGCTTTTTTATACTGAAGCCATCATGCAGGATTCATCTTTCCCTCAGATTAATAAAATCAAACCTGTTTTTGAAAAAATTACACTGGATGAATTTATTGAACTTGTAGAAAGAATTTTCAAAGAAGAGGACTATGAACTTACTCAGCAGTTTCTCTATTTCCTTATACTTTTCCGCGACATGAAACATCTTCAGGATTATATTAATTCTGAAAGATTTACCCTTCAGATGCTCGAACGATTTATAATATTTACATTCGGTTACTGCACTATTCATGATCATTCTACAGAAAGGGTGCTTGATGAAATTCTTTTTTTCCTGAATGATGAACGTCTTCTGGACCTCGCTTTGAACTCAGCATATATAAATCATGACAAGCTTATACTCTTTCTTATTCTTTCCAAGTTCGATATCAATATGCTTAACCGTTATTTTCTTAAAATTAAAAATACAACTGATTTTATTGAACATTTTGTAAAGCTGCCTGACGAAGTTATGAAGTCAATTATCTCAAGGAATTATCATCTTTTTCAGTATATTATGATCATGATGGCAGAGGTTGAAACTACACAGAAAGTATCTGCTGAATTTATGAACAGGTATCATGAAGATATAAAACAGTTCAGCAGATTGAGTGATATCCTGAGAAAGTACAGAGAGAATAATAATCTGGATAAAGAAAAAGACCTTCCATTCTATAAAAGAGATATGAGCAGGTTGTCATTTCTCGTAAATATGGTTCGTGAACTCCCGGATCCGGTAAGAGCTGTTGATTATTTTAACGGTGAACGGGTTTTTATTGATGAAATGGAAAAGAATGTAGTTCTTGCTGTAGTTACAGATCCTCTTCTTAAAAATATATTCAGAAACTATAATGTAATGCCTGAATAAAACATGTAATTTTTTTCACTACAAGTATTTTACATTAAATACGATTTTATTTTTTTTAAGTCTGGTTATAGTTTATAAATATAGTCTTAAATACTGTTTTATATAATCAGGGGGAGATAATGGTATTGAATTCACTTGATCAGGTGCTGGAGATTGCAAAATCGAAACCTGCACGCAGAAT
Source organism: Spirochaetota bacterium (assembly GCA_036821145.1). Taxonomy (GTDB): domain Bacteria; phylum Spirochaetota; class UBA4802; order UBA4802; family UBA5550; genus UBA5550. The sequence goes on from DAISJZ010000031.1 coordinate 14,770, forward strand.
AGTTGTAGCAGCTGCAGCTGATGAGCATGCCCTTGCTGCTGTGCAAATGGCGATGAAAGATAACATTGTGAGTCCGATACTTGTTGGTGATAATAAAATTATTGAAAAGATTTCAAAAGAAACCGGTTTCCCTGTAAAAAATGCGGAGATTATAAATGAAAATAATCCTGTTGAAGCATGTAGAATAGCTATAAATATAATCAGGGATGGTGAAGCTAAAATCCTTATGAAGGGACTGGTAGGAACTGCAGACCTTCTTCGTGTAATACTGAACAGGGAAACAGGAATAGGCCGGGGCGTCACAATGACACATGCCGCTCTTATTGAATGTCCCGCCTATCATAAACTCCTGTGTATAACTGATGCCGGAATGAATGTTGCTCCCGGAATTAAAGAAAAAGTTGATATCGTAAAAAATGCTGTGGATATATACAAAAAACTCAGGCTTGATAATCCGAAAGTCGCTGTACTTGCCGCAGTGGAAGTTGTGAACGAAAAGATGCAGGCAACTATAGATGCGGCAATGCTTACTCAGATGAATAGACGGGGGCAGATAAAAGACTGCATTATAGACGGCCCTTTTGCTTTTGATAATATTGTTTCCCGTGAGGCCTGTGAATACAAAGGGATAGTTACAGAAGTCGGAGGGGACGCGGATATTGTTTTATGTCCGGAACTTGAAACCGGGAATACTCTTTATAAAACACTGACATACCTGGCAAACAGTACTGCTGCTTCGGTGCTGCTTGGTGCTTCAGTTCCGGTTGTACTTAATTCAAGGACAGATTCAGATAGAAGCAAGCTGATGTCACTGGCACTTGCTGCTGCTCTGGAATAAAAGATACAGGAGATGTAAATGAGAATACTTGCAATAAATCCCGGTTCAACATCAACTAAGATTTCAGTCTTCGATGATCATGATGATCTTTTCACAATGAATATAAAGCACAGCACTGAAGAGATATGTTCCTTTAAATGTGTAATGGATCAGCATGGCTTCAGAAAAGATATAATTATCAGGGAACTTAAACAGGCTGGTATCTCTCTCCCGTCGATTGAAGTTGTTGTAGGGCGCGGCGGGCTGGTAAAACCGATTCCCGGTGGTGTTTACAGAATAAACGAAGCTCTCTTGCGTGATTTAAAATTAGAGATCATGGGAACTCACCCCAGTAATCTCGGAGGATTACTTGCTTTTGAAATTGCTTCGGAAATAGGAGATAATATAAACTCATACATTGTTGATCCGGTAATTGTTGATGAACTTGATGATATGGCAAGAATATCCGGCATACCTGAGATTCCCAGAGTCAGTATTTTCCATGCATTGAACCAGAAAGCAGTTGCCAGAAGATACGCACGTGAACACTGGAAAAAATATGAAGAACTTAATCTGATTATAGTCCACCTTGGCGGAGGTATAACAGTAGGAGCACATAAAGGAGGCCGTGTAGTTGATGTCAATAATGGACTTGATGGAGAGGGGCCTTTCTCTCCGGAGAGAAGCGGAAGCGTTCCAGTGGGCGCTCTTGTTAAACTCTGTTTTTCCGGAAAATATTCTTACGATGAAATAAAGAAAAAAATCACAGGTCAGGGGGGGCTTGTCGCTTACCTCGGGACCAACAGTGCGTATGATGCGGGTCAGAAAGCAAAAAACGGAGATCAACAAGCTATGATTGTGTATAAATCCATGGCGTACCAGGTGGCAAAGGAGATCGGCGCAATTGCAACAGTACTGGAAGGGCGTGTTGATGCTATAATTTTAACTGGCGGAATCGCATACGACGAAGATTTCTGCAAATGGATCGAAGAGAGGGTAGGCTTCATTTCAAAGGTGGTCGTCTATCCCGGTGAAGATGAAATGAAGGCACTTGCAGAAGGTGTTTATTATGCCCTAAAGGGAGAAATAGAAATAAGAGAATATACATGATATGGATTGAAAAAGAATGAATAATATTATATTGATAGGTATGCCCGGTTCCGGTAAAAGTACAATAGGTATAGTACTGGCTAAGACTCTGGGTTATACATTTATTGATACTGATATTCTTATTCAAAATCAGGAAAACAGATTATTGCAGAGAATAATTGAAGATGAAGGAATCACAAGATTTCTGAATATTGAATCAAGAGTCATTACTTCCTGTGATTATGACAGATGTATAATCGCAACAGGGGGAAGCGCAGTGTTATGTGAAAATACAATGAACTACCTTAGTAATGCCGGAATGATAGTTTTCCTGAAACTCAGTCTTAATGCTGTTACTGAAAGAATCAGTAATATACGTACACGTGGTATTGTTATGGAAAAAGAGCAGAACCTGAAAGATATATACGAAATCAGAATGCCCTTATATGAAGAATACGCTGATATCATTGTTGACTGCAATAACAGAAGTTTTGAAGAAGTTGTTGAATATTTAGTGAAAATGATTAAAAAATAAAAGTAATTGATACAAATCAGCAGCTTATTAAAATCTGATACTAACCAATTAAAAGGTGAAATCAGATGGAACTGCTTTATACAAGAAGATATAAAGTCAACAGGATGATTTCTTTTACTGCTTCATTTCTGCTGGCTGTTGCAACTGCAGGTGTTGTTTCAAATCCCCCATTCGGTGTCCCCCTGGCGTATAATATGAGAGCCTTTGCTGGAATTGCTGTATTCCTTTTCGCGGATTTGTTTTTTACGAGGAAGTACAGAAGAAGGAAAAAAATTTTACATAGTAATTATCCTTCACATTGGGTAACAATTCTGACTGAACATGTTTATTATTTTCGCAATCTTGATAAAGAAGATCAGGAATACTTTCTTAGAAAAATTCAGATATTTCTTGAAGAGGTAATGATTACCGGTGTTAAAATGGAAATAGATGATGTAACCCGCCTTCTGGTTGCCTCAGCTGCCATTATCCCGGTCTTCAGAATTCCGGACTGGGATTATCCTTTTTTAACTGATGTTTTTGTATGTCAGGATAATTTAAGTGATGATATAGAACTGTTAAAATGTAAAGACGATGTCATGGGACTCGTAATATATAACAAATCATCAGTATATCTGTCCAGGGAACAGCTTATTAAGAATTTCCGGAAAACTGATGGAAATAATCTCGGTCTTCACGAGTTTATTCATAAAATTGATGAAGTAAGCGGTGATATTGACGGAATTCTCCCCCCGCCTTTTCTTTCAAAAAAAGAAAGGAATGAATGGTTACGTATTGTTGATAATGAAATGAATAATCTGAAAAATAAAAAATCTGATTTAAAAGAATATGCACTTACAAGCAGGGCTGAATTTATTGCGGTAGCAGCGGAGTATTTTTTTGAAAAGCCTGTTGAAATGAAATTCAAACATCCTTCATTATATTTAATGATGCAGAAAATGTTCAGGCAGGATCTCGCTTCAGCAGTAAGCGATGAAGCTAAAAAGATTATTTCAAGGTAGGCAATATGTGGAAGCTGATTTATGAAGATACATTCGGTTTCGGCGAAGACAGAGATCCTCCCGGGGTTGATGATGAAGGTATTGATGATTCTATAGGTTTTATCCGGCTTTGGGAGTCTGTTCTTTGTGAATCTATATCCGGGACAACGGATCGACCTTTAAAGGGTTTTGCCAGATTTACATTGGTTCTGACAGATTCAACCGGATCAAGGAAGGAAATCAGAATTAATGTTGATCTGTATCTCAAAACATTGGCGTATATAAAAAACAGCAATAATTATGAGAAAATAAAATCAATGGCACTAAACCATTATAATTCTTTTATTAATAATGCTGAAGATGGTTTCTGGAAACAGGTTAACAATGAATAATATAAATTTATATTATCAGCTGCGATGAATTAATTTACAAAATACAGATCAAAAAAACAAAATTTTTTGTTTAATCTTACCCTTCATAATATAATTAAATATATCAGACAAATTTTAAGTTGATGCTAACAATATGCAAAATCAGCTGATGAAAAAAATTATAGCAATCACCATCTTTCTCATCAATATTGTTCTATACTCTATCAATTCATATAGTGCTGTAAAAAAAACAATTGCTGTAATGAACTTTAAAGGTTACGGAGAAAAGAATATTGAATTTCTTAATAATGCCATTCCTGAAGCAATATCTACATCTCTTTCCGGAATTTCTGCAATACGTATAGTCGAACGCAGTCAGCTTGGTAAAATTTTAAATGAAATAGCATTAGAACAGACAGGGGCTGTTGATGCCGGAAAAATATCACGTGCAGGAAAACTTGCAAGGGCTGATATACTCATTCTCGGTTCTGTGAGCGGAAATCAGCAAAACACTGTCATCACATTTAAAGCAGTTGATGTTCAATCTGGAAGGATTATTGATTCTAAAACAGTTAAAGCCCCTGTATCCGAAATATTTGATAAAACGGATCAAGCTGCAAGAATAATGGGGGCCCTTATTTCGGGAGAGGGAACCGGTAGAGTTTCAGTTTATTCTAATCCTGATGATGCTGACATTTATATTGATGGCATAAATACCGGAAAAACTCCACTGATTAGTTATGCACTGATAAAAGGTGATCATAGTATCCGGATTTATAAAGAAGGATATCTTGAGCATGAAGAATCTGTTTCTGTAAAGACCGGGGTTGAAGAAAAAATCAGTGTTATTCTCGGCAAAAGTCAGATTCGTGATCGGACAGAATTCGGTATGGGTATTCACTATCTCCATTCTACATATTCTGATATATCAGCGTCCCCTTTATATACATTATTCATGGGGCAGACTTTTGAATCGGTTCTTGCATCAATTGAAATCGGAGTTTCCTACCCTGAACATGATGAAAAATTAACATCCCCGATTGGAACTCCTTTTGTTCAGAAAAGATGGTACGATCTTTATTTTGCTCATCTTTCGATATCTTATGTTCCTTTTCCACACTGGAAATATTTTCTTCCATATTGCGGAATTATGGGGGGTACTATTTATGCAATTGATTACAGAAAAAATACGACAAAAGAAGATGAGGAAGAGATTCTTACTAAAAAAGCTCACCTGAGCCTGGGGTTGAAGTTAGGAATGAACGTGCTTCCCTATAGTCATTTTGCACTTTTTTTTGAAACAAGATACTATTATCAGCCGGAAAAAATGCAAAGATATACATATCAAAGCAATGGAATCACAGGTGATATGACTGAAAAAAGTGAAAATATTAATTTCCACTTTATAACTTTAGGCGGCGGTTTCAAATTCTTTTTTTGAGGATTGATATGAGAAAAAGAATTTATATAATAACAGCTTTATTCTTTATGTTGATAAACCTGACCTGCTCGGAAACGGAGCCTGAAGCACCGACAGTGTTCCATGATGTTGAGCAGATGACAGCAACTAAAAGCGGCAGTGATATTATCACATTTTACGATGTTACTTCAGATGTTGTAGTTCTGGTTGTCGGAATATTTGACGGCACAGAGATCTTAGTTGATGCTGATAACAGAATCGTTAATACAGACTGGGTAGGGGGAAACCGTACCGGGCTTCCAAATATTGATAGAAGTGGAGCAACACAATACTGGACATTTAACACTGTGACAAAAGATTTCAACTCAGGTATCGTTGCATCGCCAAATTCAGGTGATGTGTGGGCTGTTTGGGGTTATAACAGTGACTGGATTGTTGTATGCTCAACTTCAAAATATACATGGTAATCAGACAAAGCAAACACTAACAGGTAGGTGCAGTAAAATCATTTATAAACTGATTAATAAAATCCTGCTCAATATTTTCGTTACTGAATGGCGTAATTATTGTGCCTGAAAACCATTCATTGATATCAGTCGGTAAACTTATTGGACTTTTTAAAACCTGATGACCATCATTTAAAGTTTCAAATATTATTCTCTCTTCCGGAAGTGATATTTCTATTTCAAACAATGGTTTGTCAAAGAAGCTGATTCAGGATATCGAAGGAGAAAAAGTAAACATTCCAAAAGTGTTATCCGATTCAGTAATATTTAATGTAGCTGAATTTTGATCAATTAATGTAATATAAAAATTTCCCATTGGTTAATGCCATTTTTATTAAAAAGATAATAATTCTGATAAGTTCTGTCTGCAAATAATTCTTTGTTAGATTATCATAAGTTGTTTAAGAGAGTTGCTCTTGAATCTGAAATATCATTATATAATTACAGTATCAAAAAGAAAAACTCTTGAAATATAACCCCTGCTCTGTGAATTTAACCAGTGTTTACCACCGGGATGAAATTTTAACAGAGGTATATATATGAGAGTTTCAAAATATGTTCTTCCAACACTCAAGGAGAATCCTTCAGATGCCGTAGTACTGAGCCACAGGCTTATGCTGCGTGCCGGGTTAATGAGAAAAGAATCAGCAGGCATGTATGCGTATCTCCCTCTTGGACTTAAAGTGCTTAGAAAAGTAACTAATATAGTAAAGGAAGAGATGGACAGGGCAGGGGCGCATGAGTGTCTTATGCCTGAACTGACAAATGCCGATTACTGGAAAGAATCAGGACGCTGGCAGACAATGGGCCCTGAAATGTTCCGTATAGAAGATAGAAACGGGCTTGAGTATGCGCTGGGACCTACTCATGAGGAAGCTTTTACAAACCTTGTACGTTCAGTAGTTTCATCATACAGGGATCTCCCGCTTAATCTTTACCAGATAAATACTAAATTCAGAGATGAAATAAGACCGAGATTCGGTGTGATAAGAAGCAAGGAATTCATCATGAAAGATGCATATTCCTTTGATATAGATCAGAATGGTCTTGATGAATCATACAATGCAATGGCAAAAGCATACAGAAGGATCTTTGAACGATGCGGTCTTGAAACGATTCCTGTACAGGCAGATTCAGGCAATATGGGCGGCAGTACATCAGAAGAGTTTATGGTAGCTTCCGAAATAGGCGAAGAGGTTCTTCTCATTTGTGAAAAATGTGAATACAGGGCAAACAGTGAAAAAGCTGAATACAAGAGACCTGAAGTTAATTCAAAATCCCCGGCTGATGAGCTTAAAGAAGTTCATACCCCTGATGTAAAAACAATAGAGGATCTTGTTAAGTTTTTTAACTGTGACGATGATAAATTTCTTAAGAGTATTATCTATGTTGCTGATGGCAAACCGCTCATGGTTGTGGTGCCCGGGAGCAGGGAGGTTAATGAACATAAACTTAAAAATTTTGTTAATGCGGTTGAACTTGGACTTGCTTCTGATGAGATTGTTCAGCAGGTTACCGGTGCTCCATTCGGGTTTGCGGGGCCTGTAGGTATTAAAGATACAAGGATCATCTTTGATATATCAATCAAAGATTTAGTTAATACGTATACCGGTGCCAATAAAAAAGATTACCATTATTCAGGAGTAAACCCAGGACGTGATTTCTCAATAAAAGAAGAAGCTGATATAACTTCTGCCCGCGCAGGTGATATATGCCCTAAATGCGGAGCTTCAATGTACGAAAAGAAGGGGATTGAAGTAGGACATATTTTTAAACTCGGATATAAGTATACAAAAGCAATGAATCTCACTGTTCTTGATGAAAAGGGTGAGGCTGTGACGCCGATAATGGGTTGTTACGGAATAGGGGTTAACAGGACAATGGCTGCTATAGTTGAGCAATGCAGTGATGAGCGGGGCATAATCTGGCCAAAAGAAGTAACTCCATTTCATGTACATCTTGTAGGTATATCAAAAACCGATGAAGAAACACAGGCTGTTGATGCTGTTTATGAAAATCTGAAAAATGCCGGTATTGATGTACTTTATGATGACCGTAAAGCGAGTCCCGGTTTTAAATTTGCAGACGCGGATCTTATAGGAATACCTTTGCGTATTACAGCGGGTAAAGGTTTTTTTGCAAATGGTGAGCTTGAGCTGAAAGAGAGAAGCAAAAAGGATATTATAAATATACCTGCTGACAGAGTTGTTGAAGAAATAAAAAATTATTATAAATAGGCAATTACCGGATAAGTTTCGTATTATCCTGATGTTACAAACTTATCCGGCATAATCATTTATTCCGCATTATCACTGTTATACTGAACTCCGGTTGATGCAAAAGTGCAATTGGCGTGCTGACCGGTCGGACGGAATACAGTTCATTTAATAGCTATTTTGTTTTTTGGTGATTTTCATTATGTTCCTAATGAAAATTTAAAAATTTTTTCATGTCATGATGTAAATATAAAAAATAATACTTGCAATCCTTTGCTTTTTAAAGTTAAACTTTCCATCCCATAAGAAAATATATATAGAATTATACGGGGGGAATTGAATGAAGGAGGTTGTTGTTCTTGCATCCAGCCGTACTGCAATCGGGGATTATCTTGGAGGATTGAGCAGCATAACAGCTGTTGAACTCGGGATTGCAGCAGCAAAATCAGCTCTTGAAAAAGCAGGTGTAAAACCGGAACAGGTTGATGAAGTAATTGCTGGAAATGTTCTTCAGGCCGGTTGTAAAGGGAATTCAGGGAGGCAGGTATGTCTTGGTGTCGGCTGTCCTGTCGAAACTGTAGCTGTTACAATCAACCAGATGTGTCCTTCGTCCATGAGGGCTTTAGAGATCGCGTCTCAGCAGATCATGCTCGGCAAAACGGAGATTGAGCTTGTTGCAGGGTATGAAAGTATGAGTAATGCGCCATACATGTCATTAAAAGCAAGACAGGGCCTTCGAATGGGGGATTCTTCCCTTATCGATCACATGCTTTATGACGGACTTATTGACGCATTCAATAATTACCACATGGGCGTTACTGCTGAAAATATTGCAGAGCAGTATGAAATCAGCAGGGAGGAACAGGACGAATGGGCTTATATGAGCCATCAGAGAGCTATTTCTGCAATCAAAGCAGGGAAGTTTAAGGATGAGATTACACCTGTATCTGTAAAAACAAAAAAGGGGGAAACACTTTTTGAAGTAGATGAGCATCCGCGTGAGGATGTTTCACGTGAATCATTAAGCAGATTAAAGCCTGCATTTAAGAAAGATGGAACTGTTACAGCAGGTAACGCCTCTTCTCTTAACGATGGCGGAGCTGCGATTGTGCTCGCAAGTCTTGAAAAAGCAAAAGAGTTGGGGCAGAAGCCCGTTGCCAGACTGGTTGCAACCGCATCTGCGGCTGTTGACCCGAAAGTGATGGGGCTTGGGGTTGTCCCGGCTGTTCAAAAGGCGCTTAAATTTGCCGGTTTAAGCATGAGTGATGTAGGATTATGGGAGCTGAATGAAGCTTTCGCCGCACAGATTATCGGATGCAACAGAGTTTTGAAAATTGACAAAGAGATAATCAATGTAAATGGTTCCGGAATATCTCTGGGCCATCCTGTCGGACAGACAGGAGCCCGTATCATTACAACACTTCTTCATGAAATGAGAAAACGTGAAATAAAATATGGTGTTGCTTCACTATGCGCAGGCGGGGGGCCTGCCGCAGCGACAGTTTTTGAATTGATAAGGTAAAGCAACGGTAATACTGTCCGGAATTTATTTCCGGACAGTATTTTTTCTTTTTCAACAAGTCTTTTGACTTATCAGAAAAGTTGCTGACTGTTTTCCCTTTGTTAAAAAAAACGTTATTTTTTTTTATCGTTATTATTATATCACACAATTAAGCTTATTGAGATTCAACTTTTAATTAAACAGATATGTATGCTGTGTTTATTTTAAACGTTTAATGAGATTTATATTGACATTTAAAATAACTATAGTAAAAAATGCATAAAGTCTTACTTTAACTTTAGTGAATAACAAACAAAAATTCAATTAAGGGAGTATGGTAATGAAGATAGTTGTCTGTCTGAAACAGGTTCCGGATATGGAATCTAAGTTTAAGATTGTTGATGACAAAAAAGTTGATGAATCACAAATCGCTTTTAAAATCAACGACTTCGATAACTATGCTGTTGAAGCAGCCCTCCAGTTAAAAGAGAAGCTCGGCGGCGAAGTAGTTATAGTATCAGCTGGCCCTGACAGAGCTGCCAAGGATATAAGGCAGGCTTATGCAATGGGAGCTGATTGGGGAATCCACATTACTGATGCATCAGTTTATGATGCTGACGGATTTGTTATTGCAAACGCACTTGCAAAAGCAATTGAACAGATTGGCGGAGTTGATCTCGTTCTTACAGGCGTTCAGTCAGAAGACCTTCAGGCAGCGGTTACCGGTGTAATGGTTGCTGATCTTCTTGGAATTCCTCACTGTACAAACGTTGTTAAAATCGACACAGCTGACGGAAAAGCTTTTACTCTCAACAGAGAGCTCGAAGGCGGACTTAATGAAGTTCTTGAACTCGCAGGACCTGCAATGCTTTCAATTCAGTCAGGTATTAACGAGCCAAGATATCCGACTCTTCCCGGTATCATGAAAGCGAAGAAAAAACAGCTCGACACAAAATCAGCTGCAGACCTCGGTGTATCAGCTTCAGCGAGAACTGCGTTTATCAAGATGTTTGTTCCTGTATCTGATTCTATGGCAGAGATAATTCAGGGTGCTCCTGCAGAAGCGGCTGCGAAACTTGTTGATAAACTCAAAAATGAAGCGAAAGTGATATAAGGTGGGAGGATCTGATAATGGCTAAATTACTTGTAGTCGCAGAACACAGAGATGGTAAATTAAGCGTTGCTACACTCGAGCTCTGCAGGGTAGCTAAAGAAATCGCACCTGCACTCGGTCTCGAGCCGGCTGCTGCTGTTTTCGCAAAAGATGATGCTATTGCGAAAGAAGTTGCAAATTACATTCCTACTGTATTATCAGTTACTGATGCGGCAGTGGCAGCATACACAGCTGATGGTTATACACAGGCTGTTAAAGCTGTTGTTGAATCACAGGATGTAAAAGGCGTTCTTGTTCCTCATACATATGATGGTGTTGACTATGCTGCTAAAGCTGCTATGGCTATCGGCGCTGGTATAGTTTCTAACGTAAATAAAGTTGTTGCTGAAGGCGGCAAACTTGTTTGCACAAGAAACATCTATAATGGTAAACTCCAGGAAACAAAATCTGTTACAACAGATAAATTTGTTATTTCAGTTGAAAAAGGCGCATATGATCCTGCAGAAGCAGGAGCAGCAGGCAGTGTAACAGCTGTATCTGCATCTTTTGGCGAAATAAGAACTAAAGTTAAAGAAGTTATTGCTACATCTGCGGGTGGAGTTGATATTTCACAGGCGAAAGTTATTGTATCCGGCGGTCGTGGACTTAAAGACGCTGACAAATACAAAGACATCGTTATTCCGCTTGCACAGAAACTCGGCGGCGAATATGCAGGTTCACGTCCTGTAATTGACTCCGGCTGGACAGAAGCATCAAGACAGGTTGGTCAGTCAGGTAAAACTGTAACTCCCGATCTTTATCTTGCACTCGGTATTTCAGGTGCTGTACAGCACGTTGCAGGTATGAAAGGTTCTAAATGCATCGTTGCTGTAAACAAAGACCCGGAAGCTCCTATTTTCAACATTGCTACATATGGAATAGTTGCTGACCTCTTTGAAGTTGTTCCTGGAATCATGTCTAACCTGTAATCTGCAGTTAAATTTGATTATCCGGATAGCTGCCTCTTTCGGGGCAGCTATTTTTATATTTCCGATAAATCATACCTTCAATCAAATATAAGTTGTAAATCATTTCCGGTATTATATAATAATGTAAAATGAATATTTTAATTTTAACTTCATTATAAAATGCAGGGGGTATGAGTATGACTGAAGCAACAATTCAGGCTTTAAGTGGCTTAAGAGACCTTTCTACTTTAAAATGGTATGTGATTCCGTTACTTGCAATTGTTATGTATATTTATTCAAAAGAAATTAAAGACGCAAAACAGACCGGGAACTGGAATGCGGTTTTTTCCGGCCTTGCACTTTTCGGATCAGATTTTTTAAATGAAACATGGAATGGTTGGGTTATGGTATTATCAGGACGTTCCGCTTTCTGGACAGCGCCTGGTGATACTGCTCTCCGTACATTAGTAGGATGGAACATTGAAATTATGTTTATGTTTTCAATTGCAGGTATTATTTTTTATCATACATTATCAGAAGATAAAAAGATTAAAATATTAGGCCTCCCTGAAAAATGGTTCATGGCGATCCTGTTTTCAGCATTCTGCGTTTTTGTTGAGTGCCTTCTTAATAAAGGGGGACACCTTGTATGGGAGTACACGTTCTGGTATAGATCATTTTCCGGAGTATGGCTTATCTTTTTTGTAGGCTATTTCTGGTTTTTCTGTTCATCAATTTTTATTATATCTCTAAAAACAATTCAAGGAAAGATTAAATTTCTTGTTCTGCTTTATTCAATTTCTATAATAATGAATATCATCGGTCTTGGAATTATGGGCTGGACATACTGAGTTGATTTATATGCGGTTTGACCTGTATGTTAAACCGCATATAAATTGTCATATGCTTTTTTTTATTATTGATTCAATATTTCTAATTAACGGATTACTGTTGAATATTATATCAACTTCATCAATATAACGTTTTATATTTGATGTTTTTCTTATCCGTTTTTCAATCTTTTTCGGATTTTCAAAACTTTGTGAAAGATAACTCCATACTCCCCGCATCTTATCAAGAACGTGGGATGATGACTGGAGTTCATACTGATACTCATTTAATAAAGCATCTATAAAAAGTTTGAACCGTTTTATCTTTTCAGCGTGATCAGCAATGTTACCGGAATGTATCTCTTCAGCAAGAAACGGATTATTCAATAAACCCCGGCCAATCATCCATCCGTGAAGTTCACCGGTTTTTTCATGGATATAATCTATATCTTTGTAGTGTGTGATGTCACCATTATAAACAATCTCATGAACAGAAAGTTTTAAAGCTTCGAGAAATACTTTTATATTGATGTCGCCATCATACATCTGGTCTGCAGTTCGCGGGTGTATTATTATTTTTTTTAAAGGATAACTATTCAGTATTTCAATAACGGGAAATATATCGTTATAATCTTTCAGGCCAAGTCTCATTTTTACTGACAGTGGAGGCAGTGAAGCACAGCATACTTTATCGAGAATTTTTTTTATTGCATCTGGAGTTTTCAGTAAAGCGGCACCTTCTCCTCGATCAATTACTTTTTTAAATGGACAGCCAAGATTCCAGTTTATTTCATCCGAACCGTTATCAGCTAATTTTTTTGCCAGATTAATAAATTGTTCATCTGATTTAGTAAGAATCTGCGGTATGATTTTAATCTTATCATCAGCTGATGGTTTGAGATCCGTCAGTTTTTTAACGGAATCGGAAGAAGTGATAAAAGGAGAAACAGCAGCATCAATACCGCTGAAAAACGCAGCGTAAACTTTTCTGAAAGTCCTGTCTGTAATCCCTTTAACCGGTGCTAAGTATAATTTTTTATTCATTTAATAACCCGAAATAATATTGGATAATGGAATACTGTGAAAAAAATTCTCAGTATTAAACTTAAATATTAGCAAGATATAAATCCTAATATTTCAACTATGTTTGTAATATTATAGCGCTTAACGATTGAATTAGTTCTTTTTGGTCATTGCGAGGAGCGATAGCGACGTGGCAATCTGTTCAGATTATTAACTATTTATTATAAAAAGTTACTATTTGAGTCATAAAACAGATTGCTTCACTCCCTGATGGTCGTTCGCAATGACACAATTTAAACCATTCGTTATTTGCTATAGGATTATAAAACGTTACATTAAGAGTCACATTATAATTACTGCATCAGGTATGATATAAAAGTATATTAATAGCGCTAAATTAAATACCAAACTATCTTTTCAGCTTATTCATTATTCTTAATTGACATCAGTAATAATTGTGATTTTTTTAAAAACATTTTATCAATATTTTTCAGTATTTATTCCTTAACTTTTTTTAGTCAAGAAGTGCTCTATTTCCCTCGCCGCCGAAGGCGGCGGGGGTATATAATTCATTACTTTACACTAAAAAGTATTT
>DAISJZ010000032.1:0-20120 GCA_036821145.1 Spirochaetota bacterium
GTCAATAAAAAATTATCTGAATTCGGGGGCAGTTTTACGGATAAATTCATTTGCGATCTTTTTTAATGCATCAGGGCTATAAGTGCTCTTTTTAAATGATACAGAAACTATTCCGGAAGAAACATTTATCATTTTAAGCTCCAGAGTATAAACTGTTCCGGTTACTTTTTTAGCAAGGTACTGATCTTCCCCGGTTTCACCAAGAGTTTTCATTGCTGACTCTTTCTTAGCTGCCAGCGTTCCGAAAATCACATAATCCGCCTTAACTGTTCTGCCGTCACGCAGCGCACAATTTTCATCTCCGCATGCTGTGAATGATAAAATATTTTTACTGCGTCTGGTACCGTCACCCTGAAGTCCGGTTTTTTCCTCAAGCAGTTCCACAACAGGCCGGGCTTTTGCATCATCAAGATTAAACAGCTTAAGCGTTGTAACAAGCACTGTGTAAACCGGGGCTGGCGCATCAATTGACTTTTTCCTGAGTTTTATGCTCTCTGTAATTCTGTCGCCGGTTCCGGAAAATGAGATACCTTTTGTGTACGGTTCATATCCATCTGCATTTATTGTAAGAGAATACTTCATGTTGCGGCGGAGAGTCGCGCCTGTGAAGCCGTCTGAATACACAGGCCTGTTCAATGTAAAGTCTGCTCCCGAAGCTTTATATTCCGCAAAAGCCCCTTTAACAGGCTGCCCCGTGGAATCATCAAAAACTTCCGCGTCATAGAAAAATACAGGGTCCGGTCTGTACGGCAGGCCGCCGCAGATATAAACATTATTATTCATCCCTGCGCTGAAATTAAAATACGCGGCACTCCCCGATGAATTAATAAACACGGGATATTTTTCATTTCTGAATGTATTCGCAGAAGAGACATTTTTTATTCCTGTTACTTCGTAAGATTCACCTTTGCGTGCAAGTTTAGCTCCATACATATCATAACCGCCCATCCCCTCATAACCATTAGAAGAGAAATAGAGAGTCTCTCCATCAGGATGAAGGGATACTGATATTTCATCAAGAGGTGTATTCACACCTGGCAGTTTCCGGGCTTTGCCCCACTCTCCATCTTTACCCCTCATGGAAATATAGAGATCATAATCTTCACCATCAGATGAAGAGAATAAAGCCGTATTGTTATCTATAAAATTTCCGTAATGGTTCCATCTGCCGGGATTAAGTTCATCCGGCTTCTCCCATGAAGACCATCTTTTTTTATCAGGGAGATACCTGCGGATATAGATTGAAGATTTATCTCCGGAGCGGGAACTGACCAGAACCTCTCTCCCGTCATCAGATATGGATACAAAGCTGATTGATGAAAACGGGATGCCGGAGAGATACGCGGGAAAATTATCAGCGTCAGACAGAATATTCCCGCTTACTTTAAAAACAGTATGCGCATATTCATTAAAATTATATCCGGCAAAGATGCTGTCACGGTGGATTACTGTTTTAATCAGTGAATTCTCACCCCACGATGTCTTCTCCCCGCCGGCTGGCTCACCTCTGCTTACAGCCGATTTTCTATAAAGAGACCCCTTATATCTGAGGAGCATCACATCCCTGCTGCTCAGTTCTTTTTCATATTCATCAATGAAAGGTTCGACCTGGTCCGCCGCGCTTTTAAACTTTCCGAGTGATGCTGCAGCGATTATTTTTGTATATGCAGCTTCGCTGTTTTTTTGAATGCGCAGGTACTGTTCACAGTATTTTTCCGTCTCTTCAAACTGTTCCATAGCGAATGTAAGGTTTATCAGGCGTTTCAGGGTTTTAAGATCTTCCGGACGCCTTGCGATTATTGATTTCAGGATCTTTATATCAGATTCAGCATGGTTAGATTCATAGCGTTCTGTTGTTTTAAGCGCGCTATCAGCACAGAGCGGCAGAAGGAGAATAAGTAAGGCAACAATTAATCTCAGAAACATATCTCAACTCCTAACCATAGAAATGCAAGAGGTATGTCTTCCTGTTTTTCGGGGTTACTGCTGCTGTATGGTTTATCATTGTCATATACCGGGAAAAGATATGATTTATTTGTTTTAAACTCTTTATCACCTCTATCATATCCGTTGACGTAATAAACATTCCACACCTCCGCATAACAGCGCAGGTTCCCCCTTGTATATGTCAGTTTCGCGTCAAGCCTGTGATGCGCGGGATATCGCCTGGAATTATAACTGCCGTACTGCGGTTCAAATCCCCCGCTGCCGTCCGGAGTTGAACCTGTTACAGGGGTGTAGGGCATTGATGTATAGTAGTGCCATACAGCTGACGGTGTCCACCTCCCCCTGTGCGTAAGGATCGATGCCTTGAATATATGTGTCTGATCATAGTCGGAGCTGTATTCATCCTCACCGTCACTCATCCGTGATCCTGAAAGAGAATAGCTTGTCCAGCCCTCGAATTTACCGAGTTTTCCTTTCAGAAAAAATTCCGCGCCGTAAGCCTTCCCGCTTTTATCCCTTGAATACGGGTTTATCTGCGAAAGCCTGCGGAGCTCGGTGCTTGATACCGCATCAAAGCCTGATGAGAACAGATCCTTATATTCAGCGTAATAAGTTTCAAGCTGCCCCGTTACAGAGGCTGTTATTTTCTTTTCAAAACCTAAAATCCCGTTCCAGGACTTTGCCTCTTTAAGATTACTCCTGGATTCTCCCAGGTAGTAATACATATCAGGCTGAGCACAGTATGATCCTCCGCCGCCGTATATTTTCAGTTCGTGACTTTTTACTGAATATGATACGATCCCGCGATATGAAACAGAATTGCTTTTTATCGGGCCGTAATATTTATAACGCACACCGAGATTCAGATATACAGGTTTAAGGTCAATACCGGTTTCATTAAAAAGGGAGAAACTTTTACCCTCAACGGGAAATGCCGCTGATACATTATCTCCGGCCTGCTCTTCGATGTCATAATCAACAAGTTCAGAGAGAGCAATGTTCCCCGAAACTCCATCCTTATGCACTGTATACTCATACCCTGTTTTAATACTGAATAGCGATAAATCCGCTGCAAGTGTCTGCATCAGCCTGTACATAACCGGCGAGAAAACAACGTTCACCGGAGTCTCCCCTGCATCAACATCCTCACTGCTGTAATAATGATTAATCCTGCTGCGGAGAAATGAGGTTTCCAGGAAAAACTTTCTGCTCAGCAGATACTGCCATTTCAATGATTCAGCATGGTACTCAGTCCTGGCATTGATATCCTTTGTCGAGATATAATCATCAGAACCTAACGCGGTAAAATACAGCCTGTGTTTTGAAAACAGGTTATATCTCATCTTCAGGTAATGGTCCTGGAAATAAAAAGTATTGTCAGTGTCAATATCCGCAGCATCAGCAGCCCAATCGACATATGTCCTGCGCCCGGCAAAGAGTATTGAAAAATCAGCAACAGGTGCGGCTTCACAGTATACCGTGGGGAATAGCGGAAGGAGCGGATTAACAACAATTTTACCGTGAACACCAGGCTGCCGGACCTCTTTTGTTTTCACATGGATTATGCTCCCTATGCTGTCATCATAGGTTAAAGGATAGGGGCCTTTGTTCAGTGTAACCCTGTCGATTACTGTTTCATTAATCGAAGAGAGCAATGGAACTAACGGCGGAAAATAGTGATACGGATAATCCACAGGTATATCATCAATATAGGTTTTGTCATATATCGGGTTAAGCCCCCGGATAACAGGGACACTTGCCATAGTAAAAGAGCTCCCCACACCGGGCAGGGTCTGCAGCAGCCGGAGAGAATCCCCCACTCCGCTCATCGGCATATATTTAATATCATCAGAAGTTATAGACTGACTGCCGGGACGTGTTTTAATCTCTTCACCTGTATTCACAACAGGAGTCAGGCTGTAAACATTATCAGAAAGCTCAATCTCTATAATAAATCTTCTTTTAACCCGGATACTTATCTCTTTATTCCCGTAAAGCGGATGTGCTGTATGAAGAGTATAATACCCGGCCGGTACATTACTGAAGCTGAACGTACCATCATCAGCTGATATCTGCACATCCCTCAGTTCCTCAATGGCTACAGATACCTCCGGTATAGCTTTACCGGTACTGCTGTCTGTTATTCTGCCGGAAACAGTATGAGCGTAAAGTGCCCTGCCGCATAGAACTATCAGAATGGCAGTTATTAATCTTCTCACTGCTCACCATCCGTAACAAAAGAAATTCTGATATCTACCGTGGAGTTAAAGCTTTTACCCGCCAACCGGGACTGTTCAATTTTTATATGTTTCAATATATCATCTGCAGCTTCATCAAGTCCCAGGCCTGCTGAAAGTTTCTTTTCTGAGGAGACAACAGTCCCGCTGCTGCTTATTTTAAGACGGTACACTGCAGTTCCTTCGATTGCAGCTATACTGTAAATTTTAGCGGGAGGATTAAATTCGGGTATGCTTATAATGAAAGGTTCCTCTATCTCAATATATATTTTAAAATGAGAATAAGGAATTACCTTACCGTATTGTTTAACCCTGTTTTCATAGTTAAGAACCGGAGTCGCGGGGCTCCCGCCAATCCTGTCTGTTATATTAGTTTTCTCATAGGGAGAGGAGGAACAGCCTGACATTAAAATCAGAATTATCACATAACAAACTATATAATCAGTCACTCTTTTCACAAAAAAACCTGTTTTACCTGTTATTACTCTACAATATTATTTTTGTATTCAGGAATCGAAAATATTATCTCAATACCAATCAAAGTTCCGCCAAGCGCCGCCTCTGTCTCCCGGTTCTGCACAGTATCCTCCTCCTCATACTTCCTGTATGCGATAAAAGGTGATACTTTAAATACTACAGCAAGATCCCAGGGCTCGTACTGGACCCCTATCCCCCCTGAGAGACCTAAATCCATGGCGAATTTCCGGCTTACATCAACATATACATCGGAATGAAATTTATTCCAGTTATAACGATAACCCACGGCATACAGATCCCAGGTCAGTACAAACTCAAATGGCCCGGATAAACCGAAACTGCTGAACCCGTAAAATCCCGCCATAAAACCTGTTGCTTCCGCACTGGTATTGTTAAATGATATTTCAAGTTCAGATCTCCGCACACCGAGATAAAGCCACTTATAAGATGTATCACCGGGATTACTGAAACGGTAACCGGCCCTTATGTCAGCGTTCCATAAATCAGCGTCAGCTGAATGTTCATTCCCCGGCGTAGAGGCATGTTCCACTATGAGATTATCTGTTTTCATCATCGAATAGCTGATATCGCACTGAAACCAGTCATAAAAATATCCGCATGAAAATGAGTAACCTTTAAGAGTCTTCAGCGAATTATCACAATCCCGCAGTGAACCTGATGCAAGGGTGTTTTCACTCCCCCCATTAATGTTTTTATCATAAGGCACTGTATAGGACCCGGCCCCATAGGGTGCATAGAATCCCTTAAAAACAGGTCCGTGATCAGGCTCCGCAGAGATCATATCAGGGGAAAAAAACGCTGCGAGGATTAACAGATATAATATTTTTTTCATTATCCGGCAATATCTTTAAATTAATACTGATTGTATCTATTACTTTATCAGAGCATTATTTTTTTTACAAGGCATTTTGCTTGACGGGAGGATTTTTTTAAACTTTTAATCAGTAATAATTCCTGAATATACTTTTTAGTACAAAGTAATGAATTATATACTGATTTTAATATACCTGAAAATGATACCGGAGAATTAAGATGAAACGTAAAAGGCTTATCGACAGAAAACTGCAGCTTAAGACATCCTTCGCAGTTATACGATTTTATTTTATAGCGTTTTTCATAGTGCTGGCGCTTCTGGTAATTCATACAGCCCTTACAGATAAAAAAATCACAGGGACAGTTAAAGATCTCCGGGGAGCCGTTGAAACTGAAAAAAACATTGTCAATGCCTTCATAAAATATTCTGATATGACTTCAAACTCCGACCTTCAGCTTAAATCGCATAAAATATCAGAAGATCATAATAAAAGTGTTCAGGTCATTGAAGAGCATATCTCTGTGCTTACCGGACTGATTAAATCAGGTTTTATCGTAATCATTATCATCACCTGCTTCATGGTAATTATGGGACTTATACTTTTTTATTACCTCATCAGGCTTACTCATACAATCTCCGGGCCGATATATGTAATGACTCAGCAGATACAGAATATTATTAATGGGGAAGAGCCAGCGGCAAGACCGCTCCGGCAGGATGATCAGCTCAAGGATTTCTATGAGCAGTTTATAGAGATGATAAAAAAAATACAGGAAGAGAAACAGGAAAAATCCGGGTCATAAAAGAACGGATAGCGGAGGCGTAATAAATCATCAGTCCAATATAATCAATCAGCATCCTCCGCACTTTTTCCCGACCTGTTGAGCCGGAGAAAAATATAAGTAATCACCATGGCTATAACGCAGCCGGCCACGACACAGAACATTCTCTCATATGCGGAAATTCCCCCTGCCATGTGTTCTTCATCAGTAAGGACAATAATCAATGCCGCAAGAGCTGACCGTGATGCATTCCCTAACTTTATATATGTACAGAAGAGAATCGTGATCATCACCGAAACAAGAAGAACAGATAGATTCATCCCGTATAAAAGAATTGCAGCAAGGCCGACAACAGCCCCTATGATATTAGCCTTCATCCTGTCCAGGGATAAACGGTATGAATCCTTCTCTTCAGGCGCAAGGACCAGGAGAAGAGAAATTATGCTCCACTGGAACTGATGCTCAGGGAAAATCCTGTAAAGAGCATAACAGATCGATGACCCGATGAGACACTTTACAATGTACTGCAGATAATATGGCTTTATAAGCTGTTCTCTGAAATCATAAAAAAGCTGTGTCTGAATTTTCATTTTACGTTATCTCAAATTTTCATAAAACATATATCATCAACTATCTTTCAGGCTACTGACTGTCAGACAGGTTCCGGTTTTTTTAAAAAACAATTGATCTTTAACACCGGATAAATGTATACCTTTTAATTGAAGTTACTGTATTAACCGAACAATTTAACTTATTTTTAAAAAATAAAAGGAGATACATCATGCCGGATTTTGGTACCCCCTTTGCGGGACTTGCGGAAAAGAAAAAACTTACAGATGCTGAATTAATCAGGGCCATAAGGTTCATGATTGCGGCGGAATATGAAGCTATCCAGCTCTACATGCAGCTTGCAGAGTCAACCGATAATAAGCTCGCTAAAGAAGTGCTGAAAGATATTGCGGACGAGGAACGTGTTCACGCCGGGGAATTTTTAAGACTGCTGAAAGAGCTCGATCCAGAAGAGGAGAAGTTCTACCGGGAGGGAGCTGAAGAAGTTGAAGAGGAAATTGAAAAATTAAAAAAGAAGAAAAGATAAATCAGCACACCGCGGGGAAAAACAATATATACTCCCCGCGGAGTTTATTTTAGAAGGGAAAAAATGAATGAGACAATTAAAATCGGGATAATAATATGTGACCGCTACCGCAGTTGCGCAGGGGGAAAATGCCTGCGCTCAATGAAGAACAGGGAAGGCGCATTCAGTATTTATAAAGACCGTGAAGTGGAACTGGTTGGTTACACATCTTGCAACGGATGTCCGGGGGGAAATATTGAATACACCGGTGAAGAGATGGTTAAAAACGGGGCGGAGGTGATTCACCTTGCCACAGGACTGGTAGTGGGCTACCCGCCCTGTCCGTATATCAATACATTCAAATCATTTCTCGAAAAACGTAACGGAGTGAAAGTTGTTGTTGGCACGCATCCGATACCGGAAAAATACCTGACTATGCACACATCACTGGGGACATGGGAAGATGCGTCATGGAAGCCTCTCATAGCTCCGGCAATGGCTGACAAAGAGACCCGCTTAAAGTACGACTGAATAAACTTCCGGCGTACTCAAGTCAGAAAGTTACAACATCATACCCTTCATCTCTGTAAGCGGCAATTCCGGGATGGCCCGACATGCTGTCAAGAAGAGTGAGCCCCTGCTCCTTCGCGGCCTCAAGGGTTCCCAGTTTAGCGGAGCAGGCCTTACAGACCCCCTCAACCAGTCCGGCCTCAATACACTTTTTCCATAACATGTTGAGCGGAAAATCAGGTTTCACAAGATCAGGTATAAGCTTAACTGATGAACCTTCAATAATAATCTTTGCTTCATGACCTTTATCTTTCATATCCAGTGCATTCAGCAGAACATGGATAAAGCACATCGGATCCCCGTTAAATACAAAGAGAGCAAATTTCTTCATAGGTTATCTCCTTTTCTTTTTACAACACATGTCAGTTACACAGGCTGAAATTACGGTATTTAACTATTAAATTTTGCCCCGGATTAACATTCCGTTGTTTGCGATAATTAATTTTCAATTATTCAAGTAAGACAGATTTCAACAGGAAGTCAAGAAAAAAGAAAGGATAAATCCGGCTGCAATAATTCATCTGCCGGATTTTCAAACCTTATTACTTCTCACCGATAATATAACAGAACTGCTTCAGCCCGAGAAGTTCAGCAACTCCGGCAATTGTTACACCGAAAAAACAGGTATCGGGATCTGCCTCCAGAATCCCGTCTATTGTACCGTTTACTATAGTGCTCCCGGTGGCAAAGATTACGTCTGCCCAGCGGGCGTTTTCCTCAAAGCGATCAGGACTGTCTATAACTACCCCGAATTTCGTTGCGCCGATATTATCCGGATCAAGATCACAGACCCTGACATTTTTTACAGCTGCCAGCTTTTCAAGAAGACGCGGCTGAAGCCCCACCAGTAAAGCATTCTTTTTGTCCGGAGCTTCGCTCTTTAAAAAATCGCTGAAACAGTCAGAGCATGTGACAGGTTCCTCATCTTTGCAATGAATAGCTTCGGGAATCATTTCAAGGAGTGAAAGAATCGCGTTTAATGATGAAATAAAAATAGCTCTTTTCGCATTGGTGTCAAGCTCCATCCCGAGAACATCTCTCACAGTGGAGCTGTAACTGGAGCATGAGTCTGAAAAAGCCTGCCCCTTCTTCCCCATGAATTCAGCCTCAATCATACGCTCCTTACCCTTCTGTATAGGATAATCATCATGCAGAGGGTTTCCGATTGCCTCTTCAGCAGTTAATGTCCTGCAGGTTATATTAATCTCCTCATCAAGAAGCTTATATTCTGCTGCTATCTCCAGCATCTTTTCCCGGGCCTGTTCTATTATAATTTTCTGAGCCATAAAAATTCCTCTTTAACTTATTTATATCCGTATTTATTTTTTATCTTCTCCGCTTCAGGTGAAACAAGGTAGGCCGCAAACTTCAGAACTGCTTCCCGCCCGGCACTGTTCTTAATCAGGCATGCTGAATGAATAACCGGGGGAGCTTCCGGCATCCTGTAAAAACAACCCTTCCCCCCTTTCTCCGAATATGCCTGAAAAAGATTGCAGAAACCCGCATCAACAGCTTCAGTTGTTGCATATTGAAAAACCTGGGCAAGATCAGGAGATTGTATCAGACGCGGCTCAACGCTCTTCCATAAACCGGAGCTTTGAAGAGCCTTCTTTGCGCTCATTCCATAAACCGCGATTTCCGGATTTGCTATACCAATCTTCTTCAGATCTTTCTGCGTAACAGCATCACGCCAGTCAGCATTACCACAGAACTCCTTCCTGACAGTCCATAGCACAACTTCACCTTTCGCATAAACAAAAGGATTTTCAGCATATCCTTCTTTGAACAGGCGCCCGGCTCTCTCCTCATCCAGAAGAACTATTTCGTATGGAGCACCATTAATAACCTGACTGTAGAGCTTCCCGGCAGAGGAATAGGTTACCTCAATCCTTATCCCTGTTTCACGTTCAAATTCAGCTGACATATCACTAAAAGGCTGCATAAATCCCGCAACTACTGCGGCTCTGAGCTTTTCAGTATTTAATTGTCCGGAAGGTTTAAAAAGATAAACCGGGATTATCAATACTGCGGCAACAGCGGCCGCGACAAACCATTTAAAATTATTTTTTCCCATATTTCTCTACCGGACTATATAAAATTTTCAATTAATGCAATCTATTTAGTCAAAATTAGCATATTAAATTTACGGGTCAATTATTTTATATTTTTATGCAATAAAATCCGCTCTGCTGCGTCCTGATTATAAAGATAGTAAAAAAAGGAGAAAAACATGAAACATAAACATCTATTCCCCTGGTGGGCCGGATACCTGCTTATCAGCCCTTTGCGGAAACTTTCTCTTGACCCGGACAGATTTCTTGGCGAATATATTACCGGAGGTATGACTGTAATTGACGCGGGCTGCGCCATGGGGTACTTCAGCCTCCCGGCAGCACGTATGGCGGGGGAAACAGGGAGAGTTATTTGCGTTGATGTGCAGGAGAGGATGCTGGCAACACTTCAGAAAAGAGCGGACAAAGCAGGCCTTGGCAGCAGGATTAAAACCAGGTTATGTACAGCTGAATGGCTCATGATTGATGAGTATTACGGAAAGGCCGATGTTGCAATCGCCTTCGGGGTGATACATGAGGCGCCAGATGAAGCTGCTTTCATCTCAGACATTGCCCGTGCGCTCAAACCGGGAGGGAGGCTCATTATCGGTGAGCCGAAAAGCCCTGTTCCTGAACATGTGTTTAACGAAGAGCTTAAGATTGCCGCAGCATGCGGGCTTGCTCTTGAATCAGAAGCGGAACAGTCATCCGCAAGGATAGCAGTATTGAAAAAACTTTAGAGAGTCCCGGGAATATCCAATTGAAAAATAGCATTTCAGGATTGAATGAATTCTTCACCTCCGAATACCGGAGGATGGCAGGATATGTAAGGAAGCTCATTGATGACAGCGCGGAGAGGGACAGTGAGGATATTGTACAGGATGTAATTACGGGGATATTTGAAAAAGCTGATATCACACGCCCCATTGAGAATATTACGGCTTATGCGTACAGATCTTTGCGCAACAGGGTAATTGACATTATGCGCGGGAGAAGAGATCCGCTCTCCCTTGACGCGGAGGACCCCGCAACCGGGATTTCTCTTCTCGAACTCCTCGAGGATGCCAGGCAGGACATCGATTCTGAAATACTTTTTTCGGAATTCCGCTCCGCTCTCTTTGACTCTATTGACAGACTCCCGGATGAGCAGAGAGCGGTTATAATAATGACTGAATTTGAAGGTCAGAGTTTCCGGGAGATTTCACAAAAGACAGGAGTGCCGGCGGGTACTCTCCTTTCAAGAAAATCAAGGGCCCTTGAAAAAATAAGGGGGGAGCTTAATAGATTCTATTTTTTACTGGAGGACTGATATGTCTGATAAAAAAAATTCATTAATAAAAAGAGGGGCAAGGCTCGCCGGGTTTGTCATTCTCGGAATATGCGCCGCTGTTTTTTTTGCCGCACTCTTTGCCGTAGCTGTAAAACTTCTCTGGAACTGGCTTATGCCTGTAATATTCGGCCTTGGTACAATTACATTTGTGCAGGCTTTCGGCCTCATACTTCTGGCGAGGATTCTCATCGGCGGATGGCACAGAGGGCATGATAATGAAAGACACAAATCAAAACGGCACGATCACCTGCATAAATTCTTTGAACGTGAATTCAGCGGCATACCGGAGGATATCCGGATGAATAAAAAGGGATTCACAGAATACTGGGAAGCCGGGGGGAGAGAACAGTTCAGAGAATACCTTAAAACATCACTTCCCGTAAAAGATAAAGAGTAAATATAATTATCAATTCCGGGGCATCAGAAAAAAAGTCTTGAAAAATCCTTTTTCAGAAAATGAAATGTTCGTCCATGCACAGACCTGATCTTTTAGAGGAATTCAATGAAAAAATGGATACTAAGCGCATTATTGGCGCTATTTACAGTTATATTTCCAGCATCCGCTGAACAGTACAATGTCATTGACCTTAAATCAATAAAATACCGTCTCCTTTATGAATCATACCAGAACGGAAACTGGGACATATTCATTATAAATGCCGACGGTACCGGTAAAAAAAATATAACCGGCACGAAAAACATTCATGAAATGTACCCCAAGGTCTCACCGGACGGAAAGAAATTTGTCTGCGTTATAGATACAGGAGAGGGGAGAAACAGAAAACGTGATCTCTACCTGATGAACATTGACGGCTCAGGTAAAAAAATGATATCTGACCATGGACGTCAGCCCTGCTGGTCGCCGGACGGCAGGTACATTGCTTTCACAAAATCTGAATCCACCCGAAGATTTTCAATGGAGAGCTGGTCAACAAAGGGACTTTTTATATACGATACATCTACAGGTGAAATACGTGAGCATCGTAATAAAAAACTTGAGCACCTCTATAATCTCTGCTGGGCTCCTGACGGGAAGTATATCACGGCAACCGTGCTCGGAGGGATGGGTTACAGGCATACCAATATCGGCATCGATGTCAACGGTACAAGATACTTCAGGCTCAATGTGGTGGGATGCAGGCCTGAATTTTCCCCTGACGGTAACATGATAGGATGGGGACGAAGTGATACGGAATTTCACCTTGCTAAAATCAATATGAATAAAACAGTTCCTGTTTCTGAAAAAGATAAATACAGTTTCCTGCATGTTGAAAAAGGATACGAAGTGTATCACCTTGACTGGTCACCTGACGGAAAATATATTGCCTTCGCTTTCGGGCCTGACGGGGCACAGGAGGTGGGCGGCACTGCGGCAGGATGGAATATATGCATTGCTGAAATCGCCACAGGAAAATGGCAGATGATAACATTTGACGGAAATCAGAATAAGGAACCGGACTGGATTCCATGAGGAGAATAAAAATGAAACAGTTTATTATTGCAGCTTCATTATCAGCAGCAGTCGCATTTACAGTGTCATGCGGGAAAAAAAATACTGATACTTCAATTAAAAATATCACAACAAAGTCCGGGATAGAGATGGTTTATCTCCCTGGCGGAGAGTTTACAATGGGGAGCAGTAATGCCGGAGAGTCCCCCGCGCACAAAATTAAGGTTTCCCCTTTTTACATTGATAAGTATGAAGTGACACAGGGAATGTATAAAAAACTTGAACTGCCGAACCCCTCACACTTTAAAAATGATAAAAACCCCGCGGAGATGGTTGCATGGGTAAATGCGGCAATCTACTGCAATGAAAGATCAATAGAAGAGGGGCTCACTCCATGTTATGATGAAAAGACATGGGAGTGCAACTTTAAAGCTGACGGATACAGGCTTCCCACAGAGGCTGAATGGGAATACGCTGCTAAAGCCGGTACTGACAGTAAATATTACTTCGGAGCAGACTCAAAGAATCTTAAAAACTACGCGATATACAGCAGAAACTCATCGGGCAAACCTGAAACAGCGGGTTCAAGGAAACCGAACCAGTTCGGTCTTTTTGATATGTATGGAAACGTGGCGGAATGGTGCAACGACTTCTACGCTGCAGATTATTACGGAAAATCTCCTGCAGAAAATCCGACAGGCCCGGAAACCGGTAAAGAGCGTGTTATCCGCGGCGGTTCATGGAACGATGGCGAGGAACTTGTAAATTCCACTGCACGGAGCATGGATGGCTCAATAAGCGATGCCTGCATACTGCGCGACACCATCGGATTCAGATGCGTCAGAAGGGCTGAATAGATTAAATGCTCTTTCAGACATGGACCTTTCTCTTCTTCTTTGCTGTTTTTTATATTCTTTTCAGGAGTATAAAAAACAGCGCAGGGAGGCAGTACCTCATACTTGCCGCATCATTTATTTTTTACGGGTGGTTTAATCCGCTCTATCCGCTCCTTCTTCTCTGGATTATTGCTGCTGACTACATTTTCCTGATGTTCATGGAAAAAACAGGAAAGAGGAAACTGTTTCTTGTTTTGAGTATTACCAACAGTCTCACCCTTCTCGGTTCTTTCAAGTATGCCGGCTTTATAACATCAAACATCAATGAACTTTTTGAAATCACAGGAAATACATACAGGCTGCCGCAGCCCGATATACTTCTTCCCGTTGGCATCTCTTTCTTTATATTCATATCAATGGGATATGTTATAGATTTTTACTTCGGGAAAGTCGGGAGGGAAAGAAACTTCGGGAGACACGCGCTCTTTGTCTCATTTTTTCCCCAGTTATCCGCCGGCCCCATAGCAAGGGCATCAGGGCTTTTTCCGCAGCTGCGTAGTTGGGACAGGGGGAACAGCTCAGACCTTGCTGAAGGAGCATACATATTCACAAGGGGACTCTTTAAAAAAGCAGCCCTTGCCGACTTTTTCGCGTTATACGCTGATAAAATATTCGGAAACCCCTCGCAGTTCGGTTCACCGGATCTTGTACTCGGGGCACTTGCCTTCACATGGCAGATCTACTTCGACTTCAGCGGATACACTGACATGGCGCGGGGTATTGCAAGGTGTTTCGGCATTGAACTTATGGAAAACTTCAGGCTCCCGTACATGGCGGTTAGTACCGGGGACTTCTGGGGAAGGTGGCATATAAGCCTCTCCTCATGGTTCAGGGATTACCTTTATATTCCGCTTGGCGGAAACAGAAAGGGGAAAATTACCGAGTCACGGAACACAATGATTACGATGCTCCTTTCCGGTCTATGGCACGGAGCCGCGTGGAATTTTGTGCTGTGGGGATTTATACACGGTGCTCTTCATGTCATCGGTAAACTGATCGGCAGGTTCAGGGTAATACAGATTGCGCCGGTATTTATAAGAAGGATAATTGTGTTTATACTTATTGTTTTTACATGGATATTCTTCAGGGCTGAAAGCGGCGCGGATGCATTTAATTATATCGGGGGCATCTTCAGTTCGGGGTATACGGCACCTTCAATTCCTGTACTGATGTCTGTTCTTTTAATTTTATGTTATTTATACGGCTGGCTCAGGGAATACGGGTTACTGAATTTTCTGGATAAACCGGCTGTAAAAAGTATTCTTTTAGTTATAATGCTGGCGTGGATTCTTTTTTTCGCCTCATCGGACGCAAGTGATTTTATCTATTTCCAGTTTTAGGGATATCTGACTAATGAACAGGCTTAAATATCTGATATATATAACAGCATCCATGTTTGTCATGGCAATTGCTTTTCCGGTACTTTTTCCTTTAACTGGAGACCAGTTTTTCACATCGGACTACAGGCTCCCCTATTATCTCGGTGAAGATTATTTCCTTTACAATAAATACTCGGAAAGTGCCGCTTCCTATAATGCCATTCCTGTAATAGGCGATTCCGTAATATGGGGCCATTACACATCAGCCACCGGCACACTGACAGCACACCTGAACCGCCATCAGAAAACTGCCGAATTCAGCAACATGGGTATTGACGGAATACATCCTGCTGTTATGTACGGGCTCGTGGAAAACTACTGCAGAGCTCTGACAAATAAAAAAATTTTAGTCGGAATAAACCTTTTATGGATGAGCTCCCCGCGGCACGATCTAACGGGCAAAAAAAACAGCGAAATAAATCACAGGGGGCTGCTCCCGCAGTTTACTGAAGTAATACCCGCATACAACCCCGGTTTTGAAGAAAGATTATCTTTTTTTATAAAAAGAAACAGTCATTTTTTTCTCTGGGTTGATCACCTGCGTCTCACTAAATTCAGAAGTAAAAATCTATACAGGTGGTGCATGGAAAATCCGGGGGAAAATCCGTTTCTTTTTTTAAATCCGGAGACGCGGATATATGAAATCCCGAAACCCATGGATTCGTCAAAATTCCCCCGGCAGGAAGCGCAGTGGGTTGAAACAGAAAAATCTCTGCAGTGGAAATACACTGTAAAAACATTAAAACTTCTTAAAAGCCGGGGCAACGATATACTTGCGATTATAACTCCATTCAACAGATATATGCTCACTGAGGAAAGCGCAGAACGGCACGAAAATATTGTCAACGGAATAAGAAACAATCTTGCACTGGAGGGGATAACAGCCATTGTTCCGGCAATACCCCCGAAAGAGGAATTCGCAGATTCAAGCCACCCTACAGAACAGGGCTACAGGACTATTGCGGAGGACCTGTTGAAAAACAGAGATTTTGCTGCATTTATAAAAAATTAATTCTACTCCGGAAGAACAACCCTTATCCCGTTAGTCCCTGTTTTCTCAAAAGGCTCAACAGGCCAGCGTTTATATCCTGCCAGATCTTTAGGGGAATCCAGTATTGAGCCACCTCTTACAACCCTGTACCTGAACTCATTATCACCGCCGTCAGGATCTTCTTTCTCTGTCGATGAATATGACGGAGTATATCTATCGAAACACCATTCAGCTACATTACCGCTCATATCATAAACACCGAACAGGTTAGGTTTCTTCTGCCCCGGCGTCTTCACTTTATGATACTTCACCCACCAGAAACGCCCTTTGCTGTACTTTTTCTGCCCTGCATTAAACATATGCCACGCGTACCTCCCTGAGCCATCCCAGGTCTGGCTGTTTCCCCAGTAAAAATCACTCTGTTTTGTGCCCATGCAGGCATATTCCCATTGTGCTTCTGTGGGGAGCCTGAAACCGTCAGAATCAGTATTAACAGTGACCTCACGCTTTATATTATCATGTGATGATATATTGCTGTCATCACTCCCTTCCTTTGAAATATTATAGTAAGGCTTAAGACCGTTTTTCACGCTAAGCCGGTTGCAGAACTCCACAGCGTCATACCAGCTGACATTAAAGAGCGGCAGGCTGTCCCCTTCACCATACCTGCTGTCTGAGCAGGGATTAACACCTGTAACATCACTATACTGTTTCTGTGTAATCTCATACTTCCCGATCCAGAATCCCTTTGTAATCTTTACCATACGTGAAGGGGCATAATCCTGCCCTTTAACATCCCGCCCCATTTTAAAACTACCTGCGGGGATAAAAACAAAAGATATATCTCCAATTTTTTTTTCAGTTATCGCATGCTTTACATTTTTTTTAGGTGCAGGTACTGATATCATTACAGCGGATGAAAATAGAATAATAACAATTGCAGCAATCTTAAGGCCGGATCTCATTGCTCCCTCTCAAAAATTTATATAGTTATAAGTAAACCGGAGGCTATTTCAGTGCAAGCCCTTTCTGCTCGTAGTAATCTGAATATCTGCTGTCCCTGGCAGAGAGCACTCTGTCAATTACCTGCGTGCCGCTCCTTTCAGAAAGAATCTGAGGAGAATAACTGACTTCAAGAGGGTTTATATTTACAGGAACAAGGGTATACGACTCAAGCCCTTTTTCACTGACCGTTACTCTTGCAAGTATACTTGTCCTGTGAGCAGCCGAATGACGTCCGGCGAAAACGAAATCACCAAGGCTGTAAAAAATTATACCATTCTTATAAAGCTCCACAGGGCCCAGTCCATGGGACTGATGTCCAAGTATACATGATACCCCGGCATCGATAAGCTTATGCCCCAACGCAATCTGTTCAGCTTCAGGTTGTGCCACCGGAATATCCGAGATAACCTCCTGTCCCCAGTGTATACTGACAACAACTGCATCCACTTCATCCCTGACCTTTCTAACCGCCGCCACCATAAGTTCATCAGAACCGCCGGCAGCGCCCGCTCTGTCCGGCCCGGCCCATACGCTTCTTGGCACTACATTATTAAAAGCAAAAAAAGCCACCCTTGTACCGCGGTGCCACATAAAAACAGGTTTCAAAGCTTCATCTATATTTTTTCCTATACCAACTGGGGCTATGTTAAGTTTTTCTATTCTTTCGGCCGTTTCAAACATCCCGCTCTCCCCGCAATCCTTTATATGGTTATTGGCAAGAGAGGCTATATCGAAGCCGGCATAACGGAGTATATCTTCACTACCGGGGGGGGAGGAAAAATAGAAAACCTCGTCTTTATCGCTGAATGGTTTAAAATCCCGGTCTGTAACAGGTGCTTCTAAATTGCAGAAACCGATACCTTTTATCTCATGGGAGACCTTTGAAAAGGGGTACATCATCGCATTTTTTCTGCCGTATCTCCTGGACCTGCTGTCAAGGATTTCCTTCATTACAGCGAAATTAAGAGCGACATCACCTACTGCTGTAATTACAGCCGGCTCCTTTTTCGGCCATATCTTTTTTATATACCTGCTGTCCCTGTATCCGTATTCAACAGCATTTTTTGAAGTCTCCCAGATAGGCTCATTCCTGTCTATTGTATAATCACCGCTATGATGTACAATCTGAGGTGAACACGCAAGTGCTGCCAGGAGTGAAAAAATAAAAAAGGGTTTCCGGTTTTTATCCAATTGTTTCATAACTTCGTTATCCATGGTGCTTATTATCTTTATAATAAAACTGATGATATCAATTAACTTCAAGAAAAACTCCTTCATTTAAAAAATCACCTGCTACTGAAGGATAAAATCACTGAGCCTGTTCTTTTTAATGAAATCCATAAATTCATTCTGAAACTTAAACATAATACCGCTGAATATACACTGGCTGAAAGGACAGGTCTCCTTAATCATAGGACAGACATCAGGCCTGATGTTACCTTCTATGGCCATAAATATTTCAAGAAGAGTTATCTCCTCCGGCTCCCTTTTAAGTCTGAAGCCCCCATTGGGCCCCCTGTGTGAAATAACAAGATCCGTTTTTACAAGCCTCTGGAACACTTTAGCCAGGTGAGCCTCGGAAGCATTAAGTCTTCCGGCAAGCGTTCTTGCCGTAAAAACAGTATTTCTCTCCCTTGCCATTAATTCCATTGCATGTAAAGCAAGGGATATTGCTTCTGAAAAATGAAAAAATCCGGACACTTTTTACCTCTTTCTTATATTTTCGCTCAGAAAGTTCTATTAGTCAAGCAAAAGATATCTTTTGATTCATATCTGTGCCAATTATGTAATATTTCACGAAAAACATCCCCATAGAATATAAAAAACAGAGTACGTTTTAACTTTAATATTAAAATGCTCATGCAGCCGGTATAGAATTTCCGGAGAAAATGTAATAACTGTTCCCCTGACTCTTCATAAAAGCAGATGAGGTAGAGAAATGCTTATATCTGGAGCGGATAAATTTTTATGATTGCTTTATCCGGAAAAGAGCGGAACAGTATTGATTATGAATCATTTAAATCGCTCAATTATTATTTTTACAGTGCTGATATTTCACTCTCTGTTTTCTGACGTTTATGCCGGTCAGTACGACTGCATGCGGGACTTCCCCCTCTTTGATTACAGGGCGGAGGGGAATAAACTCCCCTGGGGCGATTATGTGATGATCCGCTCATTCAGGGAGACAACACAGATAATCATCTGCAGGAGCTATTATCATTACACGGTATACACAGACCGGAACAACCTGAAGGAGGGGGACATCACGGCATCAGGTTATACAGAACTGGGGCAGATTATATCATCACCAAAAATACCAAGCCAGTTCGAGTTTGACACAATGCTGAGGGATTACATTCTTAACGGGGTCTCATCAGATGCAGGGGTTATGTTTTACGGAGTTCAATATTTTATGGATAGAATCAATTCAGATAAGACTTCAATTCACCGGTTTTCTGAAGAGTACATTATGAAAATCGAAGAAGCCGGGATTCTGACCGAGATAACTGTTGACGCAAGATGGAAAAAGCTTGTCGTAAAAAGAACCGGGGCAGGAACAGAAGCATCCAGGTGCCCCTCTGTTTACATCGACCAGACACTTGACAAAACACTGAAGCGCGTAATCACTGAATTCGCTTACAAAATCAGGAAGAGATGAGTTTTTTATATCGGGTAGAATGTGACAACCCGGGGAGTCTTCCCCTCAAGCACAAGCCTCACCTTCCTTAAAACAGGGTAGCCTTTTTTGGCTCCCCCCCTTCCTCCAAGGTAGCCCGTTCTGTGACCGGCATCGTAGACATAAACATACCTTGCTCCGGTATGCAGCGGCTTAAGGCTGCCGCTTTTTGCCTCAGCCCAGACTCTGTCCATCAGTATTATTACCCTGTCGCTCCCTATTGTAAATACGCCATGCTTCCCCTTACCCTTCACATCAGAAAGATGTTTCATGATATGTTCAAGCCTTGTTTTCCCGTCCCTGTCGTATCCGGAGATTATCAGCCCTCCCCGTGTTTTCCAGGTATCGGGTCTCTCTCTTATTATGAGCCCCTGCTTTTCAAGGTTGCGAATTTCA
This sequence comes from Spirochaetota bacterium, assembly GCA_036821145.1. Lineage (GTDB taxonomy): Bacteria > Spirochaetota > UBA4802 > UBA4802 > UBA5550 > UBA5550. Next base: position 20,099 of record DAISJZ010000032.1, read on the forward strand.
GGTGAAGAGAAACGGGTATCCT
>DAISJZ010000032.1:20220-28625 GCA_036821145.1 Spirochaetota bacterium
ATGAGCCCCTGCTTTTCAAGGTTGCGAATTTCAGGTGAAGAGAAACGGGTATCCTCCGCTTTTGCAGTGATTCCGGAAAAAAACAAAAGTGAGATAAACAAAGCCGATAATCGTTTCAAATTGATCCTCCTTGTTACTTCATGGCACATATTATAAAAAATATTTAAACCTGACCAGGCAAGTAAAATATCTTTTGAGTCTTGACAAATCATCAGAGGATTTTCTTTATGATAAACAGAGGCCTTATATGGAAAGAGATATGACAGTATACAGCAGACTTAAAAAGTGTGTTACTGACGCGATACCCTCCGCACTTAAATCAGCAAAATTCCTGCTGTCGATAATGATACCTGTTTCATTAGGAGTTACACTCCTTAAATACGCGGGTATTCTCGAAATCATTGCGGGGTATATGGACCCGCTCTTTAAACTTGCCGGACTCCCAGGTGACGCGGCAATTGTATTTATTACCAGCATCTGCCTCAACATATATAGCGCCATAGCTGTAATAAGCACAATTCCATTTACAGGGAGAGAGCTTACAATACTGGCGCTCATGTGCCTCATATCCCACAGTTTCTTTCTTGAAACTCCCATACAGAAAAAAACAGGATCTTCAGCTGCTAAAATGATCACTGTGAGACTGGTTTACAGCTTTATCGGAGCAGGCCTGCTCAATTTCCTGATGCCCCCTGACAGCGGAGCTGCTGTTACAGCATCCGCATTGATATCCGGATCAAATAATCTCACGGCACTTCTCACAGCATGGGCTTCCGACTCGCTGCTCCTTATCGTTGAAATACTTATACTGCTGTCACTCCTTATGATTATGCAGAGGATACTCGATGAGTTCGGAATAATAAAATGGATGTCAAAAACATTTGCCCCTCTGATGAAGGTGCTTGGACTTCCGGAGTCAGTAACATTCCTCTGGATCGTAGCATACACATTGGGACTGGCCTACGGATCGGCAATAATGCTTGAGGAATCTGAAAACGGAAGGCTCAGCCGGGAGGATGCAGATCTTATGAATCATCATATTGCGATTTCGCACTCGCTCCTTGAAGATACCCTGCTCTTTGTTGCAATAGGTGTGCCGGCAATGTGGATAATATTCCCCAGAATTTTTCTTTCAATGGCGGAAGTATGGATAATGAGAATCAGAAGACTTTTTATAATCAGGGAGGTGCCTGCCTGTGAAACAGAATGAATTATATGAAATATTTCTCGACAGCCTTAAAGATGCCTTTGTTTTTGCGGATAATGATCATATTATTAAATATATGAACTCCGCAGCAGTTAAACGATATAAAGAGGGGGAAGCACTCCTTGGAAAATCCATTTTCAGGTGCCATAATGAAGTTTCACAAAAAATGATAATTGATATACATGAAAAGATGAAAGCCGGACTCGAAGAAGAGCTTATAACAGATAATGAAAGGCACCGCATCTACATGCGCGCAGTTCGGGACAGGGACGGGAACCTTCTCGGTTATTATGAACGGTTTGAGCCGCCTGTATTATTAAAGTAATGGAGGTATTCAATGGAATTCACATTCAGCATGCCGGTTAAGGTATATTTCGGAAAAGGGTGTATTGATAAAAACAGTTCTGTAATTGCCGCTGCCGGGAAGAAGGCCCTTATTGTTACAGGTAAAAGCTCTGCGGATAAAAACGGATCTCTTAAACAGGTTCTTGATGCCCTGGCAAAAGAAAAAATCAGCAATGAAAGATTCAACCGTGTTGAAGCAAATCCATCTGTTGAAACTGTCCGTGAAGCCGGGCAGATGGCGCGGGATGTTAAAGCGGATTTCATTATCGGCATTGGAGGAGGCTCACCCCTTGATGCTGCCAAGGCCATTGCGATTCTGGCGACAAATGATCTTGACGATGAAACTCTTTTCAGCGGTGTATATAAAAACAGGCCGCTCCCCCTCATCGCCGTACCCACAACAGCGGGCACTGGAAGCGAAGTAACTCCTTACTCGATTCTGACATTCAGGAAGATCAGCAACAAAAAAAGTATAGCGTCACCTGAAATATTCCCTGCGGCAGCATTTCTTGACGCGACATTCACTGAGACCCTTCCCATAGACACAACAATAAACACCGCGGTTGACGCGCTGTCGCATACAGTTGAGGGGTATCTCTCTGCAAGGGCGACTGATGTTATTGCTCCAATAGCAATTGAAAGCATGAGGCTCCTCGGTATATCTCTTAAAAAACTTACAGATAAATCAACTCCCTCATTCAGCGAAAGGGAAAACCTTCTCTACGCCTCAATGCTTGCGGGTATGGTTATCGCGCATACAGGGACAACAGCAGTTCATGCCATGGGATACCCTCTTACATATCACAGGGATATTGATCACGGCCGGGCCAACGGGCTCCTCATGTACGGGTATCTCCGTTTTCTGGAGCCGGCGTCACCAAAAGTAAAGAATGTAATAAACGCAATGGGGCTGAAAGATGTCGAAGAGTTCGGAAAGCTTATAGAAGCGCTCCTTGGAAAAAGGGAGGAGGTTACAGATGAGGAGATTGAACTCTTTACAGATACTGCAATGACTTCAAAAAATATTGCCAACACACTCCCCGCTCCGGCACGGGATGAGGTAAAAAAAATATTTCAGCTTTCCTTCGGGAGATAAGAGAGCGGATTACGCTTCCGCTTTCTCCACACGGTTTCTCCCCAGATCCTTTGCCCTGTAAAGAGCATTGTCAGCCCTTGAGAGGAGTCTGTCTATGCTCTCATCCGGAAGCCTGAGCGCGCAACCGAAAGAGGCTGTGATTTTCCCTGCGCCGGGGACTTCAAGGTTTTCAACCGCCAGCCTGAGTTTTTCAGCAAGGTTGACAACACCGCATTCCGGTGTATCGGGGCAAACTATAATAAACTCCTCTCCCCCCATTCTCCCTGCGTGATCAATCCCCCTTATACCGGAAGTTATGGCTTCAGCGACCAGCTTCAGCACTATATCACCTGTCTCATGCCCGTAAGTGTCATTTATCTTTTTGAAGTGATCCAGATCAATAGATATTACAGAAAGAGGCTGAGACATCCTGTCAGAACGGATAATCTCCTCTTCAAGTACAGCCTGAATTTTACGCCTGTTTGCAATTCCCGTAAGGGGATCTGTAAGTGAAAGATATTCCACTTCAGCGATCTTCTCTTTCAGCTCAGCGGTCCGTACATCAACCTCGTTCTCAAGCACCTCCGTAAAAAGGGTAAGCCTCCTTGCGAAATAAACAGATGCTGCAATAACAAGAACAAGAGATACTGCAAATATCTGGTTAAATCTGTACGAAAGTTCCTTAAGACTTGAAAGCATCTCCTCCCTTTTAAAAACAATACCAAGGTACCAGTCAGACGTCGTTATTCTCGTAAATACAACATACTTCTCCTCGCGGGCTCCGTATTCAATACGCCCCTGCTTAAGAAGAAGAATCTGCTTCATAGCATCACCAATCTCCGGGTCCTCGGTAAGATTCTTACCTATCATTGCTTTATTCGGATGGACCAGGGAGACACCCCTGTTGTCTATTACTGCAGCGAATCCTTTACCCCTTACCCTGACATTCTCAAGCTTGGCACTGATTGTTTTCAGAAGCAGATCTGCTGCGAGTACACCCCGCAATGAACCGTCCTTCCTGTATACAGGAGATGACACCGACACCGAAAGAGAACCTGTTTCCATATCAATATACGGGTAGGTAATTACAGTTTCACCCCTCTTTACCGGAGAGATATACCATGGCCTTTTACGGGGATCGTAACCGGGCGGGGGTTCCCACCCTTTACCGCTGATAAAGGTTCCACTTACACTGCCGAAATACATATCAGAAAAAAAAGCATCCCTGCTGATATTTGACAGCAGTTCCGGAGTAATCGCCCCGTCACGGATCCCGTTCTCTATCAGGTATGCGTTGGCATTAATAACAGAGACCATGCGCTTAAGCCACTGATCAACCTCTGAAGCATAGGCGTTCAGAACCTCCTGAACCTCAACATTAATATCCTTAATTATAAAGGCCTTACTGACACTGTAACTGACAAGAGAAACAACTGTAAATGCCGTAATATAAAGCATTGTGAAGACAATAACAAGCCTTGACCTCATAATAAAGAGGTGAGAAAGATCTTTTTTCTTTCCTGCAGGAACAGATTCAGCTTTTTTCCGGGAAGTGATACTAATCATATTTTTATAATAATATAAAAATTCAATTGTTACAACAATAAAATCTTAATTACGGCGCACATGAAATATGCAGACAGCCTATTGACTAACCATCAATTTTTACTTACTTTAAATAAGTGACATAAATTTCAGGAGAACCGGATGGAAGAGATCAAATGGCTTGGACATAGCGGATTTAAAATAAAGGGCAGAGGTAAAGTTCTATATATTGACCCCTTTGAAATCAAATGTACTGATACCGCTGACTTTATATTCATCACCCATAGTCATAAGACTCATTTTTCCGTTAACGACATAAAAAAAATCTCTGCAGAGAAAACCAACATTTATGCCACACCTGACTGCATTGAACAGCTCGACTGGTTCCCGGGATGGACAATCAGTGTTGAACCCGGGGGAGTTTACCAGGCCGGGATCTTCACTGTAACAGCTGTTCCTGCATACAGCATAAAAGATGAACGTCACAGGAGAGAGCTTGGATGGGTGGGCTATGTAATCGATTTCGGGGACATGAGAATATACCACGCCGGAGATACTGAACTTATACCGGAGATAAAGGATATCCGTAAATTAGACTACGCGTTTCTCCCGGTTTCAGGAGCCGGAGTAATGAATGCTGCTGATGCAGCAGCAGCCTCTGCTATTCTGCGGCCGGTTCTCTCGATTCCTATGCATTACGGACACAAAACAGGATCACTACAGGACGCTGAAAGTTTTAAAGAGAAATGCCCCGGCGCAGTGAGGATTATAAAAAAGGACTGAGTTACCGCATACCACTGCCGCAAAAAAATTTTAACAAAAATTCAGGCATCTATACATAATTTTCTGTAATATGAAATTATATTTTCCGGACGAGGAATTACTTTATGAAAAAGAGACGTCTTGTTATTATGGGTGTAACTGCACCTGCACTTACTTTAATTCTAACATTATTTTTTGTTTCAGGCGTTTTCTGCAAAAACAGTGCAAGTCCCTTCGGTTCATCCGGGGTCTCACCACTTAAAAATGACAATGCTGTTGCAGACGCAGTGAAATCCCAGGAGGCATTCAGAAAAGTCTATGACATGAATAAAAACAGCGTTGTATTTATCAGCACAGAACAGACTGTTAAAGTACAGCGTCACCCCTTTATGGATGACCCGTTTTTCAGGCAGTTCTTCGGGCCTGAGGCAGGCAAGCAGCCTAAAACACAGAAACGTACCGGCCTTGGTACAGGATTTATCATATCCGAAGACGGGTATGTCTGCACCAACCACCATGTGGTGAACGGTGTTGATAAGGTTAAGGTAAAAGTCGGAGATGAAAGCTATGATGCCTCAATCGTGGGCTCTGATGAACGGACAGACCTTGCCCTCCTGAAACTCGACTCAAAGAAAAAGTTCACCCCGGTATATTTCGGTGATTCTGACAAAGTTCAGGTGGGTGACTGGGCCATAGCAATAGGCAACCCGTTCGGCCTTGACAAAACGTTCACAGTGGGTGTAGTGAGCGCCACTGCACGGCGTGACCTTGATTTCATGGGGGGATCGCAGACTCATATACAGACTGATGCATCAATCAATCCGGGAAACAGCGGCGGGCCTCTCCTGAATGTATACGGAGAGGTTGTGGGTATAAACAGGATGATTTATTCCCAGTCAGGGGGCAACGTGGGGATAGGTTTTGCAATACCTGTGAATACGGCGAAATCCGTGCTGGAACAGTTAAAAACACATAAAAAAATAAAACGCGGTTATATCGGAGTTCAGATAGTTCCCCTTACAGAAGATTACGCAAAGGAGATCGGCCTGAAAGATGCTGAAGGCGCACTGGTGGGGGGAGTAGCTGAAGACAGCCCCGCAGCAAAAGGCGGGATAACGGCCGGTGATGTGATTCTATCTGTTGACGGTAAAGAGATTAAGAACTTCGGGGATCTCCTCTCAAAGGTTGAAAGCACTCCAATCGGCAAATCTCTGAAAATACAGGTGTGGAGAGATAAATCAAAACTCAATCTTTATATAACTGTTAAAGAAAGGCCTTAGTTATTGTAAACTCCTTATTAAACGTCTCACATGCGGAGGGGGAATACCCCTCCGTTTTTTAAATATTACCCCCTGCATGCTCTCTGCATAGGACAGCGGAAAACTCAGAATTGCCTGCTATATTAAAACTAAATTGACATTTATTATACATTAAACTAAACAATATATAATAAATCCTTTAAGGAGTAAATCATGCTCAGTAAACTTATTGCGGAATTAATACTTCTTACAATAATGATTTTCCCTCATGGAACTGACAATGGCCGGTTCGAGATAGCAAATAAATCGGGTAATACAGTTCAGGTCAGCTTCACAAGGGCTGAGATTAATTCCATTGTGGAAGGCATGCACGAATATACAGTTACAGTCCACTCTGCAGAACCTGAAGTTATTAAATACAGATTTATTGATAACGGCCTGTACCTGGTATATAAAGATATAAATAATCAGAAGGATGCATACGAACTTGATATTATCAGATTTTTAACGGATATGAGAAGAGACACAATAACGAAAAAACAGCAGGTTTTCAAAACTGTCAGCGGTAATGATAAAATTATAGTTAAACCTTCTGATGGCAATATTACTCTGACTTTACAGAAGAATAAAACAGAAACGATCATCGACAGAAAATATTTAAACCCCTCCATTACTGTTTTATTTTAATAATCTAATTTATTATTCCTCTACCTGAACCGCCTGTAAACAGGAGGCCCGAAATTCAGATTATCCTCAAGGTATTTCCCGTAACCCTCAAGTGTAAACCATCCCTCTCTGCCGTAACGGTCATCAGCCCTTTCAATATGAAACTGCTGGGCAGGCATGAAACTGTACCCTACGAGGTAGAGCTTCTCACCGGCAGAATTTCTGCATACATCCATCACTATGGAGACGTGCCCGATACCCCCTGTTTTATTCTGAACAAACATGTCCCCTCCCCTTATGTCGGAGGAGAATACCTTATCACAGCCCGATTTAATAGAATGGGAATTGGCGTAGTTCATGGAGTATTTCAGAAATCCGTTATAGTTCATCCCGCTTTTACTGTAGTATCTTTTATTCCCGCTGTAATCAAGGAGGTAAAGCCTGTTAAGCATTCCCGAATCCCTGTGGTATTCAGACCAGAATCGGAATCCCCAGTCGGCGCACTGTTCAATATTACCCGTAAAGAGAAGGGGCATATCTACCACGGCGAATACATTATAATAATTGTCCGGAACTCTACTGCCGTCATGTCGCTTAATTGCATTTTCCTCTTTCAGGGGGAGTGACCTCAGCCAGGAGGAATACTTATTATCCCTGCAATCTTCCCTGGCGTAACCCCGCGGAGCCTTAATTTCACCAACAGTCTTAGCCGAAAGTCTCTCTCCGCCGCAGGCAATATGGAACATGATGAATAGATTCATCATAAATATTCCGGCAGGCTTCATTTTAATATTCCTCACCACGATGAAAGCGAAACAAGAAGACGCCCTGTTTCTTCATCATATATAATACAGCGGGATGTCTCTCCGGTTGTTTTTGAAAACATAAGGGGGGACTTCATTTCAGATGTACTCCAGAAACCTGGGATATTAAGAGAAAAACTGTCATTCCCATTCAATGCTGAAAAATCTTTTTTCCTTTTACCTGAATACATTTCTATAAACTTCCAGGCATCTTCACGGGGGAGGTCCATACCGACATTCAGAAAAGAATCCTGGAATCCCTCCTCCCTGTAATAAAAATTACCCGCAGACCCAGGGAGCGGAGTTCCGAAAAACCCCTCAATTCTTGAGCGCGCTTCATTCCCTGTTATCTCCTGGGGATTGAACATCCCATCCCCGAAATCTATGATAAAATATACAACCCAGGCAAAAAACAGAAGAACCAGAACCGTTGGTATGAGTACCGCCAGTGACGGAAACTTCCTTTTTTTTGACTTCCCTGCTTCGCCATCGGACATCAATGAACCTCCATCATTTATTATACCAATAAGCCTGAATCGGGTAACTCATACAGAGAGTACCTGCTTACCTGACAAATAATTTCTTTTTAATCTTACCTGCCAATGGCACCAGGTAATAGAAAAGTATAATCAGCAGAACAAGGTAAATCCTTGGTGAGACATTATGTTTAAATGCATCCAGCTTCAGAAACTCAAACAGATTCTGTATGGCCATAACAGGATAAGCATAGAGATAAAAAGCTA
>DAISJZ010000033.1:0-2046 GCA_036821145.1 Spirochaetota bacterium
AGGTAGGAAAAATGGACTATTTCAAAGGTACAGAAGATTATGTAATTTCAAAGGAGCTCAGGGACAATGTTAACGTTTCTATTGCTCTTGGAAGGCCTCTTATAGTTAAGGGTGAACCTGGCACAGGTAAAACTCTCCTTGCTCATGCAATTGCAAAAGGTCTGGATAAAAAATTTCATATATGGAATATCAAGTCAACAACCAAGGCCCAGGAGGGTCTCTATGTGTATGACACAGTTCAGAGGCTTAATGATGCAAGGTTCGGCGATCATGATGTTTCTGATATCAAGCAGTATATAAAGCTCGGTAAACTTGGTGAGGCGTTCAATGCTGATGAGCAGGTTGTACTCCTCATTGACGAGATCGATAAGGCTGACATTGAGTTCCCGAACGACCTCCTTAACGAGCTGGATGAGATGAGCTTCTACATCCCGGAAACAAAAGAGACAATCAAGGCTAAAACAAGGCCTATAGTAATAATAACATCAAACAGCGAAAAGGAGCTTCCGGACCCCTTCCTCAGAAGGTGCGTGTTCCACTACATCGAATTCCCTGAGCAGCAGCTGATGGAGGAGATTGTTCACGTTCACTTCCCGGATATTGAGAAGAAACTTCTCCGAGAAGCACTCAAGAAGTTCTACTGGATCAGGGAGTTTGATATGCTCCGCAAAAAGCCTTCAACAAGTGAACTGATAGACTGGCTCCAGGCACTTGTAATCGGCGGAATCCCTGCAAAGACTATTGAAAACGAGATACCTTTCCTCGGAACACTCCTGAAAAAGAAAGAGGATATCGAAATTGTTGAGAAATCGGGGAAATCCCACTATGCGTACAACACCAGCATGAGGACAAGGGATGTTTATTAATTTCTTCTTCAACCTGAAGTCAAAGGGGATTCCTGTATCTCTGCATGAGTGGATCACTCTCCACCATGCAATGGCCATGAACCTCAATGACTGCAGCCTTACGAATTTTTATCACATGGCGCGCTCCATACTTGTGAAGAATGAGATATTCTACGACAGGTATGACATCGCTTTTCTCGATACTTTCGGCGGAATTGAAACTACTGATGAGATGCTTGATGAAATCCTTGCGGGCCTGAAAAAAGTGAAGGAGCTTAAACTCTCTGAAGAGGAGAAGAAACAGATTGAGCAGGTTAATCTTGACCAGGTGCTGAAAAATTTTGAAGAGCAGATGAAGCAGGGCCATTACAAAAACCATGTTGGCGGAAATAAAGCCATCGGTACAGGTGGCCGGTCAACGCAGGGCGCCTGGGGATATAACCCGGCAGGTATCAGGATAGGGCAGGGTGAGTCCCGGCATAAACGGGCAATCCAGGTGGCTGAGAAGAGATCTTTCCGTAATTACTCCAGCGACATCACACTCGATACAAGGCAGATGCGTGTTGCTCTCTCTCACCTGAGATCTCTGCTTCCCATCGGTTATGGTGAAAAGCTTGATCTCAAGAAGACTATAGACCAGACATGTAAAAATGCCGGTGAAATTGAGCTTGTATGGGAAAATAAAGAGAAGAAGAGCTCCAAGGTTATGCTCCTCATGGATGTGGGCGGTTCAATGACACCCTTTGCAGAACTTGTAGAGAGGCTCTTTTCCGCTGCTGCAGGCCAGATAAACAGGTTCAAACATTACTATTTTCATAATGCGTTTTATCAGGATCTCTGGACTGACATGGAGAGGAACCAGTCTGTTTCAACTATGGAGGTTCTGAAAAACGAGGATCATGATTATAAAGTAATAATTGTCGGTGATGCTGAGATGGCTCCTTCAGAACTGACATGGGCCAATGGCGCTATCGATTACTGGTACCATAACGATACTCCGGGGATTATCTGGATGCAGAGGTTCAAGGAGAAGTTCAAGGATGCAATCTGGCTTAATCCCCTGCCGAGAAGGTCATGGGAGTATGTTCATTCAATCAGGATGGTTAGAGATGTTTTCCCGATGTTTGAACTGACCCTTGACGGTCTGGATGAAGGTGTAAAGTACCTGATGACAGGGAAATGCGAATTGTATAACAGATAA
>DAISJZ010000033.1:2146-6284 GCA_036821145.1 Spirochaetota bacterium
AGCCCTGATGTCAGTTTCGCGTCCAGATCAAAGAGGATTGAACTTATTACTGAATATATCGCTGCTGGCATGAATGACTGTATCTGAATTACTGTTTCAACAGTATGGTCAAGTTCGACAAAACTCAGTGTAATGAAAGTGAGAAGGGGGAGTATTAAGAATTTTGAAACTGCAAGAGCTGACTGTTCTTTAAAAGCTGCTGATATATGGCCCGGTTGAAAGTTGATTCCAAGGGTGAGATAATAAACAGTAATTGCCGCGAAAAGCAGATAATCCAGGGGGAAAAACATATCAGGCCTCTGGATGCTGAATCCCTGAAAAACCAGCGCGGCAATAATTGCAGCAAGCGGGAGGTTCTGGAGATTGAAAAAGAAATTGATAAAATCCCTGAATGTTGCGGCCGGTTTTTCTCCGGAATCGGGATTGTGTCTTACTGACGCGTATTTAGCAAAGGGGAAGATAAAAACAAAAACGAATGGCAGGTAATAAACAACATAAATAGTTGCAAGTGCCAGCCCCTGTTCGCCTGCTATTAGATAGCAGATAAGGCCGCCAAGAGTCATCCCCTGGTTCGCAAGAGTTGAACTTATAAGGTAGGAATCAGCAGAAATTCCATCAAGCTTTAGAACTTTAAGCATGGCTTTACCGAGCAGAAATCCTATGATAACAGTGGAAATCCCTGCAGCAGGGAGTATTGCAACTTCAGCATGGAGTTTCATCCCCCATATTGTCCAGAAGAGTATCAGCGGCTCGAGAAAGAAGAGGTTTACCCTGATTAGCCTTTTTGCTGTTGATTGCGGGGATAAAATTTTACCCCGGAGAATTGACCCGGCGAAAAAGGGTATTATAATCAGGGCCCATATTAGTATGAATTTTAATTCAATATTCATGATAATACCTGAAGGTTAGCTGCTGATAATATACTGAATTTTCAAGTTGGAAAAATATAAGATAGTTCCGGATTTAAATATATGTAAAGAGGTGTGGAAATCAGGATTTAGTGTTATCATTTTTTTTATGTTTTATTCTTAAGCTTCTTGATTCATGAACAAAAGTTACAAGTTCTGCCAGCCAGTCCAGGCGCTGTTCATGAGTAAGATCAGTGAAGCAGGTATGCCCGTCAAAAAGGGAGGAATCAAGAGTTGCTATTTGTTTTCTGAAATCAGCAAGATCTTTATCTTTTTCCAGGTTATTCATCTATGCCTTCCATTATTTTAAGAAGTTCCCTGATATCAGTTATATCTTTCTCCCGCGGCGGGATTACTTCTCTTTTCATTTCAATGAGTTTTACTATCGATATAACAGGAATACTGTATCCATCAAGTTTAATAATTGAGGCGTCTTCAATCAGATTATTATAAAGATCATCCCTTCCCAGAAAAATATCAACCTGCCTGTAGGGATTTTGAATGTCGATAAAAGTATATACTAATGCGTTTTTCTCTTCATGCATTATTTTTCTTTTTTCAGGGGAGAGAAGGGTTTCCGGAGGCACAGGTACTCTGGGGGACATCCCCAGAGATTTCATGACTGTAATAAGAGAGTAGAGGTTTTCCTCATCCATTGAAACTGCTACGTCAATGTCCATGGTTAGTCTTTCAACACCATGAAGAACAACAGCGACTCCTCCGCAGAGAACGAATTTAATTTTATTCTTTGCCAGCGCTATGAGTATGTCTTTGAGGTGATTATTCATAAATTTACAAAACAGGGTTTAGCGGGGGATGTCAACAATCTTTCAGACAGGCACCCCCCCATGTGAAACTTATTTAATTTTCCGCCAGTCTCTACCTTTAAGATCAAGCCCCATCTGCCCGCCGGGATTCATTATATTATTCGGATCAAGATGTTTTTTTATCGCCCGTAATATATTCATTTGCGGAGTTCCCAGGTGCCTCTCCATCCATGGGGCTATCATTTTACCGACACCGTGGTGATGGCTTAAACTGCCGCCGCTCTTTTCAATACTGTCGATTACCCCTGACTGAAAGTCTGTGTACTCTTTAACTCCATTATCCTTCATGATGAAAATAAAGTAGAGGTTTGTCCCCTGGGGATAGAAATGTGATCCATGGGTCATGCATATAGTTTCAGGGCGTGCCTTGATGAATTTACGCACCTCCTGGTGTACTTTGTGAAGATTATCCCACCTGACCCCTGTTTCCAGAGTATCAATAAGAATTCCGTAGTCCTGAAGATCCTCTCTTAAATATGGATCTTTATACCTCCCCGGTTCCCACATTTTTGAAGGGAGGCCTGTTATATACATACCGCCGTGCTTTTTGCAGATCTTTTTAACATGTTTCTTTACATTTTTAGCGAAGGATTTTTCACCTTCAGCAGTTCCGAGGAAAAGGCATCTCTGCATCGGTTTAAAACCGCGGAGCTGCATCAGTTTATCAAGTATAGTTCCGTCAATGCCGTAAAGTTTCAGTCCAATATGGGTCTCCTCCTCGTCAGAAATTCTGAAAACAGCAGGCATCCCGAATTCACCCTGTGAAATTTCACGTCCGGCATCTATGGCAGCCTCAAAAGTAGGAAATATAAATCCGAAGTATTTCCTGTTTTCAGGCATATACCTGAAAATCTTGAGAGTAAGCTCAACCAGAACACCGAATGATCCTTCGCTCCCCTTGAGTATATCATTTACTTTAGGCCCTGTTGCAGTGGCAGGGTAGTCAAGAGTAGTAATCTCACCGGCAGGTGTGATATAAGTCTGTGAGAGCACAAGGTCATAAGCGTCACCGTAATATGATGATGCCTGGCCGGAGCCGAGAGCAGCTACCCATCCTCCGGCAGAAGAAAACTCGAATGATTGCGGAAAATGTCCGCAGGTATAGTTAATCTCTGATTTATAAATTTTTTTCGCGTTGTTTAGAGTTCTTTCAAGATCCGGCCCCATTATCCCTGCTTCAACAGTTACTGTCTGATTCAGTTCATTTAACTCAAGGATCTTATTCATGTGGGTGTTCATTACAATTGTAATACCGCCAAGGGAGGGCCTGAGGCCGAAGTTTACAGAGGAGCCCCCTCCGTAAACATATACAGGGATCTTCTCTTTATTGCAGAGCTTTATTATTGCAGAAATTTCCCCGATATTTTTCGGGTGGATAACAAGGTCACTAAGGGGCCCCGGTTTGCCGTTTCGAAGGTTAATGGCCTCTTCAACGGTTTTGCCGGTGGAGTATTTAAGCCTGTCGTATTCATTTACTGAAACATTCTCTTTCCCTGAAATTTTTTCAAATGCTTCAATATGTTTTACCTTAAGGGCGCTCTTTTTTTTGAAACTGACAGTTTCATCGCCAGTGGTTCTGATGCTGCGGAAATCATCATCAGTGAGATTGAACTGTTCTTTTATTTCACTGAAAAGTTTTTTATTCGGGTGTTTATATTCAGCAGGAGCTCCCCATTTAAAGACTGACCGGAAACTTTTTTCAGCAGGGGGAGTTTCTCTCCATATCGGTTCAAAATTATTTTTTTTCATATACTTCTCCTTTTTATGGTTTCCGGAAGATATTTTCCGCTGATGCAATTTCTGCTTTTTTTCTTGATGCATCCCATCCGAGAATTTTCGCAGCAGTATCAGCAACTTTTTTAAGAACATCTTTTCCCGGATGGCCGAGAGTTCCAATCCCTGTACGCCTGAAAAGAATATCATTAAGGGAAAAAGCCATCTCTTCGTTTATCGCATAAACAACCTGCGCGAGGATCTCTCCGTCAGCATTAAGTTTCTCTGTTAATTTTTTATCTTTTGCTGCAGTCTCCATTAACGCAGTAAGTTCTGTTCCGTAAATTCTTGCGAGATAGTCCACCTGCTTTGACTCAAATGTTTCGAGGAGTTTGCTGCAGTATTCTATATAGGCTTCAATATCCTCAATTTCACAACCCGCAAGATAATTTTTATCAGTTTCGGATTTAACTGCTTTAATTTTCAGTTTTTTACATGCTGCATCAACAACGTGCAGAGCAAGGTTTCTGCTTGTGGTGTATTTTCCCCCTTCAACAGTTAGCAGCCCTTCAATGCCATCTGTGCTGTTATCAAATATTTCATATTTTCTTGAAGATTCATATACATCTTCAGTCTGATTTTCAACAAGCGGCCTTAACCCGCCATAGGAATAAATCACGTCATCATATG
>DAISJZ010000033.1:6384-28338 GCA_036821145.1 Spirochaetota bacterium
TTTGCAGCTTCAGCTCCGCTGTATAGTGCGGATTTAACAAATGCAAGAGTCAGCCGTTCCGGGAAAATACTGGCACAATCGTAATATACAAGAGAACCTGTTAAATCACTTTTTTCCAGAAGAGGTTCTTCTTTAATTGTTTCGGCCCTCGACATTGATCTGTGCAGCGGAAGTTTTTTACTTTTATCCCAGGTAAATTTTTTATCGAAGGAGAGGATGTCATAAAGTATCATCCCCACCTTAATTGCGAACTTGGCGCTCTTGATGAATTTTTTATCAGTGATAATCATGTTGGGAATCGGATAAACAAAGTTCGGTGCTATATTCTCAAGGATTCTTCTTTCCCGTAGAGATTCCCTCACAAGGCCCAGTTCAAAATTTGCCAGGTAACGCAGACCTCCATGAATAAGTTTTGATGTAGCAGAAGATGTCTTTGATCCGAAATCATCCTTTTCAAGCAGGGCCACTGATAGCCCGCGTGATGCTGCATCATACGCAACAGCAGCTCCTGTAATACCGCCGCCAATAATTATCAGGTCATACTCTTTTTTTTCTCTGAAGTCAGATCTTTTCATCATTATTCTCCATATAATTTAAGGTTATACTCTCAGCATAAATAAGAATATCGTTCATTATCTTCTTTGCTGAGTCGGGATTTTTTTCAGTAATTGCTTTAATAATATTTTTGTGAAATTTTTCAGATGCAGCCCGGTTTTCCTGAAATGAAAAATAAATAGATCCAAAATCCCGGAAAATATCATTAAAAAAATTAAGTATAAAGATATAGAGGATATTTCCGCTTCCTCTGGCAATTGACTGGTGTATTGCCAGATCTTTTTCTTCAACAGGAAGATTCTCTTTGAGGAGAGATTTAAGATATTCAGATTCCTCTTCGCTTCTATTTCTTGCTGCTTTATATGCCATTTCAGGTGAGATAAATCTTCTTATCTCCAGTATGTTTTTTAATATATCTGAAGTTATATCCTTCCTAAGGTAAAGAATATGTTTCAGAAGTTCAAGATTACCGCTCTCCCTGAAGTCCCGGACATAAATTCCGTCACCCTGACGTATTGAAATGAGACCAAGTGTTTCAAGTTTCCGCAGCGCCTCACGCAGGGTATGCCTGTTGACATTCATCTGGAGGGACATATTACGTTCAGGCGGCAGTTTTTCGCCAGGGGATAGAATACCCGAGAGTATTTTATTTATTATCTGATCTCCTATCTCATCGCTGAGGCTTTTTTTATTAACTATAGTAAACATATTTTCCTTTTGGTGTAATGGTTCAACCAATAAACAAAAAATAATAAAACCGGATAAAATAGTCAATGCTAAATTAAAAAATATCCTTTTACTTTACAAAAAAATATTTCTTCCTTTATATGCCATTAAAAGCTTGAAGGAATCGTATAGCGTTATAGAAGCGGATATACCCCTGTTTTATAGTATATGACAGAATACTTTTTTAATAAATAACTGGTAATGGTTTTAACAGGTTTAACAACATTTGGAGTTTAATAAATGAAGTTCAGTGAACTGAATCTTGATGAAAAGATTTTAAAAGGTATAGAGAAGGCCGGTTTTGTAAACTGTACTGATGTACAGGCGGAAACTCTTACACATTCCCTGTCGGGAAAAGATGTGCTTGTTCAGTCTCAGACAGGAACAGGTAAAACAGCTGCTTTCCTTGTGACAGTATATCACATACTCCTTACAAGAGAGGATTATAAAAATAGAAAAGTTCTAATACTTGCGCCAACCCGTGAACTTGTAATTCAGATTGAAAAAGAGGCAAAAATGCTTGGAGCCTTTCTTGATCTTAAAATAGGAAGTTTCTATGGCGGGGTGGGGTATAATCAGCAGGAGGCGGCTCTCAGAGAGGGAGTTAATATCATGATTGGTACTCCCGGCAGACTTATGGATTTTGCAGGCAGCGGTAAAATAAAATTCAGTGATGTTGGTATGCTGGTTATAGATGAAGCTGACAGGATGTTTGACATGGGTTTCTTCCCTGATATCAGGAAGATAATGAAGCGTATGGCTCCACCTTCTCAGAGGATATCTATGCTTTTCAGCGCAACACTAAGTATGAGGGTAAAGAATCTTGCCTGGGAATATATGAATGAACCTGCAGAAGTCAACATGTCCGGAGAGCAGATAACAGTTGATAAGATAAGACAGGCTCTTTTTCATGTAGGGTCACAGGACAAGATGAGGCTCCTTCTTGGACTGCTGAAGCAGCATAATCCTCAGAATGTCCTGATTTTTACCAATACCAAGCAGGGCGCTGTACGTGTTGCGGCCTGCCTGGCTGGAAACGGGTATGAATGCGATTATATCATTGGTGATCTCCCGCAGAAAAAGAGAATTAAAATTATTGATAACATAAAAGCCGGGAAACTCAGATACCTGGTTGCAACAGATGTTGCCGCACGCGGGCTGCATATTGACGATCTCAATATGGTTATTAATTATGATATACCTGAAGATTATGAAAACTATGTGCACAGGATCGGAAGGACTGCCCGTGCGGGTAAATCTGGCCTTGCTGTAACTCTTGCATGTGAAAAATTTGTCTATGGACTTGAGGCAATTGAAGCTTATATAAAGATGAAGATTCCGGTTGAATGGGCCGGGGATGAGCTTTATGTTGAGGATGTCAGCACTGACGAATTTGTCAGAAGTTTCATGAGGACCTCCAGGGATACCAGGGAGTCAACTGAAAGAAAAGATAAGGGTGACAGGAAGCCTAAAGGGAAAAAACCGGTACATGAAAAGAAACCGGTGCAGGAAAGAAGAGAAAAAGCTGCTGAAGCCAGGCCTGAAACTGGAAAGAAAAAACCGGCAGCCAGACCGGAAAAAACAGCACAGCCTCAGAAAGAGAGAAAAACTGCGGCAGCTGCCTCCGGTCAGAAAGCTAAAAGCAGCATAAAAGATTCCGGCAGAAAAGAAGCGGCTGCACGTAAGCCTGTAAAAGAGGTTAAAAGGCCCTCACGAAAAGCCTCTCCTGATAAGAGGATGAATTATTACAAGGAAAAATATGGAGAGGACTTTGTTGTAAACAGGGAAATTAAGTCTGTATCTGCTCCTAAGGAGAAAAAGTCTATTATTGAAAAAATAAAATCTCTGTTTAAAGGGAAATAGAGTTTAAGGTTCCCCTCTGTCCCCTTGCTTTAAAGAGATAATCGATGGCTGAGTCTGTGTTTCCTGAAAAAAGGTGAACCAGGCTCAGTTTCATAAGATTCTCACTGTCTTTTGACTCTTCAGATTCAAGTTTGGCAACTTTATCCTCCAGAGAGCCATAGCGGTCATTACAGATCTCAACTGGAACAGATTTTATATATTCATCGTACCGTCTGAATTTTTCTGATCTCTGTTTTAAATCCTTAATCTCCTGAACCGATTTTACCGCATCTCCTGAATAAAACAGTATATCAGATTTTATACAGATAATTTTTTCATCAGAGGGGTACTTTTCTGAAAGCCTTTTCATAAGCCTGTATGAATCTGACAGATTCCCTGAGTTATGATATAACATTGAAAGAGCAGCAAGAGCAGTTTTATTTGACGGATCTATCATCAGGACACTGATAAAATTTGAAACCGCAGCTTTTATATTGTTGAGCCTGCTGTAGCTGAGACCGGTAACAAGAGAAGACATTAAGTAATCAGGTTTCTGTTTTTTTGATTTTTCCAGAGCAAGGATGGCTTTTTTATATTCACCTTTTTTGTAATAAAGAGATCCGATGTTGTACAGAGAAATATAGTCTTCTTTAAGGTTATTTGCTTTTTGAAAGTATTTTATAGCATGGTCATACCTGCTGATTTTTGCAAGTTCAGCAGCAAGCATCAGGAGAGCATCCCTGTTGTTCCTGTTTTTTGACAGAATACTCAGGAGTCCTGCTATTCTTAATTTAGCGTTTTTATCCGGATTGTTAATCATATATAATTATTCCTGCAGATAGATGGCATGGTTTATAAATCTTCAGCGCGGACTACACGGTTTCTGCCCCGGGCTTTTGCGGCGTAAAGGGCTTCATCCGCTCTTTTAATAAGATCTTTGCTTGTCATATCAATTTCCGGGTCAAATTGAGCTATACCAATACTGATTGTAATTCGTATTTCATCAGAATTAATTTTGTAAACAGCTTCATCTATTCTTTTTCTGAGCCTTTCAGCTATATGTTCAGCAGCAGTGAGATCAGTATCTGCAAGAATTATGGCAAATTCCTCACCACCGTAACGTGAAGGTATGTCAAAACTTCTGATGTTCTGGTGTATCAGATTTGCAGTACCCTTGAGAATAATATCCCCCTGCGGATGGCCGTAGGTGTCGTTTATTTCTTTAAAATGATCCAGATCCGCCATGAGTAGAGTGAGAGGATTGTTCATCCTTTCAGCGCGTTTAATCTCTTCAGCAAGTCTTTCCTGGAAATAGTGATGTATAAAAAGACCGGTCATCCTGTCGAGAGTTGCCATCCTGTAAAGTCGTGAATTTTCCACGGCAATTGAGGCGAATTTTGATAGTTTATCAAGGAAGAGAAACTCCTGTTCGGTATAAGGAGTATCCATAATTTTTCTGCTCATGAAGATAAGCCCGTTCAGGGTATTTTTTGATCTTAATGGTATTACTATTTCCGGTAGAAGAAGGTTATATAAATCAGAAGTATATGGATCTTCAGCCATTAGTTCCCTGGCCTGAACTGAGTTTATAATCTTCCAGTTTGACCTGAAATGATTAAGGAGTTGCGATTTTTCACTGATTTTAATCTCAGAATCGAGTGTATAGCCCCTGGACATATAAAAAGAGAGATCTTCATTTTCAAAATTAACGTGAAGAAACAGCACAACCTTGTCAACGAGCATCTGCCCTATGCAGATATAAAGAAGTGATTCGACAAGGCTGTCGAATTCCAGATTTGATGAGAGACTGAGCGCAATTTCAATAAGATTCTGAAGATCGAATACCATCTTCTCCAGATCTTCCCTGTCCAGCTCAGCAAGTGTGTAATCTCTTAGCTCTGACATAGTATTTATTCTTTTATTAATTATCGGATAATATCAAAATAATAATTATTGATAAATAATGTTTAGGCTTTGGTTTTCAGGTTTATTATTGTAATATTAGTCATGATAAAGGTATTAAAAAAAATTAAAAGCACTTAATTCAGAAAGTGTCAAATTATGTCTCTTTTAAGTTAATTTAATTTTTTTTAAACTATTTTTTGACTTTAAATTAAATTATACTATTTTCACAATAGAAAAAAGCCTTTACATATAAATATATCTGTTAAAGATATTCTTTTTTTTATAGAAGGGGGTATTTGCGCATTTTTACAGTATGCAAGTCTCTCTTTTCTTATTATTAGATTTCTGAACGCTGCTGTTTCAGCTTGAAGAGATTGGGTTTCAGACTGTGTTATGAAACACTTTATTTAAAAATATTATCTGACTGATTAATTTAAGGAGAGTAAGTTAATGGGTAAAAGAGTTTACAGTTTTGGCGGAGGTGCTGCTGAAGGAAGCGCGGATATGAAGAACCTCCTCGGAGGAAAAGGCGCCGGCCTTGCAGAAATGTCAAACCTGGGAGTTCCTGTTTCAGCTGGTTTCACAATTACTACAGAAGTATGTACAGAATACTATAAAAACAAAAAAGCGTTTCCTGCAGGACTCGATAAAGACGTAGAAGCTGCTTTAAAGAAAGTGGAAAAGGTTATGGGTTCGCTTTTTGGAGATTCCGAAAATCCGCTTCTTGTTTCTGTAAGATCCGGAGCCAGGGTTTCCATGCCCGGTATGATGGATACGGTTCTTAATCTTGGACTAAATGATTCTACTATAAAAGGTATAATCAAAAAAACAGGAAATGAGAGATTTGCATGGGATTCTTACAGGCGTTTTATCCAGATGTATGGTGACATTGTAATGGGCCTCAAGCCTGAGCATAAGGATGAGATAGATCCATTCGAAGAAGTAATGGATAAACTCAAGCATTCTAAAGGTTATAAATCGGACCTTGAGCTAAAAGTTGAGGACCTTAAAGAGCTGGTAATAAAATTTAAAGCTCTTATTAAAACCAAGCTTAAAAAGAATTTCCCTGACGATCCGAAAGAGCAGCTCTGGGGAGCTATAGGAGCAGTATTCGGATCATGGAACAATGAAAGGGCTATCCTTTACAGAAAGATGAACGGCTTTGATGATTCATGGGGCACTGCGGTAACTGTTCAATCAATGGTATTCGGTAATATGGGGGATAAGTGCGCCACCGGTGTTGCTTTCACCAGAGACCCGTCTACAGGAGAGAAGAGTTTTTATGGTGAGTATCTCATTAATGCACAGGGGGAGGATGTTGTCGCAGGTATCCGTACTCCACAGCAGGTTACAATAAAAGGTTCCCAGAAATGGGCAAAAGAGAATGGCGTATCCGAGAAGGAAAGAAAGGAGAAATACCCTTCTCTCGAAGAGTATATGCCTAAAGCATATAAGCAGCTGCAGGATGTTTACCTGAAGCTTGAAAAGCATTATAAAGATATGCAGGATATAGAATTTACAATCCAGAATGAGCAGCTCTGGATGCTTCAGACAAGAACAGGAAAAAGAACAGCTACAGCTGCAGTCAATATCGCTGTTGACATGGTTAATGAAAAGCTGATAGACAAGAAAACAGCAGTACTCAGGGTGGATCCTGCATCATTAGATCAGCTCCTTCACCCCACTTTTGACCCGAAAGCGAAAAAAGATATTATTGCCAAGGGCCTTCCTGCATCTCCGGGCGCAGCAACAGGAAAAGTTGTATTCAATGCTGAAGATGCTGATGAATGGACACAGAAAGGTGAAAAAGTTATCCTTGTAAGGATTGAAACATCTCCTGAAGATCTTAAAGGGATGAACGCTGCAAAGGGGATTCTGACAGCACGAGGCGGCATGACTTCACATGCGGCAGTTGTTGCCCGGGGAATGGGTAAATGCTGCGTTTCCGGCTGCGGAGCTCTTGAGATCAGCTACACAGCCCGCACTATGAAGGTTGGGACTTTTGTTATAAAAGAGGGTGATTACATCTCTCTTGACGGATCAACCGGTGATGTAATGCTGGGACAGGTACCGACAATCGACGCTAAACTTTCAGGAAATTTCGGTACAATCATGCAGTGGGCTGAGGAGTTTAAAAAACTTACTGTCAGGACAAATGCTGATACTCCGAAGGATGCCGAGGTTGCAAGAAAATTCGGAGCGCAGGGTATCGGTCTCTGCAGGACAGAGCACATGTTCTTCGAAGGGGACAGGATCAAAGCTGTTCGCGAGATGATCCTTGCAAATAATGTGGAAGAGAGAAAAAAGGCCCTCAAGAAACTCCTTCCGATGCAGAAGAAGGATTTCCTCGGAATACTCAAAGCGATGGAAGGTTATGGTGTAACAATAAGGCTTCTTGATCCACCTCTGCATGAGTTTGTTCCTCACGATGAAGCAAGCCAGAGAGAAATGGCTAAGGAGACTAATAAAACCTATGAAGAGGTTAAAGCGAAAGTTGATGCTCTTCATGAATTCAACCCGATGCTGGGGCACAGGGGATGCCGTCTTGGTATAACTTATCCTGAAATTACAGAGATGCAGGCCCAGGCGATTTTCGAAGCTGCATGCGAACTGAAAGCTAAAGGAGTTGATGTCAAGCCTGAGGTAATGGTTCCTCTGGTCGGAACAGTGAAAGAGTTTGAGATGCAGAGAGATATTATTGTTGCAACTGCTGAAAAAATAATGGCACAGAAAAAGGTGAAAGTAGATTACCAGGTTGGGACAATGATAGAAATACCGAGAGCGTGCGTTACAGCTGATGAAATTGCTGAACAGGCTGAATTTTTCTCTTTCGGTACAAATGACCTTACACAGATGACATTCGGTTACAGCAGGGACGATGCAGGAGTATTCCTTCCGGAGTATGTAGACAAAAAGATTCTCCCTGTTGATCCCTTTACAGTTGTTGACAGGGATGGTGTAGGTCAGCTGATGAAAATGGCAGTTGAGAAAGGAAGATCAGTAAGGAAAAACCTCAAGCTCGGCATATGTGGTGAGCATGGCGGGGATCCTTCTTCAGTTGAGTTCTGCCATATAGTAGGCCTGGATTATGTGAGCTGTTCGCCTTTCAGGGTACCTATCGCAAGGCTTGCGGCTGCTCATGCTGCTATCAACAATAGTGTGACAAAGAAAAAGTAAAAAAACGTAGATATTATAAAAAAGCGATCCTCCGGGATCGCTTTTTTTATTTGATTAAATATTAAGCTTATTAAATAATTATTGAAAATATCGTTCATGGGATAAAATTTATCCAACAGGTTTAAGTTTATAATCAGGAAGGTTAATGATGAAGAAATTGATTTTAATATTTCTTGTGGTTTTTGTAAGTTCGTCTGCATTTGCAGCATATGATAATGCCCTGGCTCTTTACCAGGAGAATAAGTTCAAGGAATCCCTTGCTGTATGTGCGGAGGATCTTGTTATGGCCGATGATTTCAGGCCCGGCTCTCCAAACTATAAAATCAGGTATCTGGCAGCTCATAATCACTGGAAACTGGGAAATATTGAATCTGCTTCTATACATTTCAGAAAATGCATGGCTATAGAAAAAACAAAAATCGATCCATATATAGACCTCTCCATGTTATTGATAGAAAAAAGAAAATTTAAAGAGGCCGGGTCTGTCATTGAAGATGGCCTTAAAGTGAAAGAGGATGCAATGCTGTTCTGGCTCCTCGGGAGAATTGCTGTTGAGCGCACAGATTATCAGAGAGCAAAAACTCTATTTGAAAGGGCGAATGGAATTGATCCTGAGTTTTATGTGTCATATAATGATCTGGGTATTGCACTGATGAAGCTGGGTAAATATGGTGATGCTAACGCGGCTTTTTCTGTTGCTTATGCGATAAATGGTGATTCTGCTGAGATAAATAATAACATGGCTTATTGTCTTTATAAGATGGGGAAGAACAATGAAGCTATCCCGTATATTAAAAAAGCGCTTGAGCTTTCTTCAGATAAGGAATCAATTAAGGCGCTGGCTCAGAAAATAGAAAATAAATAATGCAGGGTAATAATAATGGCTATATCAGATAAAATCAGAGATTCAATAGAAAAATCTTCATGGATTAGGAAGATGTTTGAAGAGGGTGCCAGACTTAAAGCAGAGTTCGGTGCTGATAATGTATATGATTTCAGTCTTGGTAATCCTGATCTTGAACCACCGGCGGAATTTTTTAATGTTTTAAACAATATTTCTTCATCCCGCATTGCCGGTATTCACGGGTATATGCCTAATTCAGGTTTTACTGATGTTCGGAATTCTGTAGCTGCAAAGATAAAAAAGGAACATCAGCTCGATCTGGATGGAAATTCAGTAGTAATGACATGCGGAGCTGCGGGGGGCATGAACATTATCATGAAGACCATTCTTGATCCCGGTGATGAAGTTATAGTGATCAAACCTTTTTTTGCGGAGTATGGTTTCTACATTTCAAATCACCAGGGAGTAATGGTCCAGGTTGAATCATCACCGGATTTTTCAATAAACATTGATAACATTAAAAAAGTGATAACAGATAAAACAAGGGCGGTAATAATAAACAGTCCTAACAATCCTACTGGTAAGATTTATACTGAATCGGATATCGAAAATCTTGCTGCATTGTTATCGTCAAAAACTCCATCAGGAAGGCCGATATTCCTTATTTCTGATGAACCCTACAGGGAGATTGTTTATGACGGTAAAAAAGCTTCTCCTGTATTGTCGAAATATAAAAATACATTTGTTGTTAGTTCATATTCAAAATCCTTATCTCTTCCGGGAGAGAGAATCGGATATGTTGCTGTTAATCCGCAGATGACAGATCATGATCTTGTTATGGGGGGGTTAAATCTGAGCAACAGGATTCTTGGTTTTGTTAATGCTCCGGCATTAATGCAGAGAATTGTTTCTCAATTAAATAATGTTTCTGTAGCAGTGGATGTTTACAAAAAACGCCGGGATCTATTTATCAATGGTTTAAGGGAGGCCGGTTACAGCTTTTCAGACCCTGAAGGCGCATTTTATCTTTTTGTAAAGACACCATCTGATGATGATGTTGATTTTGTCAGACATTTGCAGAAATATAATATTCTTGCTGTTCCTGGTGTGGGTTTCGGAGGTCCGGGTTATTTCAGGCTTGCATACTGTGTTTCTGAAGATATAATTAAAAGGGCAATCCCAAAATTTAAAGAGGCCTTAAGTACCTATAGAGGATGATTATTCATCATCCTCTATTCTGGCTTTTATTGCTCTTTTATTAACAGGGATGTTTATTTTTTCATCCTTTTCATCGTCAATCATATTGGTCTTCTGAGCCTCCTGCTCGTTGTAGGGGAGGGTATTTATTTTCATATTAAGATTTTCAAGTAGTTGTTGAAGTTTTTTGTCATTAGGATCCTGCTGAATAGCCTTTTCATAATTCAATTTGGCTTCATTAGTTTTTCCTGTTTTTTCATAAGATATTCCAAGATACATGTATAGCAATGAAGTATTTATATTAAGCTTATTTGCCTGTTCAAGATAATTGATAGCATCTTTAAACTTGTCATTAAAAAACATCAGTGTGCCCATCTGATAGAGAACCTGAGGATTATTCTTTTGAAGCTTTAATGCTTTGTCGAGATATACAAAAGCATTGTTCATGTCCTGCAGTGTTATATATAGAATACCAAGTTTATAATTCCCTTCGAAATTATCAGTATCAATAGTTAATATTGCCTGGTAGAGTTTAGCAGCTTCATCCCATTTTTTACTTTTTTCAAGACGGAGGGCCTCACTCTGATAATATTTGTCCTTGAATGAAAGCTGGTCGTTAACGTAATTCCTGATTGAATCGTTATACGGGGCATATTTTTTGAGTTCAAAGATATTCTGAATCTCACTGTTATACTCATTTATTGATTCAGCATATTCAAAATTTTTAAGTATAGATAAAACTTTTGAATTCCTCTGTATATCCGATTTTATATTGGAATAAAATTTAGAATCAGTATCACTGATTACATTTTTAAACCAGGCCGGATTATATTTTAAGTAATAGTTCAGGAGTTCAGGGGGGAGGAGTTTGTATCCGTTATCAGATAAAGGACGACTGGTTTCTGCTAAAAGATTGATAAGAGGATCAAGCTCAGTGAAAAGTATATTATTCAGACAATGAATGTCGTTATAGAAAATTTTTCCGTATTCATTGTTTTCAGTGTATAGGGGAGCAATTCGTTTAAGAGATTCCTCGTTTATTTTCAGTGAATCCCTGCTGTCAGATGACAAAATAAGCAGTATATCTGAGAAAAGATATACTGTATGAAAACTGAATTTGTTTTTTAACTGCAGCAGGGATTTTTTAACCATGTCATCACTTACAAATTTCATGTCAAAAAGAACCGCGTAAACTCCATTTGCAGGCATCTGTTTTTTTATAAGACTATAGTATTCTTCGGAAGATCTGAAGTAGTGAATTGTCTGATCTGTCAGATTGGGGGAATCAAATATCAGAAAAAATTCTTTTTTATTATCAAGAAGATAATTAAGAAGTTCATTTTGTGAAGAGGGATATAACTGCTTTCCCGATACCGGAAGCCTGTTATTATCAATATGTTTAGAATGAAGCGTATCAATACAAATCATGTCAGGCATAAGTGAATATACCGGGTTTCTGAAAAATTTCAGATTGCTGTCGATCACCAGTGTAGATGAATTATCACGTGTATAAAGTGCCGCAGCCGCTGCCCCTCTTTTAAGGTTTTTTATATTGCTGTCAGAAAGGTAAAAGGCGGGAGTGCTGTAAATAGATATGATCCCCTTTTCAGTAATATAAGGGAGGTTAAAATTTGTTTTCTGAAGCAATTCAAAATTTTCACTACGGGTAAAAAAGGGTTTTGCTGATAAAGGGATTTTAAAATAAAGGTGAAGCAGCAGTACCGCAGGTATAAAAACAAGAGTGAAAACAAAATATGCAAACTTTTTTAAAGGATTAATTTTAAGATTAAAAAGAAATATACCGGGGATCATAATATTCAGTACAGCGATAATATACAGAATAACATAAAAGAGTATATTTGTATACTGTAGAAATGATATAGACAGGATAACAGGTATAGGGAGAATAAAAAGAGAGAAATTAATTATATTATATCTTTTATGGTGATCATATTTTGATAATATATTTTCAAAGGTCTGTCTCAGCGAGAATCCGTAGACCGCAGGAGGTGCAGCGGCAATGGCATATGCTGTTTGCAATGATATTTTTTCAGAAAAATAAAATAGGAGAAAAAGGTAAGAAAGAAAAATAACAGGGAAAAGCATTTCACTGTAAACATACCAGAATGATGGTTTTTTCAGTTTTCCGGCAAAGTATCCGGCAGCCATTGCAAGAAACACAACCGATACATATATCTGTCCATGAAAGTAATTATCTCCATAAAACTTAATTAAAACCAGATGTCCAAGAAAAATATAGGTTATAATATAAGTGAAATTCATATATGTATAAAAGAGGTCATCCCGTTGAACCTGTTCGTCCGGCTCTGAAATTATCTCATCAAGATACTGTTTTGCAAAAAGCGGCTCAGGATTAAACTTTTTATTTATAAAAATTATCATGAAGAAAAGAATAAGAGCAAAAATCGAAAAATAAGGTGTGATGTTTTTTATATTAGAATAAACAAAAAGGTTTTGTGATGCAATCAACAGTCCGGAGGATATAGAGAGAAGCATTGAAATAATATAGTTTGATAAAAGGTTTTTTTCATCCAGGAAATCACCGGTGGATATATTAAGAAAATAAGTGTTAAGCACTCCACAGAAAAAACCGGGAAGAATAATCATTAATGCTGCTATATATCGATTGTAGATGTAAATATTCAGGTTTGTCAGAAGATCATTAAACAAAATACCCTTTAGGAAATAGAACGAAACAGCAGTACATAAAAGAAAAGCAATAATGATATTTATGATAATTGATTTTTGAATTAAAGAATAGAAAAATTTTCCAGATATATTTCCGGAAAAAAAAGCTATAATAGCAATTATCAGCACAATTGAAGTTACAGGATAATAAGTAAGATACTGTTTATATGAAAGTACAATATCTGCTAACAGTAAGGTAAAAGTGATAAACGTAAAAAAGACCGCGAGAGGAATCAGCCATCTCTTTGAAGTATCCTGATAACTGAATTTTTTAATGTGGCTCATTAAAAAGAACTCCTTCTGATTGTGTTATTGCTTTGTTTATGAATTTGTCTGTCATTTTAAATGGGATAAAATTATAAAAAAACAACTTTTTTTTTAAAAGAGAATTAATGGTATCTCTTCTGTCAAATAGGGGAAAATGTACAAATTAATCAGTATAGAAGTTATTTGTTTGTTTCTCATATTTATTTCCTTTTAATTATGATCCTGCAAAAAACCGATAATACTATTAAAAGGTCCGGCATAATGATTAGTAAAAAAATAATGTATACAGTTTTATTATCGGTGATTATTCATTTTTTCCCGGTAATTATTAATGCACAGACTGAAACCGGTAATTTCAAAGAAGCTTACAACTCCGGGAATTATACAAAATCTCTCGAACTGATAAATGTTCAACTCACTGATTATTATTTGAAAAAAGTTGAGGATAGAAGAATCCCGGAACAGATGATATCTATTCTTAACGTTGGTGAAAAAACAGACCTTATTGAACTGTTCAGAAAACGTAAAGAAAAGGGGTTTCTGATTGAGGATAATCCTGAAATGTCTGAACTTCATTTATATGCTGCCAGATCTCTCTCCGCATTGAATAAAAAGCGGGATGCTCTTAACAATTACATTCAGTCATTAAGATTCTCAAAATATGAGGATATGAAGGATGATATTGTTTATTACGAAATTTCCGGAATATTTAAAACAATGGATGGAGGCATTTATTTTAAAGGGTATGTTGATGCCCTTGAACAGGCATATATTTTTAATAAAAATAACTATGATTACTCCCGTGAACTGGGGCTTGCGCTCTTCAGGACTGAGGAGAAGAAAAAGGCTGCGTATCACCTGGAACGGTATATAAAACTCTCCGGTGAAAATCCGGATCCTGAACTTTTCAGGACACTTGCCAGTTTATATGAATCAACTCAAAAGTATATGAAAGCTGAAAATTATTATAATGAGTATCTGCGATATAAACCGGAGGAGGGGACTGTCCATTATGCCCTGGGATATCTTGCTTATTTCCATACAGGGAATTATACTCTTGCAGAATCTTCATTTGATGCAGCATTGAAACTCCTCCATGAAGATGATCTTTACAGACGGTCAAAATCCCTTGAATACCTTGCGGATATGTCGTACAGTAATCTAAAGTATAAAAGGAGTATTGAACTGTATCAGAATGGAATAAAGTATCAGGATATGATACAGCAGCGGATAGAATTGAAGAAAAAGGAACTGGCGGATATAAATCAGAAAATTAATGAAATGAAGAGAGATGTTATATATAAGCAGGATTTCAACAATTTTGAGGAATTTGAAATGATGCGTGATGACCAGGGAAAAATTGAAACTGAAATAGATAATTTGAAATATCAGTTCAGGAATATGAATCCCGGGAAAATACGTTGGAATATTGCTGAAATTTATAAAAAAACCGGTCAATATGAAGATGCTATCAGGTATTACAGGGAAGCTGTCCATTTTAATTATAATGCAAATTTATCAAGGGATATGATTACAAAATTACAGTTGAAAATAAGAAGGGGCTATTAGTATATTGCTTCTAATACCAATCCGAATTTGTAAGGGGTTTCTATGTCAGGACATAATAAATGGTCTACAATTAAGAGAAAAAAAGGAGCGCTTGACGCAAAAAGGGGAGCGCTTTTTACAAAACTGATAAGAGAGATTACAGTTGCTGCAAAATCCGGCGGAGAGGATATAGATGCCAATCCACGGCTTAGAACAGCTGTATTGAAAGCGAAAGCTTCTAACATGCCAAATGATAATATTGATCGTGCGATTAAAAAAGGTGCCGGTAACCTTGATGGAGTTGTTTACGAGGAAGTAAGGTATGAAGGGTATGGGCCCGGCGGTGTTGCCATTATGGTTGATTGTATAACAGATAATAAAAACCGTACAACTCCTGAAATAAGAACTATATTCGGGAAAAATGGCGGCAACCTCGGTGAGAACGGCTCAGTGAGTTATCTTTTTGAAAAGAAAGGGATGATTATAATAGAGGGTGGAGCTGTCAGTGAAGACGAAGTAATGGAGATGCTTCTCGATTATGATGTTGAGGATATTAAAACAGAAGACGGGAATATTATAATCACCACCGGTACTGAAGGCTATAATGAAATTTCAGATTTTCTCATGAAAAAAGAGTATAACCTTATAATGAATCAGCTGACATATATACCGATGACCACAGTTGAACTTGATGAAAAGAAAGCTCAGCAGTGCTTAAGGATTATTGAACTTCTTGAAGATCAGGATGATACACAGGAAGTTTATTCAAATTATGATATATCTGATGAAATAATGTCGAAACTGAGTGAATGAAAGTGAAGATACTGGGCATAGATCCCGGATATGATATTTTAGGATGGTCGGTGATTAATGATAAGTTTAATGTTTATAATTATGGAATTATAAAAACATCACCTTCTGATCCAGTTGAAGCGAGGCTCCTGAATATACACAGGAGCCTCGATGCTATTATAGCTGAATACCGTCCTGACTGTGCCTCAGTGGAAAAACTTTTTTTTCAGAAAAACAGCAAAACAGTGATGAATGTTGCAGCAGCAATAGGTGTTGTAATGCTCACGCTGAAACTTAAGGAAATTCCTTTTTTTGAATATACTCCTACACAGGTGAAAAACTCAATTACAGGTTTCGGGAAGGCTGAGAAAGGGCAGGTTGAGTTTATGATAAAAAGAATTCTGAACCTCAGTGAAATTAAAGGTCCTGATGATGCGGCTGATGCTTTATCAATTGCTGTTTGTCATGCTCTATGCAGAAAGCCTGAAGCAGTGGCTTCAGGCTTTTGCAGATAATTGATGAATTAAAGCTCGTCTATTATTACAGCGAGCATTTCCTTGGCGTCGTTAATATCCTCCTGAAGTCTTTTGATATCCGCGAGCCTGTTTTCTGATTTTGCTTTATTGTATTTTGAAATTAGTATATTAATACTGCTGGTCAGTGCTTCTATCTGACTGTCAACAGGGAGATACTTCTCAACTGATTCTGATCCGTAAGATGCAAATTCAGAATGCATCGTTTCAAGATCCACGATCTCTCCCCAGTGAGGCGCATAAGATGTGAGCCCAAGTTCCTGAGTAACATGCTTCGCAAAGCTTTCAGATGACTCCTCCTCACCGTGAACTACAAAAACTTTTGCTTTGGGGTTGCTGTTTGTTTTCAGCCAGTCAGTAAGGCCGTTCATGTCAGCATGCGCGGAGAAGCCTCCCAGTGTGTGAATATTTGCGTTAACAGCAATGTCCTCCCCGTAAATCTTAACCTGTTTTGCCCCTTCAACTATACGGCGCCCTAATGTTCCCTCTGCCTGATAACCGACAAAAATGATGCTGGATTCAGGACGGTAGAGGTTATTCTGAAGATGGTACTGAATCCGCCCGGCGTTGCACATACCGCTTGCGGATATAATTATTGCTCCACCTTTCTCTTTGGAAAGAAGTTTTGATTCGTCGGAAGTTTTTGTAAATTTCAGGTTAGGGAAATCGAGAGGATTGTCTCCGGAATTAAGAATTTTAATCATATCTTCATCAAAACATTGAGGGTTACTCCTGAATATTTCGGTAGCAGAAATTGCAAGAGGGGAGTCGATATATACAGGTATTCTCGGGATTTCACCGCTTTTGAAGAGTCTGTTAAGGTCATAAATAATCTCCTGTGTCCTTTCAATTGCAAAAGCGGGAATGACAATATTTCCCCTTTTTTTAATTGAATCAAGAAGTATCTCTTTAAACTCCTTGTATGTATCTTCTTTGCTTTTATGAAGACGGTTGCCGTATGTGGATTCAATAAGAACAATATCAGCTTCTTCAAGAGTTTCAGGGTCTTTTATTATTGCCTGATCTTTTGTGCCTATATCACCGGAAAAAACTATTTTGGTTTTTTTACCTTTGTCTGCAATCCACATTTCGATAAATGATGAACCAAGTATGTGGCCTGCATCTCTGAAACGTACCTCAACACGCGGGTGTATCTGAATCATTTCCCCGTAGTTGACAGGGACAAAGTTATCGATACTGTTATCAGCATCTTCTAAGGTATACAGGGGTTCTACCTGCGGCCTGCCGAGTTTTTTATTCCTCTTGTTTATCCATTTTATATCATTTTCCTGTATGTGAGCACTGTCAGGGAGCATAACTGAACATAAATCCACAGTTGCCTTTGTTGTATAAATATTTCCATAAAAGCCGCCCTTAACCAGTTTCGGGATAAGTCCACTGTGATCAATATGAGCATGAGTAAGCAGCATACAGTCAATTTTTGAAGGGGCATAAATCAGATCGAGCTGATTTCTTTGTGTCAGTTCCTGTTTCCCCTGGAACATACCGCAATCAACCATGATCGTAAAATCCTGATCTTTTATTATATATGATGAGCCTGTAACGGTCCTCGCGCCGCCTACAAATTCAATTTTCATTGGGTTCTCCTCTTTATCTCTTTTTTTTATAAATATAAGTATAATTATGCTAAGAGGTGTTAATTTTTTCCATCATAATTTTTATATTGATGAACACAACAGATCTTTTCAGTTTAGCAGAGAAATAACTATTAAGGAATGTATTGATTCCCTTCAGAAAGACACAAAGAGAGATCACTGTAAACTGAGAATAGTTGTTGTTTTGAAGGTGTTTTCCCGGCACTCCTGAGAATTCTTTCTGAAAGATTGCCGTGTTTAAAAATATTGGAGAGAAAAACTGAATCCGTTCCTGAATCAGAAAAATTTAATTCAGCCATTTTTTCCCAGAATTCAACTGCGTAACATCGGTTTTTTAAACCGAATATTCTCAGGTATCCGGCGTCTTCTATAAAAGCAGAGGTTCCGTTTTTTATAACGGATAGTAATACTTTATATAATGATTCAGTGTCGGCATTGATCTGTTCTTCGAATGATGATAGTTCTTCATTAACAAGTTTTTTTAAAATTTCGATTACAAGTCTCGCGCATGCAATGTCTGCAGCAGGGCATTCCTGTATATCGTTTGTGCGGATTTCTATGGCGCCCCTTTCAAACCTGGCTATGCACCCCCTGGCATTGACCCACTCGTGACTTATTATTTTATCAGGATCAAGTGATTCAAGGTCTGAATATATCCGGTTTAAGATTGTTTCTTTGTAATTATCTATTCCGGTTACCGGTTCAGGTATAATTGAACCGGTAACCGAAGGGATTAAACTTGAATTAGTTCTGTAAACCTCCATCCTTGTATCGTGGAATCCGGAAAATCCCCCTTCTATAAAAGGTGAAGATGCTGATAGTGCATTCATTACAGGGAGAAGAACCCGTATTGCAGTGTGGAGTTTTATAAATTCATCATTATTTCTGAATGGAAGGTTAATATGTATACTCTGCAGGTTCGACCAGCCGTGTCCTCTGCATCCGAAAATTCTGTCGAAAGTATTATATATTTCACGGTTACCGTGGGGCCAGATTCTGAATTCATGCTCAGGTTTCATCCATGGATGCATTGCCGTGGGAAGGAGTCCGGCATTATATTTTTCAAGGATCCTGTTGGCAGAGGCAACCTCTTTCTGGAAAAGTTTTCCTGCGCCGGTAAGATCAGGGATCGGTTTTAGTGATTTGAATTCAAGAACATGAAGAGCCAGTTCATTTGACCATGCGGAAAATCCGGATTCGCCATCCGGATAAACTTCATTTTCATAAGAGCCGGAAATTTCAAATAATATTTTATCACAGATTGGTTGCACATCAAGAGTCCCGGAATCAGCGATCATATATTCAAGTTCAATCCCTACAGCTTCAAAAATTCCGATGTTGTAGAGTTCTTCAGAGGTTTGGAATGGGTCGTTCATGGATAATCACCGGTTATATATATAATACTTCCCGGATCAAAAATCAGCAAGCGGGCATTGGCAGAGTGATAAAAAAAACCGGCATTTGCCGGTTTTTTTTTATGCTTTAAGTACGTTGCGTAGAAAACGCTGGGTTCTTTCCTTTTGAGGATTATTAAATATCTCCTCAGGGGTCCCTATTTCAATTATTTCTGCGTTATCCATGTATACAACTTTGTTGGCTGCTGCTTTTGCAAAACCCATTTCATGGGATACAACCATCATTGTCATACCCTCATCAGCAAGATCCTTCATAACATCAAGAACTTCTTTGGTCATTTCCGGGTCAAGCGCGGAGGTCGGTTCATCAAAGAGCATAACCATTGGATTCATCGCCAGTGCCCTGGCAATGGCAACGCGCTGCTGCTGGCCGCCGGAAAGCTGCTCCGGATAGGCTCTCTCTTTTTCAAGCAGTCCGACACGCTTAAGCAGTGTTCTTGCTTTTTCTTCAGCTTCTTCTGCGGGCACATTTTTTACAATTCTTGGAGCAAGAGTTATATTATTAATAACATTCAGATGAGGAAAGAGGTTAAATGACTGGAATACCATTCCGGTCTCCTCTCTTATTTTTCTGATGTTTGCTTTAGGCCCGGTTACAAGGTCATTTTCAATCCAGATGTCTCCGCTTGTTACATTCTCAAGGCGGTTGATACATCTGAGCAGGGTACTCTTCCCGCTTCCGGATGAACCGATGATAAAGAAAACATCACCCTGTTTGACTTCACAGCTTACATTATTCAGCGCAACAACATGGCCGAAATTTTTTGATACGTTTAAAACTTTAACCCTGGTTGACATCTGTTTTCATCCTCTCTTCCATTATCGCTACTAATCGTGAGAAAAAGAGCGTCAATATTAGATATATTATGGCAACCATTGTGTAAGTCTCAAAGTAATAGAAAGCGGTTGAAGCATACTCTCTCCCTCTGCGGAGCAGATCTGAAACTGCAAGAATTGACACAAGTGATGAATCCTTGAGTAAAGCAATGAATTCATTTCCGATCGGAGGCAATACAACTTTAATTGTCTGCGGCAGTATAATTCTATAGATAGCCTGAGAGCGTGTCATGCCGAGGGCAAGAGCCGCTTCCATCTGTCCTTTAGGAATTGACTGTATTCCTGCACGGAATATTTCACTTATATACGCACCATAGCATATTGCCATTGCAATAACAGCGGCGCTTATATCCATAATTTTTACAAACTTTGCCAGTGCATAATAAATATAGAAAAGCTGTACCAGAAGAGGTATCCCGCGGATTACTTCAACATACACTGTGCATATTCTGTTTATAAGAGGATATCTTGATATCCGTCCGAGCCCCACAAGCAGCCCGATTATCAGGGCGCAGATGATTGACAGGACTGTAACTTCAAATGTTTTTACTAAACCGCTGCTTCCGAAGTCAAAATGCCAGTCTTCATTGAATCCGACTACAAATTTGAATATATGACAGTATGGTTCCGGGGAAAGAACCGGAAGCAATATCAATACTGATATTGCTCCGTAGAATGCGATTCTCCAGGCTGAAAAGATGGAGGAGTCATCCCTTGCAGGGATAAGAACTCCATCAGTTACCTCAATTTTTGTTTTATTATTTATCTTAGCCACTTTTTCTCAAGCTCTTTGTCTATGCCTTTTGCTTTGATTTTAGCAAGACCGGCGTTTATCATGTCAACAACTTCTTTGTTTCCTTTTCTTACCGCAATACCATATTCTTCTGTTGTGAAAGGTGTGCCCACAATTTTAAGAACCGGCTTGTATTTAGGATTGAGAAGAGCGTAGTTTGCAGCAATAGGATTATCGCATACTACAGCATCAATTCTTCCTTTTGCGAGATCTTCTATTGCAAGGCCAATTTCATCATAGGTTTTAAGAGTGATGTTTTTGAACTTTGCTATCTCTATAGCGCCTGTTGTTCCAATTTGTGCTCCAACTTTTTTACCTTCAAACTGCTCAAGCTTATCCATCCCGTTAAGTTCTTTTTTAACAACGATAGTCTGTCCGATGCTTACATACGGATTTGTGAAATCCATTGTTTTCTTTCTTTCATCTGTTATTGTAACTGATGAACATACAGCATCATATTTACTTGCGGCAAGTCCTGCAAAAATTCCGTCCCATGCGGTATTCTGGAATTCTACTGTGAAGCCGCCCTCTTTTGCAGCGGCATTGAGGAGGTCAATGTCGAATCCGACAATGTTTTTATTCTCGTCAACATATTCCATTGGAGGCCATGTCGCGTCTGTTGCTACTACGATTTTTTTACCTGCAGCCTGTTCTTTTGAACAGCCTGTGAAAACACAGAATGAAGCAATGCTTACCATAAGCAGAAGGATTATACCTTTCTTCATTTTTAACTCTCCTGTTAATTAAAATCATCCCTGAATGAGAATACTGGAATTGATTCAGTATAGTATTTTTTGTGAGGGATTGATTATGATTTTTGTTAAAGACTATCAAAAAGCAAGAAAAATTTGTTACATGAAAAATTTCGGAAAAGTTAAAAAAATTATGCTAAGCAAAAAAATTCATAATCCCGAATATATGAATAAGGCAAAATATGCAAAAAATATATAATTGAGGTTATTTGATAGTTATATTTTATAATAAACAGGTTTAAATGCTTATAAATGGCTATAAATGCCTGTATTAAGGGTCAATTTAGCGGTCATTAATCCCGAATAAAATAACGTCAGGGTAACATATCTGACAGCCATGGCAAGGATGCCGGGCTACTTAACAATGATTCAGGGAGGAATCAAGATGATAATTAACCACAATATGTCCGCTATTAATACCAACAGGGTATTAAAATTCCAGCACT
>DAISJZ010000034.1:0-14352 GCA_036821145.1 Spirochaetota bacterium
GGTTTTTTTCAACAAGATTTTATTTACTTGAAAATGCCGGTTACTTTAATTTCTAATATAATTAATCTATCTTCAAAATGGGGGAAATTCTATGAAAAAGGTTTTTTTATCAGCTCTTATAATGTTATCTTTTTCCTGTTTATACGCAGACCAGGCTGCATGGATAACAAAAGATCAGGCTGAACGCGGTGCTGCTCTTATACGCAGTTCAGGTAAAATAAGACATTTTTGTGCACCATGCGGAGACAATTTTTTCAGAAGTGAAAATGTCCACACTGTCAGGGCGGAAAAAGCAGCCGGGAGCACTCCAGGGGACCGGTACTATGAGGTTCTGGTTAATGGGAATGGAGTTGACCTGGCATATATTTACGTTTTAACCGGGGGGGTATGGATAAACGCTGCGATGTCTCTGAATATACCTGTCGAATCAGTACCCCGTATTCTGCCCTCTGATTTACAGGATGATCAATTACTGCCGGAAAATTTGCCCTCTGAGGAGAATATTGAAGATTATGACGGGTCAGCAGATTACCCGCTGGAAGAAGGGGAGTAAACATAATTAGAGCCATGTCTTTAAATAATGCTGGACAAATTACGTAACATTCTTTTTTTAATCATATCATCATATATATTGAATTAATGTTTTTAAACTGATTTTACGGGGGTTTTGTATGAGCATGCCTGGTATTGGTGAGCTGGTTATAGTTTTTCTTATTGTTCTGGTGCTTTTTGGTGCGGGTAAGATCCCGACAATCGCCAAGGATCTCGGGAGCGGGATCAGGGGATTCAAAAAAGCTCTCAGCGGTGAAGACGAAGACGAAAAAGATAAAAAGTAAAAGTTTATTTAACTGAATATGTATCATCCCTGCAGATTATTTCACCAGTCTTTTCAAGGTGCTGCAGGTGTTTCAATATCATTATACATTCATGTAAGTAATAGATACTCTTCGGCCGGGGAAATTTTCCATCAAATGTAATAGCATCTTCAGCTATCTCCTTCACGGTGCATTTCCCCTCCCGTACTCTCTTTATTATCTCTTCATCCCTGCGATAAAATTCATCAGAGAATTCCGTCAGCTTAGTGCTTAGATCACCTCTGTTTATTGCTTTGCCGTGTCCCGCAATAAGCATCTCCGGCTTAAGCTGCTTTATCTTATCAATAGATTTTATAAAGTCATCAACATCACTATCCATCATCGCATAAAACGGTTTAATTGCAGGGTTGATATCAGCAGTGAAAATAAATCCTTCGCGGGGGAAAAAGAATCCGCAGTGACCGCCGCTGTGCCCCGGAAGATGTACAACCTGGAATTCGACTTCCCCTGTTGATATAACCTGTCCGTCTTTTAACACCCCGTCAGCAGGACGTGCGTGATATTTAACAGCATCCAGGTAGAGCGGCCGTACATCCTCAGCCTGGAAATGATTGAATCCATATGCTTCCAGGTATGCTTCGCCTGAAGCAACGCGTTCATGTTCAACGGGATGAAGTAAAACCCCGGCATTGGGAAACTCATGATTCCGTGAATTATGATCAGTGTGCCCGTGACTGTTTACAATAAGGTTGATATTAATCCCTTTAAGATGCTCCATCTCTTCATCTGTGGGGCTTGAATCACAGAGGCAGTTTATCTCATCTTCAATAAGAAGGCAGTTGCAGTAGGGGAGAACGTATTTTCCGTTGGAAAGTATCTTTATGCGGTCGGTCAGTTTTTCCATGATATCACCCGTTGTTATCAGTTATAGCGCATTGTGATTGATTTCAATGTTTATTCCTAAACAAAGTTATTATGGCAGTTAACGATTTAATCAGTCCTCAATGTCATCTCCGCGCAGGCGGAGATCCATTATTTTAAAATATTGAATGCTATTAACAATGGATTCCCGTCTTCACGGGAATGACATAATATTAATCTTTGAGATTCCCCGTTTATTATGCCAGGGCTCCGCCATCAACAATAAGTGTTGAGCCTGTAGTGAATGATGAAGCATCAGATGCGAGATATAATACTGCTCCTGCCATTTCATCAGGCTGTGCAGCTCTGTGCATCGGTATCATGGGGAGGAGAACCTTTTCCATGAGCTGTTCATTGTTAACCATTACAGATGAAAACTTGGTATCTGTAAGGCCCGGTAAAAGCGCGTTTACGCGTACCCCGGTCTGTCCCAGTTCCTTGGCAAATGATTTCGTCATTGCAATTACACCGGCTTTGGTTATGGAATAAACTCCCTGCATCGGAGCCGGCTTGATGCCATTAATTGAGGCCACGTTTATTATTGATCCGCTTCCGTTTTTCATCATCAGTCTGGCTCCGTATTGACACATGAAAAAATTACCTTTGAGGTTCACATCCATTGTCTTGTCCCAGACATCTTCTGTGGCGTTAAGCATGTCGCCAAAATAGAAATTCATTGCTGCGTTGTTTACCAGTATATCGAGTCTGCCGAATTTTGCTTCAACCTCTTTGAAAAGATTTTCAATTTCAGTTTTACTACCATTGTGACAGGCCATTGAGTGGGCTTTCCCCCCTTCAGCATTGATCGCGTTTTCAACTTCAGGGAGACCTTCAAGTGTTTTGTTGGTTATTATAACTTCAGCACCATGTGATGCGAGAACCTTTGCTATCGATTCACCGATACCCCGGCTTGCACCTGTTACTATTGCAACTTTTCCGGCAAGATTAAAATCAATTTTCATAATATCCCCCTTTTATTTTATTCCTTTTAAAAATTCAGGCTGCATGAATACTGGCTTCGGATAGTCATAGAAACCTTTCTTTGTTTTTTTACCGAGATGGCCTTTATCCACATATTCATGCAGAAACTGCGCATGCTTTTTCCATATTTTATCATTGTTCTTTTCCGCCCAGTATTCTGTGAAACTAAGCATGGTATCAAGCCCGATGCTGTCCATAAGCCCGAAGGGCCCGAACATCATGTGAGTTACACCCATCCAGGCGCGGTCAATATCTTCGATTGATGCAACATTCTTTGTTCTGAGTGTCATCGCAGCAGTAAACACGGCGCCAATCATGTAGTTGAAAACATACCCTGAATGTTCCTTCTCCATCATTATGGGGAGCTGACCGGTTTTAATTGCGAAATCTTTTACAAGCTGAATCGTCTCTTCTGATGTACCGGGGTGAGGCATTACATCCACAACATTTGTGAGGCTTACATCATGATAATGCAGAGCGATAAATTTATCCGGTCTCCCTGTTGCGTCCGCAATCATTGACGGCAGGAGAGTTGATGTATTGGTGGTGAATATGGTTCTTTCAGGGCAGAGTTTATTAAATTGTGAAAATATTTTTACCTTGAGTTCCGGTTTTTCAGGCACAGATTCATTTATGATGTCAGCATCTTTTGCCGCTGCTTCCGGGTCTGTTGTTGTACTGATTTTTTTAAGTGCAGCATCTGCCTGCTCCTGTGTGCATTTTTTCCAGAGTACCATTCCGGACATGATCTCCGGGATTTTTGAAAGTGCTTTTTTCAGCGCTTCCTCATTTATATCATAGATCACAACATCATAACCGGCCAGTGCACATGGTATGCTGATCTGCTGACCCATTGTGCCTGCACCAAGCAGAACAACTTTTTTAATATCATCTATTTTCATACTCCGCTCCTTGTACTTTAGTTTTCATTGAAGTTTTTTATAAGTCAGACTTGCCGATTACTGTGAGAGCTGTATTTTCAAGAATCTTAACATACTGCACAAGCGGCCTGAACCTTTCATCTTTAGTCTGGCCATGGAAAAACCTGTAGTATATCTGCTGGGCAATTACCGCAAGGCGGAACAGTCCGAAGCAGTAGTAGAAATCAAAATTATCGATTTTAATCCCCATGATCTCAGCATAAAGTTTTACCTGCTCCTCTCTTGTCAGCATACCGTCAATGTTAGTGGGCATCTGGCGGACAGCCTGCATAATCGGCGGATCATCTTTCTCGATCCAGTAGGCAAGTGAAGAACCCAGGTCCATTAAAGGGTCGCCAAGTGTAGCCATCTCCCAGTCCAGTATCCCGATAATTTCAGTCGGTTTTGACGGATTGAGTACAGCATTATCATATTTATAATCGTTATGAATTATAGAAACTATGCCTGACTCGCCCGGCATCCGGTCGTGAAGCCACTGCATTACTTTTTCAAAATCGGGAGCATCATCAGTCCTTGCATCGCGGTAACGGCCGCTCCATCCATCAATCTGACGCTTTACATAACCATCGGGCTTCCCGAAGTCCCCGAGACCGGCTTTGTTATAATCTACTTTATGAAGCCTGCATAGCACTGATATCAGGTTTTCACTTAACTGACGCGCATCTTGTTTTGTCAGTGCCATCTCTTTCGGGAGGTTTTTCCTCAGTATAATTCCATTAAGCCTTTCCATCAGGTAGAACGGGGCACCCATAACAGCTTCATCCTCTGAATAAATAATGGGGAGCGGGGCGTAAGGGAATACAGGATTCAGAGCTTTCAGTATTTTATATTCTCTCGACATGTCGTGAGCTGTTTTTGCCTTCTTGCCGAAAGGCGGTCTGCGGAGGATCATCTCCTTATTATCTGTTTTAACAAGGTATGTGAGGTTGGAAAAACCGCTGGGGAACTGCTTAATCTCTATTGAATTTCCTGTGCCGGGAACATTGTTCTTCAGAAAGCCAAGTACTTTCTCTTTATCAAGTTCTTCACCTTCACGTGTATTGACAGGCTGGTCCATTACCTGAGATGCTGTCATTTTGTTATCCTCCTTTACGGTTTTATTGATGCTTCGATAAAATTTATGACAAATGATGAATACTGATCAATTGATGTTTTTCTTTTTGAATATTTCCATCTTTTGAGATACCAGTCCTGAAGAAGTGCCTTGATTGCTGCTGAAGTAAGAGTTACATTTTTTATAGAATAAATTCCTTCTTTAACTCCCTGTTTCAGAATATTAATAAATATCTGTTCTGTAAAAAGTTCACTCTCTATTGTAAGTTTACGTTCATCTTTTGGAAGGTTTCTTGTTTCCATGTAAAGAAAGTAAAACCACTGATGCATCAGTTCGCTCAGGTAGAGGTGAATCGAGATAGCCTTTCTCAGTTTTACAACCGGGTCAGTTTCCTCCTGTATCCTGTTTACAAGTGCCATGGTAATCATATCCATTCCATGGTTGTGAATAATCCTGAAAAGCTCATCTTTACTTGTGAAATAAGTATAGAGAGCCCCCATGCTAAGGCCCGAACCTCTGCTGAGGTCTCTGAGCGTCATTGCCTGGAAACCTTTGTCATTGCTCAGCCTCAGGGTAGTGTTAAGGATTGTCGTAAGGTTTTTTATTGCCACAGCTTCTTTTTTTATGTTAATAGTTTCACGGTTCTTTAAATAATATTCACGGCAGATATCCTCCACCGTGATGTCGAATTCGCTTTTGAATTTTTCGAAAGTTAGATTCATTTATATTCCTTTACTTATCTGTCATTCCCGTGCATACGGGAATCTATTCTTTGTTATGGATACACGCCTTCGCGGGTATGACAAACTGTTAGTTATATTTCGCCAGCATTCTCCTTGCCAGTGAGGACTTATGAACTTCATCGGCTCCATCATAAATCCGTGCTGCCCGCTCATGTCTGAAGAAATATGCAAGGATTGTATCATCGGTCATCCCCAGTCCGCCATGAACCTGGAGAGCCCTGTCAATAACCCTCTGCATAGTGTTAGCAACTGCGAACTTGATCATGGCTACATCATCACGTGCCTCCTTGGGGCCCACTGTGTCTATTCTCCATGCGGCATAAAGTGTCATAAGACGTGCCTGCTGAATCTCAGCTGCTGAATCTGCAATCCATTCCTGTACAATCTGTTTTGACGAAAGGGTTTTCCCGTCAGGTGATATCTTTCTGCTGTTGGCTCTCTCGCAGAGGAGGTCGAATGATCTGCTGCATATTCCGAGCCATCTCATGCAGTGGTGAATCCTTCCCGGCCCGAGTCTGTCCTGGGCAAGTACAAATCCCATACCCTCTTTACCAAGAAGGTTTTTCTGCGGCACCCTGCATGATTGAAGCAGTATCTCCCCGTGACTGGCGTAATCACTGCCGCTGTGTCCCATAACCGGAATATTCCGTACGAGGTTGAATCCGGGATTATCTGCGGGCACAATGATCATACTTGCCTGGAGGTGAGGAGGTGCTGAAGGGTCAGTGACAGCCATAACTATGCAGAATTTCGAGCCGTCTGCACCTGATGTGTACCATTTATGTCCGTTTAAAATATAATCGCTTCCATCTTTCACAGCTGTTGTTTCCATCATAACAGGGTTGGAACCGGGCATATCAACTTCAGTCATGCCGAAACAGCTTCGTATGTCGCCACGGCAAAGAGGTTCAAGATACTCAGCTTTCTGCTCTTCTGTTCCATGGAGATGCAGTATTTCTATATTACCGGCATCGGGAGCCTGGCATCCGAATACGTAATGCCCTGTGGGAGTACGGCCAAGTGCCTCGGATACAAGCCCGTGGTCAACCATCGACAAACCCATGCCTCCAAGTTCAACAGGATGGTTCGGACCCCAAAGTTCCATTTTTTTTACCATTGCCCGCTTTTCATTGAGCACGGGAAGCAGATCCCTGAAGTCCGTTGTGAGATAATCATGTTCAAGCGGTATAAGCTCTTTATCAACAAATTCATTAATCATCTCAAGAACGACCTTCATTTTCTCAGATACTGTAAAATCCATTGTTTCCTCCTGCTGATTGTACTTGCATTATTGATTCCGGTTTACCTGTAAGTAATAATATTTTTATCATCAGATTTCTCAAGGTGAGGGTATTCATTGAACGATGACATCATGAGCCTCTCCCCGCTGTACCTGAATCTTGTTATTGACGTATTAACTATCATATCCCTTATATCCATGGTTTTCTGCGGTGTAAGATTAAGAACGCGCTGTACAGCAACAGATATAGGACCGCCTGAAGTGAAGACAGCAATGTTTTTGCCGCCGGTATGTATATTCATAATCCCGGTGACTGCACTGTTTACACCCATGGTAAATTCATCCCAGGTAATAATTCCTTTCATATCGTATTTCCCGGATGACCACATTGTCATTACTGCTTCAAATATTCTCCTGAATGAGCCCCGGTCTTTAAGAAGGTTATCAGAATCAAACCTGTAACGGGGCTGTTCGGAAAGGAGTACCGGGAGCAGGATTTTCAGTACTCCTTCTCCGTCGAATTCATTAAACCGTTCATCATGAGTAATTTCAGGAGCAGGGTATTCTGTTTCCGCACAGCAGGCATGGTATTCGGCTGCTGTTTTAACCTGCCTCTCCATTGTTCCGCAGTATATAGCGTCAAAACGGAGATCAATCGTGTTCAGGTAATTCCCTAATATCCGGGATTGTTTAAGACCGGTAAGGGATAGCCTGTCATAATTATTTTTTCCGAAAGAGGCCTGTCCATGTCTTATGAAATATATGGTACTCACTGTTTTAACCCTGTTTTTCAAAAATAGCACGGCAGATATAAAAGTCAACAAAAAAACGAGCGTTCGTTCTTTTTTTTGTTGACTTCAGTGCGGTTGATTATATTTTCATATTATGAAAATACTCGTTTGCATAAAACAGGTCCCAGATGCCGAGTCTAATCCTGAAATCAGAAAAGATTCATTATGGATTGAAGAGGACAATATTGCTTTCAGGTTTAACAGGTATGATGAATATGCTCTTGAAGAAGCGCTTCTTATCAGGGAAATGATTTCCGGTACAATGGTTGATGTAATTACAGTGGGGCCTGAAAGGGCTGCCGCAGTGCTGACAAAAGGCCTGGAAAAGGGCGCTGATAATGCGGTTCATATAAAGTGTGACAGATGCCCTCTGACTTCTTCTCAGACAGCGCACCTGATTTCTAATTATGCATCAGGTAAAAATTACGATATCATCTTTGCCGGTGTTATGTCAGAGGACGCGATGCAGTGCACAACCGGGCCTATGATTGCTTCATTACTATCCATACCCTGTGCTGTTTCTGCATTAAAAACATCTGTTGATTTTAATAAAAAGAGTATAGCGGTGGAGAGTGAACTGGAAGGTGGTATAATCG
The DNA here is from genome assembly GCA_036821145.1 of Spirochaetota bacterium. Taxonomy (GTDB): domain Bacteria; phylum Spirochaetota; class UBA4802; order UBA4802; family UBA5550; genus UBA5550. The sequence continues at coordinate 8,083 of DAISJZ010000034.1, forward strand.
AAACAATTGAGCTTTCTATCCCCTGTCTTGTTACTGTGCAGACTGGAATAAAGCAGCCGCGGTATCCCTCCCTGTCTGGCAAAATGAGGGCAAGGGGGATAAAACCGGTTGTTATTAACGGCGATTGTATAGAGGATGATTTAACTGATACACTTTATACTTTGAATTATCCCGAGTCCGGTGTTAAAGGGTTGACGGTTACCGGTTCTGCTGAAGAGAAGGCTGTTAAACTGATGGAGATTCTTCATGAGAAAGGGCTTATCATATGAAGAATTCAGACAGATATAAGGCGATTGCAGTAATTGATACTATTGAGGATAAAATTCTTCAGCAGAGCCTGGAGCTTATAGCTTTCACAGGTCAGCTTTATCGTAATGAACCATCCAGTGTGCTTCTGCTGATTACAGGGAGAAATATTATTGAAGAGTGCAGTGTGCTCGCAGCTGAATATGGTTTTGATATTGCAGCGGCTGAACATAACTCCTTTTATTATCCGAATCCTGATCTTCTTGTGAAAACTCTTAATAAATTGCAGGAGAAATATAAACCTGAAATTTTCTGCTTAACTCATACCATAAGAAACTGTTCAGCAGCTGCAGCATTTTCTGCTGATTGCGGAATGCGCTGTATCACCGGCATTGAATCATTTTCAGTAACAGCCACCGGACGTATGTTCCAGCGAAGTATTTTTAATGGAAAACTGAAAGAGGAAATCGTCGTTTCAGGTCAGCAGCTTGCTGTTACAGTTAATCCAGGCGCCTTTCAGTTAAGACAGGATGATACAGTTGTGGAACGTGAAGCCTCTGTTGAAAAGATAGAAGTTGATGAAGAGGTGTCCGGCTATAAACCTGTTTCATTAAGTGAATCTTCTGATATTGAATCCTCTCTTGAAGAAGCTGATGTGATTGTAGCTGCCGGTAGAGGTATAGGTAAACCTGAAAATTTACAGATGGTCAGAGATATTGCCCGGATGTTTGATAATGCTGCGATAGGTGCCTCCCGCCCGGTCTGTGATAACAGGTGGCTTCCCTACAGGCACCAGGTGGGCGTTACAGGAAAGACAGTATCTCCAAAGCTTTATTTGGCTCTCGGAATATCCGGGTCACAGCAGCATATTGCGGGAATGAAAAATTCGCAGTGTATTGTGGCAGTTAACGTGGATCCCCATGCAGCGATTTTTTCTGTTGCAGATTATATTATTGTTGAGGACATTAATGTATTCATGCCGGAATTATTAAAAGTATATCATAAAAAAAACAGCTGAATTTATATATCGATCTTCACACCTGCAAGATGGTATTCCCTGTTCAGATCATAATCCCCGTTTTCAGGATCTCTATATATGTATTGATAAAATAATATAAAGACAAGATTGCTGTTGAGGCGGAATCCCAATTCAGGCTTAATTTCTTTATATGTTTTTCTGTTTCCGGGAATCAAACCTTTTTCAACCTTTGCATTAATAGAAATATAGGATACAACGGACTTACAGTTAAATAGATCCTCTCTGAAAGTCCCTTCAATGATTCCTGATTTACCGGAACCTGTATTATCCGGAATCCATCCTGCAAATAGTTCCGCTTCTGTATTAAATAGTAATGTGAATGGACTGTTGAAGTTGTGGCGCACTCTGCTGTTAATATATCCCGGTTTCAGCCCCGGGGTGCAGAACCTTACACCGGCTGTATGATAATTATATCCTCCGGCACTTACGGTATTCCCTTCGCCGAATCCGGAGTATCTATAGAGCGGTTCAAGCAGATATTTTTTTCTGATTTGTATGGAGAACCCAGCTTCATGACTATAGTCTATATATCTCGGGTATAGGCCGGAGTTTTCCCGCGGGGATGAATGGACCAGTGAACTGTTTAAGAATAAGGATATTTTTTTTAGATGAATAAGATTAAGTGCTGCGAGTATATCACTCCTGTAATTTTTTTCTTCATCGTCAATATATTTGCTGTAGGAGCCCTGCAGGTGCAGTTCAGGCTGGAGTGATAATGAACTACGGGGTGATAATATACCCGCAGAGTCAGTTCCCCCCTCTGACAATGATGTCTCAATTTTTATTCCTGCGCTGATTATCCCTTTTTTTCCGGAGCAGGAAATGTCTCTGTCTGTGACATATGAATATTCTGTATAGGGAATAATGTCAGCGGTACCATATCCGAATCGAACTCCAATTTCAGCTGCACGGTTCCATTCAACTCTCTCTGATATGAATATTTCACCTTCAATTGATAAATAGGGTATTATTTCAGGAGTTAGATACCAGTCAAACCTTAACATCAAATCTGTTATATAATTATAAGGATAGTATTCCGTATAGAACGGTTTTCTCACCGATGCTGAAAAGTTTAAATAATTACCGGAATTGATAATATTTAAACCGCGCCTTGCATCTTTTTCACCTATTATCATCCCTCTGCTCTGCCACCTGGCGCCATAACCGTACCAGCGAAGCCTTGGAGGGGGCTCATACATATCAACGTAATTCATACACCTGTGATCAATAAAAAGGGAAGCTTCCCCGTAAGGGAGCTCACCCCTGATGTTCAGGTATTCCATGTTATAGTATATACTTTTTAATCTCTGTTTATCATCTCCTGTTCCGTAATCAAAAATTTCATAAGTGTTGAATGAACAGGTAAAGGGGGCGTAACGGAAAGCGTCTATAGATATGTATCGCGATAGTGAAATGTAATTTTCCTCATGTATTGAAAAAGATGGTACGATTGAAATTCTTGCATCAGGGAAAAAAACAGGACCTCCGGATATTGAATCTTCATTGGCCGGTTCCTCTGCTGCTGTTTTAAAACAGAGGAAATATATTATTAAAGCAGAAGCTATGAACTGTATAAAAAAGAATTGTTTATATCTCATATCATAATAATATATAATATCAGATTTATGATGTCACTGTATTATATCATTATTACGAAATTCGTATAACATGTAACAGGGTATTATTTAGCGATTTATAATTGAAAACCCGGAATATTATTTATTCATGTCTGACAGGCCGCCCCCATTAATTACATTTTCAAATCCGTTTTTTATAAGGATTTTTTTTGCCTGACCGCTTCTGTTACCTGTGCGGCAGTAAACAATTATTTTCATATCTTTATCTCCGAAGATCTGTAAATTTTTTTCAAGTTCAGAGAGGGGTATGTTTACCGCTCCTTCGAACCGGGCTGCTGCGAACTCCTCCGGGGTTCGTACATCAACAATGAGTGCGCCTTTATCTATCCATTGCTTTATTTCATCTGAAGATGCTATGTCACTCCGCGTATAAAAAAAAGCTGATAATAAGGCTGCAGCAGCTATTATAAAAGAGATAATTTTTATTTTCATCGTTTTTATCCTTTTAAGAATATACGATATAAGATGTAATACCGGCAGCAGGTTTCAAAAAAATGTTTAATTATTAAATAAAATACTTGACCTTCTTTTGAAAAATTATATAAAATTTATATATTAAAATGTTCACTTCATTGGATTGTTTTCTTAATCGCATTTCTTTTTATTAATCGGTTTCCGGTTTGTTTGATATTATTATAATTAAAACAACATCTCCGGGAACGGTCTGGCCTGTTGTAACTAAATATATAGGAAATCATTGGAACTCAAATCAGGTTAAAATAAAATCTGATGAAGAGGCATCTGAATTTTACTAATAGGAGGTTTTCAGATGAGTGATATAATCACAGATATTATTATTAAAGCAGCGGAAAAGGCAAGGATTGAAACTTCAAACGAACCGGAGCCTAAAGTAGTGGGACCTGCGGAATGGCCGATTAAATGCACAGTGGGGCCCGGTCTTGAAGGTGCAATTGCATGTGAAAGTAAAGTAGGTTATGTTAACGGTTCAAAGGGATGGCTTATATACCGTGGATATGATATTTTTGATTTGTGTGCGCATTCAAATTTTGAAGAAGTTACATATCTTCTTCTTCACGGTGAGCTGCCGTCAAAGAAACAGTTCGAAGAATATAACAGTAAACTTGTAAAATACAGACATCTGAATAAGAGTCTAAGACTTCTTGTCGGATTCCCTGTGGAAAAGATGAGTGCAATGGCAGCTCTCAGGCTTGGTACAAACATGATGAGGCAGGAGTTTACTTTTCTTGATGCCGAAGAGGATGCTCCTTTTAAAGGTGAGGCAATTGCTTCAGATGATGACTCAATTGCTATGGAGACACAGCCCCTTGGCGGGAAAAACGCTACTTATGAATTCAGGCTTGGCAGAAGGTTGAAAAGTTTTAAACGTTCAAAAAAGAAGGTTGAAACAAGAATCGATGATGGGAGCAATATTGATACCTGCTACCATCTCATTTCCGGAGTTGCAACAATAACTGCCGCGATTTCAAGACTTCATCAGGGGAGAATCCCGCTGGAGCCTGATTCTAAACTCAGTCATGCGGGGAACCTGTTATACATGATGACAGGTGAGAAACCGGATCCAATTGCTGAACGTATAATGGATGTGGCACTTATTCTTCACGCGGATCATGGCATGAATGCCAGCACTTTTGCGTCTATGGTTGTTGCATCAACACTGTCTGATTTTTATTTTTCTGTCGGCGCCGGTATTGGAGCGCTTAATGGCCCTCTGCATGGAGGAGCTAATGAAGAAGTGATCAAACTGCTCCGTGAAATAGGGAGCCCGGCAAATGTTGAACCCTGGGTCGCTAAAGCCCTTGCTGCGAAGAAAAAAATCACCGGCTTCGGGCACAGGGTCTACAAGGCTTATGATCCAAGGGCAAGAATACTGGAACCTCTTGCGGAGTATCTTGCCGGTGAGTATCCCGGGGTCAAAAATGAATTTCTTACAGCCAAGAAGTTGGAAGAAGAGGTTCTTGAAAAGATGGGCCGCGAAAGAAAGATATTTCCCAATGTTGACTTTTATTCAGGTATAGTATACAGCGCTCTCGGAATAAGAAGTGAGATGTTTACACCGGTATTTGCGGTAAGCAGGGTCTCCGGATGGGCAGCAAGGGTTCTTGAATACCAGCAGAATAACAGGATATTCAGGCCAAGAGCTCTTTATACCGGTGATTTTAATAAAGAATATATCCCGCCTTACAAAAGATAGTAACCTGAACCCGGTACAGGGGTTCTCTGTACCGGGTTTGCTGTTTATTTTTTATCAGGTTTTATCAAAAGATCCTCCGAAGCTTCAATATCAGCAGTTTTAATAAACATCAGTTTTATCCCTTCGATGCGCCAGTCTCTCTCAATCGCCTTTTTATTGATTAATTCCGATTTGATAAGTTCAGGTTTTTCCGAACCGCTTATGGTGGCTGTAAACCTGAATTTTTCCTCAGCTTCGGTCAGTTTAAGTTCAATTAACGTTACATCAGGGAGTTCGTTCTGTATTATTTCACCTGCAGTTCGTGTTGCCCTGTTCACAAGAAAACCGTGTTTCATGTAAACAAAAACAGGAACTGATATTGCTGCAAGAATTATTATGGAAAGAATTATCTGGTACAGAGCCCGTTTTCTTACTGAACCCCCTTCAGCTGCTATGGGATGTATTTCCATAGCCCAGAAAACAATTGCCCCGGCAAGAGATATAGAAACAAGGTTAATCAGAAATAGCAAGGCGGCTCCTGATGCTACCGCTTTATTTAAAGTGCCTAAACCGATCCCTATTGTGCAGAGCGGAGGCATGAGAGCTACAGCAATTGCTATACCCACCAGGGTGTTGCTTATCCTTTTATTCGCGCTGCCGTATGCGCCAACAAGTCCGGAAGCAAAAGCAACTATAATATCAAATATTGTCGGAGCTGTCCTTGCTGTTACCTCAGATGAATAACCTTCCATCGGTATCGCAAAAGCAAGGGCTGATGATATAACCAGGGATATTACAATGCCTTTAAAAAGTGAAAAGGAAGAAGTCCGTATCAGGGGTATATCTCCCCATATTACTCCAAGAGAGAATGCAAGTATCGGCGTCATAAGAGGGGCGACAATCATGGCGCCGATTATTGTGGCTGTTGAGCCCTGCAGCAGGCCTGTTGTGGCAATAAGACAGGACAGGACTGTGAGAATATAATATTCAAGTGTGGGGCTGGCTCCGTTAAAAAGGTTCTGGTAGACATTCTGATCCTGCTTCTCTTTTTCGCGCAGTCCTTTGTATAGTTCTCTTTTTGATTTCCAGAAATTAAAATCGATGTAGTTTTTTAGTGTTCTCTCTTCAGGCTCAATGACATGCCCCATGAAATTTTTAAGATCATTTATGCGGTCTGTTTTTTTATCTTTAGATTT
>DAISJZ010000034.1:14452-28227 GCA_036821145.1 Spirochaetota bacterium
GCCCCATGAAATTTTTAAGATCATTTATGCGGTCTGTTTTTTTATCTTTAGATTTTTCTCTGTTTTCGTTCTCTGAGCGGGGTTTGTTCTGCTGCTGAGGTTCTTTCTCTTTAACAGTTTTCCCCTGAGCTGAAATTTCAGGCTTTTTCTTTTGAGCCGGTTCCGGCTGCATAGATGATTCATCTTCTTTGTGATGAAGAATCCGGTTAAGTTTATCTGTGAATTTAGAGGCCATTGTCATTTTCTCCTGTCTGAAAAATAATTAAGATTATAGCATCTGACGATTTAATTAGTAGCGGCCTTCACTCCCTGATGGTCGTTCGCAATGAGATGAATAAATGATTCATTATTTAAAAAAACAAGTGATTTTATTGATCAAGTATTTTCCGGAGAAGTTCCCTGGCTGATGCTTCAGGTCCCTTTCTTTCCCAGCCCGGTATACCGAGTCTTGTACGCATCTGCCCCACATATATCCCCCTGGCAAAAAACTCATTAAAAAACTGACCTGCAATCTCTTCATGGAGTTCCATATACTGCAGCGGTCCGAAAATATTCGCGAAGTAGGTTCCGGTAATACCTGTAGAGGACGTTGTTCCTTTGCTCATAACTTTCCCCTCTCTGAAAACTGCTATGGCCTCTTCCGGTGTGTTAAATTGTTCAAGGAGCGGTTTATCTTCACCGGGCTCTTCATAATTATTTGCATATAGTACGAAGTCGATTTTATGCCCTTTCATTATTGTTTTATAAGTGGTAACCGGGAGTATAATTCTTGCATTAGTCTGTCCGGCGCTCATAATAACAGCTGTATCAAGCCTTTTAAATGCGTAACCGGGCATAAGATCATCAAGCCTCAGGAATGCCCCGATCTCTGTACCATATGCAAGTAAAGATTTTTTTTCTCCAATACAGACAGAGCCCATGTCGTCAGCAACAATTACAATATCCTGAATATATTCATCACCTATAAACCTAAGTGCTTCAAGAGTTTCAGATTTTCCTGCTCCGGAATCTCCCATTAGGAGAAGATTAGCCTCTTTCCCCCCTTTAAGTATTATCCTGACAAATGCCCCGTGAAAGGGCATCCTCCCGATCTTCATCATTTTAATATTATGGAGTGTGAGGATCATCTTTTTCAGGTATCCGAAATAGCCGAATTCATCTCTGCCCGGAATTGCTCCAACAAGAAGATCGTGTTCAGTGTCTTCATAAAAAACAGTAGGAAAAACGCCTAAGCCGTCAAGAGATGTTCCTTCAACTCCGTAGGCATAAATTGCATCAGGCTTTTTTGTTAGGTCCTCTTCATCTGCAAGTTCAAAAAGGTTGCATAGAGACATTCCATGATCAATAAAGAGTTTATGAAAATAAACAAAGATAAGGAGAGGGCCTACTTTAGCAGGGTAGCAGAGCCAATCATCAGTTTTTATATTGAATAGATTAAAGGGATTTTCATCAATTCTTTCGAAAGAACCTGTTCTTTTGTTCATGGAAGGGTTCAGGATCAGGGGAGGGGAGAGTACAATTTTTCTAATTAAGGGGACTCCGTCAAACTTTCTATACGGCCCGAAATTCATAAGGCCGTCATAATTTCTTGTGATGGCAGTAATATCAACACCGGCCCTTGTCTGCCTGTATGTCTGGGGTTCCTCTTCAGTAAGATTCTCCTTGATATCTCTATAGGTATTCTTAATAACATTATTCAGTCTTTCAATAGTGTCATCAATTATACTTCTCGTTCTTATTTTATTGAATGCTCTTGATGATCTGTAGATCAGGAACCTGTCATGCGATAACCAGAAATAATAAAATTTATCCAGTAATTCAAGGAGCAGGGCTTTATCACGTAATAGTTTTTCTGAACCTTTCACAACACCCGGTACTTTTTCACTTTTAAGCTTTGAAAGAAAACGGAAGGTTTCAATAAGGAGTTCAATCTCCTCATCATTGATCTCCTTTCTCTGTGACAAATCTTTCTTCAGAACGGAATCCTTTATTTTTTGAGGAATAAGATTCGATATTTTATTGATGAAGCCCGTATCCTCTGTGCTGAAAATATCCAGGAGCATGGATTGCTTAACAACAAGGTTATCGATGAATATTTTTATTATTTCTTTAAATACTTCACTGTCAAATAATTCATCAGATGTCTGGCATATCGGTCTGTCGAGCGTTAAGATTGCTTTATTCCCTAATATTTCCATTTGATATCCCCTCTAAGTATTATTGAGTTGCGGAAAAACTGATAGTTATTTAAGTTACCTTCTGTTAAATAATAATTATATTTAATTTATCTAAATTTTCCGGAAAAACAAATATTAAAAAACAGATTTGTAACAGGTATAATTATTCCTAAATGTTAAAATGGAGGATTTATGTCTTTCAGGATAAGAGGCATACATGATGATTTTCTTCCAGTGAATAAAAGAGCTATAGAATTTATTCTACGGATAACTGAATCTGAAATTGCTGATATGACAGAGGGGGCTCTTGATAGAATAAGATCATTATTCACATGCCCTGTTATAAACAGAATGAGACATTATTTTTTTGTGGCAGAAAATAACCATGGGGAAATTCTCGGTTTTGCCCAGATGTCCTATTCACTTGATCTGAATTTCTGCTTTCTCGATCTCCTGGCTAATAACCCCGCTAAAAGAACCGGTGGGATAGGGGAAGCACTTTATAACAGGGTCAGGGAGGAGGCGAAATTTCTGAATGCCTCTGGACTATTTCTGGAATGTATGTCTGATGACCCGGCCTTATTGATCGACAATTCTCTTCTTAAACAGAACAGGGCAAGACTTAAATTTTACGAAAGATTAGGAGCAAGACCCCTTTTAAATCCGGCATTCGAAAACCACTGCCGTGAGTATTACGGGAATCCCTATTTTCTGCTTTATGACAGTCTTGGCAGCGGGGTGCCGCTGTCCCTTGCTGAGTTGAAAAAAATTTTTACTGCGGTGGTGATAAAGAAACATAACAAAGCGCATGATGATAAATCCAATAATAAGATTTATGAGGTGATGAAAAATTTTACTGTCGAATTAAGGCCTTTAAAATATTCGAAAACAGAATCTCTTTATAAGTTCTTTAATGTACCTGACGACAGGAAGATTCCTATTCTGTATAATGAGGGGCATGAAATACATCATATTAAAGAGAAGGGGTATATGGAAACCCCTGTACGGATAAAGTCTATCCTTAAAAAAATTGAAAAGAGCGAAATATTCATCAAGGGTCAACCCCGTAAATACAGTGAAAGCCATATAGCTTCTGTCCATGACAGAGGATTTATTAATTATTTCAAAAGGGCATCTGCTTCAGTACCACCGGGAGTATCTCTCTATCCCGATACTTTCCCCATAAGGAAAAAGGCAAAACCCCCTAAAAAACTGGTTTCCCGTGCGGGATATTACTGTATTGATATATACAGCCCGGTAAACAGGAATTCTTACCTCGCTGCAAGGAGCGCGGTCAATTGCGCAATGACCGGCGCAGATCTGCTTCTTGAGGGGTATAATATAACTTATGCCCTTGTGAGACCACCGGGACATCATGCTGAAAGGAGTTCATTCGGAGGTTTCTGTTATTTTAACTCAGCTGCCATTGCAGCCAATTATCTGAGCAGGTACGGTAAAGTGGCAATTCTTGACCTGGATTATCATCATGGAAACGGACAGCAGGATATATTCTACAGCAGAAACGATGTGCTCACAATTTCAATTCACGCAGACCCCGATTACGAGTATCCTTATTTCAGCGGATTTGCTTATGAAACAGGTGAAGGTGAAGGTGCGGGTTATAATTGCAATTTTCCCCTCCCTGAGAAAACCGGGGGTGCGGCACACTACCGTACACTGAAGAAAGCTGTAAAGGAGATTGAAAAATTCAACCCTGAATTTCTTATTATAGCCCTTGGTTTTGATACCGCAAAAGGTGATCCTTCCGGGAAGTGGTCACTTCTTAAAGAGGATTTTTTTAATAATGGAAGGCTTATAGGTAAGCTTAAGAAGAGAACCATTGTTGTACAGGAGGGTGGATATGACAGCAGGGTCCTCGGGATAAATGCTTTAAGCTTTTTTCAGGGGCTCTATTCAGGGAGATACGGGGGCGTTACAAAACAGGAATAATTCCCTGCTATTTATTCCTGCGGTAATCTATTATACTTTTTAAGATATAGCCTGTAAAAAAACCGGAAATCAGCATCATTAAGATGATAAGTATAAGTGGAAGATTGATTTCAGTCACCAGCAGTTTAATCGTTACAGTGTGTAGATTGGCCATCGATAAAATGGTCAGCAAAACGGCTGTTATTGCGATAATGACAGATTTTATTCTACGCATAAATCACCCTGTATTCTAATATATTTTTCTTTTTGAAAAACCGGTGCCGATAACATTAAATGTGTTTTCAATAATAAATACAGCATTTTCATCATTTGAAAATACTATCTCCTCAAGGGGTTTCAGCATAATGTTGTTTGTAATGGCCATTATAATATTTCTCTCTTTTTCCGGATATGCGCTGTTGCCATTTATAAAGGTAGCTCCTAATTTAAGTTTTTCGAGCATATCTTCCGCGATTTTTTTATTATTATCAGAGATTATCATGACAATTTTTCTCTGGCTGAAGAGAGCCAGTGTATATTCCAGAACATAGGAAAGTATAAAAACGAGTATAAGAGAAGCAATAATCAGATCTATCTCCAGGACAAATGCAGACATGGAAAAAAGTACAAGGTTGAAAATGAAGTAGACTTTACCGATTCCTATATTGTATCTCTGATTTAGAATTATGGCTACAACATCAAGTCCGCCATTTGAACCTAAGGAGCGGAGAACCATCCCGCTGCCGAATCCGCAGATTACACCTGCCAGAATTGCTGCATAAAGCTGGTTTTTTACGGCAAAATCCACAGTAATTAATTCATAAGAGAGAGCTGCAATTGTCATGGCGTAAAAGCTGTAAAGAACAAATCTTCTGCTCAGGAGAAACCACCCCATTACAAATAAAGGTATGTTAAACAGAAAGTACCAGATACCTGCTGATACTGAGGGTATAGTGTAATAGCAGAGCACACCGAGTCCGAAGAGACCTGCAGGGATAAATCCATGATGAACTACTATCCCCTTAACTCCCAGGGAAAAAATAATTGAACCTGTGGTTATAATCAGGAGATTCCATAATATTCCATATTTGAATTTTTCAAAAGACATTATAACACCTTATCTCTCCGTTTTTTGGGGCACGTTATTTTAATATACTTTATGGTCAATTATAAAGTTTTTATTTAAGAATTTCTTATATTAATAGTTATATTATATTGTAATATAAGAGATATTTCATGTTATAAATGGTAAAAATAAGCAGTAATAATTCCTAAAGAATTATAAGGATAAAAAACTCTAAAAAATCAATTATGTATAAAATTATTATAATCATAAAATTTTGTCATTCCGGTTTCACCCCAAGGGTACTTCTTCGCTGCGCTCAGGGCGTGCACACTTCAGTTCGTGGAGCAAACATGATGTTTGCCTGCCGGCATAGAACAGGATGTTCTAATAAAGCCGGCCAAATACCGGAATCTCATAGATTAATATTATGAGATACCGGCATTTCGTTATCACTTCAGCCGGTATGACAGTGAATTATACTAATAGCTTTGCACTAATAATTATGTTTAGGAATAAATGTTGAAAAATGAGCATAATCAAGGTGTATAATACTGCATCATACAATTATGCTTTTTAATATCCGGAATAAAAACAATGGAATTGCGGGGTGATTTTATGAAGATAAAAGATAAGATTATTAAAGAATATTATGATACACCTGTTGATGACCTTGCAGAGAAGCCTGTTTATGCAATAAGCGGTATAAGCGACAGGAATGCCCTTATGCTTTATAAAGTCTTCCGGATTGAAACAATACATGACCTGGGGAACCTTGAATTCGCACAGAGAGCTGTTGCAATATGTAATGCTGCGGACAGGGGGGAATCATCTTTTGAAACTGAATTTTCTGAAAATTCACTAAAGAAGAAGTTCAGAAAACTTCCACCTGCTATAGTTGCCGATGGACCTGTGCATATGCTTCTGGGTATAAGTGCAGGAAACGGAAAACTTCTTAAACGAAGCCTGGGTATTTCAACAATAAGAGATCTCGCTGAAATGAAGTTTGTCAAGGTCGCCCGTAATATCGATTATAAGGAAAATCTGATTAAAAACTATAAAGAAACACCTCTGGAAGAACTGCCTGGAGCACCTATTTATGCACTGCAGGGAGTTAGCGTACGGGATGCGGGTCTTCTTAAAAATGCCTTCGGTATTGAAACAATTGAGGATTTTTCCAACCTCAAATATTTTCACTGGGCTGATGAGATTGTGAAGGCTGCTGAAAAAGGTGTTGATATAGACAGGGAAATTTTCAGGGAACGTCTTATAAAAAAATATGAAGCACAGGATATCAATAAGCTGTTAAAAGCTCCTGTGTCAGCACTGCAGGGAGTTTCTGCTAAAGATGGAGAGCTCATATACCGCGCTTTTAAAGTTAAAACTATTGTAAAATTTGCTGAACTGAAATACTGGAAATGGTCAAAGGGGATAATGGAATTATATAGATCCGCTGCGGCAGAACCGGAAAAATCTTCAGTGAAGAAGTCTGAAGGTATGTGGATTAGAGTAATTCTTTTTTCTTTCTTTATAGCTGTTTTAATATTTGTAATATATATTATCAGTTCAAGCCGTGTTGCTGAAACGATAAAGAGATTAACAGGAGCAGGAATCATTAAGGAAACAGAGCAGAGCACACAGGAAAGCTCATCGGTAAAAGAAGCGGGAGATAATAGCGTAACTGAAATTGAAAAGAAGGAACAGCCTGAAGATTATTATATTGTTCAGCCCGGAGACTCTCTTGTATCAATAAGTAAACATTTATACGGCACATATGAAAAATGGCCTGAAATTTACAGGATTAACAAAGATATAATAAGCAGCCCGAAATTACTTTATCCCGGGCAGAAACTGAAACTACCAGTAGATAATTGAATAAAATATAATGATAATTTTGTTTATATTATTATGATTCAGTAATTTATTCGTAGTAAAATAATAATGAATCTATTTTTTCCGGTAGGGGGTGTATGAGTAAAGTCGAGTTAAGTGAGGATATTACTGAACAGGAATTTTTTAAAATTCTGCAGACAGGTAATATAAAAATGAAGCGTCTTACGGTTGGAGATCATTCCAGGCTTGATGGAATTGAACTGAAATGGACAAATCTCCCTAAAGATGTTCTCATGGGGCCAATTGTAAGAAAACAAGAGGTAATCCTTCCTGATGGCGATACAAAACTGAAACATGGAGATGTCATTGTTATCTTGGGGACAGAAAAAGATCTTGAAATAATTAAGGAACTTCTTCTGGCAGTAGGAGTTATTGCACGGATAAAAAGATTGATAGCAGGATTGATATCACGTAAAAAAACAGCATCTCCACCTTCAGATGAAAGCGATTATACTTAACGGCATGTTTATTATTCTGTAGTAATCTTTATGTTTCTGCCGCGTATAATGTTGATTCAAGTATGTCATAATTTTCCTGTGATGCCATAACATATATCTCATCATGCAGATGCAGTTCAAATGATGTGTGAAATATATAACGCTCGCTATTATTTCTCACTACCATGAAGATCGTTACACCTTCAGGCAGGGGATACTTGCCGCGGCCATTATTTATGAAATCTCTGCTTGTAACCTGGAACCATTTGAGTTCCTGTTTCTTTCTTGAAAAAACATCTTTGAGCCTGGAAAGGAAACCATCCCACGAGAAGTTTTCATCTCCGCTGCTCTTTGCTCCAAAGGCAAGCTTTATATCTTCATTATGTATAATTTCAGAGAGCTCTTCGTTGGCCTTGTTGTTCAGTATTGTATAAAGGTTGTTTATGCCGAAATTGTCTTTTATAAATGTGCAGAATAATACATTTATTTCATTGTTATCAGATGCAGCAAGTACTGAACTGTAATCATCCATCTCTATTCCGAAATATGTCGCAGGGTCAAGGGCATTACCTTCGCAGCAGGCAAAACCTTTCTGCGCTGCCAGTTTGCAGTTTTTTCTGCTTGAATCGACAAAGAGTACGGCAGTTTTATCATTGCGCCATTTTTCAGCAATCATAAGTGAGATACTGTTAACACCGAGAATTATCAGGTTCCTGTCACCTTTAACAAGTATCCCTAATTTCTCCGCAAGGAGTTTTGCAGATGTGCCCTGAAGGAGAACTGTAACTGATATCAGCATAAAAACCAGGATTTCCAGTGTGTAGGCATTTTCCATTCCTGAACTTTTAAGTTTAATTGCCGCAATTGAAGCAACAGATAGTGCGATGATCCCCCTGGGGCCGAGCCATGACATGAATATCTTTTCTTTAACTGAAAAATCCTCCTTGATTGTACTCAGGAAAATTACAGGGAATCTTGAAAGTATCAGAATAAAAACAACAATCAGACCTTCGGTTAAGTATAGATTAATATACCTGATGTTGAAGTTTGCTGAAAGTATCACAAAAAGAATAGATATAACTATGCGTGTTATCTGTTCTTTGAATTTCAGTATACTCTCCTTCTCCCTGTAATTCATGGTGCTCATTATTATACCCATAATTACAACTGTGAGGAGTCCAGATTCAGCAGCTACTGCTTCAGAACTGATGTATGAAAGAAAAACAAAGCCAAGAATAAAAAAACTGTTCGTTGCAGGGGGAATCTGTTTTGTCCTGCATACCAGGTATTTAGCTATAAAACCGAATGCTAAACCTGAAATTGTTCCCACAATAAGGGCCCCGGCAAAACCGGCAATTGAAAGAAATATTTCGTTCCTTGTAAGTACGAATTCAAGAGTTATAATTGCCAGTATTGCTCCAACCGCATCAATAAGAACTGATTCACCGTTCAGGAAATTTTTAACCTTGTTGCTTAAAGCTATGTATCGCAGCACAGGTTTAATAACAGTTGGACCGGTAACTACAACAAGAGATGCGAATATGATTGATATCTCCCATGGAAGACCTGCGATAAAACGTGCAGAAATATAACCAACAGTAACAGTAACTATTACAGCAAGTGTAATCTCTTTAACAAATACTGATTTAAGTGTGGCGAGCTGTTTAATATCAAGAGAGAGTCCCCCTTCAAAAAGAATAATAATAACAAAAACGGTAATCATAATACTTAAACCGTTGCCCAGGGACTGCGGGTTTAGTATACCTGTTACACCTGGCCCTGCAATTATACCCATGGCAAAATAAAACAGGATCCCCGGAATCCGGAATTTATCAGAAAGGACTATCCCTGCTGAACCGAGAATTATGCTGAGCAGTATTGTCTGTATTATTTCACCTGTAACCATGATGTTGAACCTTCAGGAGTTGAGTTTTTTCATAAATCATTTATATTCATGCTGAAAGCAATAATATTTTATTTTAAATTTCAAATTTTAATATGACTGTTTTTCTGTTTTATACAGGGAATATCCTTCTCAGTTTGAATTATATTGAATCGTAATCATCAGGAAAACTGCTTGACTTGAACCTGCCGGATTTCTATATATCAAGTCTGTTGAAAAACTCTATTTAAGTAAATAACTATAGAAAAAATCAAAGAGTTGAATAAGAGGAAGGAATATGAAGATAGCAGTAGCTGGAACAGGATACGTTGGTTTATCAATAGCTGTGCTTGCAGCACAAAGGCATGAGGTAATAGCTGTTGATATAATCCAGGAAAAAGTTGATCTCATAAATAAAAAGATATCTCCCATTGAAGATCATGAAATATCCGACTTTCTGAAAAACAGGGAATTGAATCTGAAGGCAACAACTAATCCTGAAGAGGCATATAAGGGGGCGGTTGTTATATTTGTCGCAGGACCCACAGATTATAATACAGAGGGGAATTTTTTTGACACATCTGTAATAGAAAAGATTTTCAATGACATACAGAAGTACAATAAAGATGCAATAGTGTGCATAAAATCAACTATCCCCGTTGGTTATACAGAGAATATAAAAAAATCCTATCCGGGAATGAAACTGATTTTCTCGCCTGAATTTCTGCGTGAAGGGAAGGCACTTTATGACAACCTCCATCCCTCCAGAATCATTGTGGGTGAAAAATCAAAAGATGCAGAGGTTATTGCAGATATCCTGAAAGAAGGTTCCCTTGATAAAAATACTCCCGTGCTCTTTACGTCATCAACTGAGGCTGAGGCAATTAAACTCTTCGCTAATTCATACCTCGCGTTGCGAGTGGCATACTTTAACGAGCTCGATTCATATGCATTAAAATACAATCTGGATACAAGGCAGATAATCGAAGGGGTGGGGCTTGACCCGAGAATCGGCATGCATTACAATAATCCTTCATTCGGATTCGGCGGTTACTGCCTTCCCAAGGACACAAAACAGCTCAGGGCGAATTATGAGCATGTGCCGAATAACATCATACAGGCGATAGTTGATTCCAACAGTACAAGGAAAGATTTTATTGCAGATACTATACTTGCGAAGAAGCCTAAGAAAGTCGGTATATACAGGCTTATAATGAAAGAGGGGTCTGATAATTTCAGGGCGTCTTCTATTCAGGGTATTATGAAAAGAATTAAGGCAAAGGGGATTGAGTGTATAGTTTATGAACCTGTGCTTAAAGAAGATCACTTTTTCGGATCAAGAAAAGTTACTTCACTTGAAGAGTTTAAGCAGATCTCTGATGTTATTGTAACAAACAGGCATCATCCTGAACTTGATGATGTAAAAGATAAGGTGTTTACAAGGGATCTCTTTACAAGAGATTAATTTAAATAGCATTTCAATCCGGGGGTGCCCGCAAGGGCTGAGATTATACCCTTTGAACCTGAACAGGGTAATGCCTGCGAAGGGAGAGATAAGACCGCGTATATATTTCTGCGATTAACTCCTCCACTGGTGTCATCTCCGGATAAAAAAATAAAACAGGAGATGTACATGGAACTACAGGAAACAGTAATTACCCGCGCAATCGTGGAAACATTCATGAAAAAACTTTCAGACTCATCGGAACTCGATGTTGCAATAGTGGGTGGAGGCCCTGCCGGACTTGTCGCAGCGCACAGGCTTGCTGCAGGTGGCAAAAAAGTGGCACTTTTTGAAAAGAAGCTTTCAATTGGCGGCGGTATGTGGGGAGGCGGGATGCTCTTCAATGAAATTGTTGTGCAGGAGGAGGGGCGTGCTGTACTCAATGAATACGGCATCAGGTCGTCGGAATACCAGGCGGGATATTATACTGCTGATGCCGTTGAATCTGTTACAACTTTAGCTTCTGCCGCCTGCCGTTCAGGTGCAGGAATTTTCAACTGCATGACTGTTGAAGACGTGGTTATAAGGGAGAGTCGTGTTTGCGGCCTTGTGATAAACTGGACACCTGTTGAGATGGCGGGCCTGCATGTTGATCCTCTTACTATATCTGCTGATGTAATAGTGGACTGTACAGGGCATGACACTGAGGTGCTGAAGGTGATAAGCCGCAAGGCTGATGTAAAGCTCTTCACTGAGTCAGGAAGTGTAATGGGGGAACGCTCCATGTGGGCTGAAAAGGCTGAAAGGCTCACTCTTGAGAATACAAGGGAGGTTTTCAGTAATGTTTATGTTGCTGGTATGTCTGCCAATGCCGCATTCGGAGGCCCTCGCATGGGTCCGATCTTCGGCGGTATGCTTCTTTCCGGCTGTAAAGTCGCGGAGATGATTCTGAAAAATTAAAAAATACGCACGGGGGCTCAATATCTGAGTCCCCTGTTATTATATTTGTAGACAAACATGTATTCTTCAAAATATAATCACTTCAATCGATATTTTTAAAAAAAGAGGAAATAATGAAACTGAAGTTTGCTGCTTCCATTGCCGTTGTTATCACTGCCTCAATATTAATTTCATTTTTAATTATCCGTTCCGGAGAATCTGCAATTGCAGCATATGTAGAAGATTACCAGAAGATGACATACAGGATCGAGAGAGATTTTATTGAGAATATACCTGTATACAGGGATTTTGCAAAACCGGGGATTGTGGCAGAACTGCAGAAATTTGATCTTTCGAAACATGCGCCGCAGGTCGTTAAGCATGGAATACCCCCCATGAAAAATGTTGATGATATTAATACCCTCATAAAGGATGGGAAGCTTGTCTCTGTTGATTCAGCAGGTGATGAACTCTACTATTTTCACAATGTACAGAGGGAGTACAGGTATCTTACTCCGGCAGTAAAAGAAGCTTTGAAATCAGTAGCTGAAAAATTTCAGGCAAAACTGAAAGCTCATAAGGAGGGGCTCCCTCCGGTTAAGCTTGCGGTTTCATCTGTAATACGCACAGTTGAATACCAGGAGAAAATTTTCGGAAGGAAATTTATATCTCTCCACAGTTATGGGGTATGCTTTGATATATTCTTTGAGGATTATTTTGTGCAGCTTCCTGAACCAAATAAGCGTGGTGGAGTTTATGACAAAATAAGAAAATCATTGCACAGGAGAACCGGTTTTCTCATGGGGGATGCGTTGCGGGAACAGTTCAGGAGTGTGCTAATGGAGACCCTTCTTGATCTTCAGAGAGAGGGGCTTCTGTATGCATTCCTTGAGGAAGACAATCGGTGTTATCATATAACAATTCTTGCAAAATAGGCATATAGCGGCAGTTAAATCTATTGGTCTTTAAATACCGGTTTTCTTTTTTCAATAAAAGCTGAAACCGCCTCATCCTTGTCTTCTGTACCGAAGCAGTAGATTGACTGTGCCTGTTCAAACATAAGCCCTGCGTATGTATTCCCCTCTGCAGCGACATTCACCCCTATCTTACCGAACCTGAGAGCGGAAGGGGGGAGATTCGCCATCCGTTTAGCAAGTTTCATTGTCTGTCCTTCCAGTTCTTCCGGTTTAACGAGATACTCAACCAGTCCGATACGGTAAGCTTCGGCTGCATCGATCTCATCGCATAGAAGAATCATCCTCTTCCCCTGGCCCGGGCCGATGAGCTTCGGGAGCCGGGTAGTTCCTGTCTGGTCAGCGGAGAATCCGAAACGTGCTTCAGGCATGGCAAACTTCGCATCCTCTGTTGCGATTCTTATGTCGCAGCTCAGGGCAAGTTCAAGGCCTCCGCCGTAGCAGATTCCGTTAATGGCGCAGATTACAGGTATGGGGATCTCCTGGAATCTTGAAAAGGCCCTCTGCAGAAAATTAAGGTTGCTTTTTATAAACCGGGAATTAACAGCTTTAAGGAATGCAAGGTCTGCTCCTGCGGAAAAATTCTTAACAGATGATCTGAGCACGGCAACACGAACCTGGTTATTCCCTGCAAGTTCCTCCTGCTTTTCTGCAAGAAGTTTAACCATCTCAAGGTTTTCGAGATTAAGTCCTTTCGGGTCACATAGGGTTATATATGCTATGTTATCTTCAACTGACAGTTTTATAGTTTCTTCCATTGTTGTGACCCCGTTTAACATAAATTGTTAAGAATTGAATATTAAAATAGAGGTATCATTTTGAGCAGATATTGTCAATATCCTTTTTTTTAATTCTGTCTACTGAGAGGAGTGATCTGACGTAAGGGGGATGAAATTTTATACCTAAAAAGGCGTTATTCTGCATTATATTGAATTTTAGAAAATAGTATTCATCATCAATATCTGATTTTATCAGGATGTAAACGAAGATATATCTTCCGGTTACAAAAGTGGTGAATTCATTGCGAAGAATTCTCC
>DAISJZ010000035.1:0-5813 GCA_036821145.1 Spirochaetota bacterium
AGCCGGGCCGGCGACAGGTGAACGTAACGTATATGATACGGCAGATTCCGGAACAATTTGTAGGGACGCGGCATGCCGCGTCCATGTTTAATCAATGGAGCCCGGACGACCTGAAAGTGAACAGGGATATTTAAACAGAAAATCAATTTACTGTTCACATATATTTCCGGAAGGTTCCCCCTCTCCGAATACAAGGACAATCCTCCTGTCATTCCCCACCAGAACAGGTTTCATCCCCTGTATAAGGGCATCAGTTTTATTACAGGCATCCCTTATGATATATTCAAATCCTGATAGCTCATTCTCCTTTATAAGGTTCATATTTTTCAGGCCGTTTACTGCAAAAATTAATGCCTGAAATGCTGACATGATGTCGTAAAGTTTATATTCCACACCCTCTGTATTGAATGCCAGTAATTCCATAAACGCCTCCTCTTAAATTAGATTATTTTTAATGTTGAAATTTTAAATACAGGGTTTTATTATTGTGTCTCTTATACATTTGATAGTTGCAGCAGAAAATTCTGCTGCTTTGCAGATAGTTGGTATAATATTTCCATATTATTTGCAAGTAAAAAATATAACTTTTCCATAAAGATTGAAATACTATATCCGGAAGCGGGAATGTCAGGTTCTGAAAGACTGAAATTATTTTTAAAGACAATGGGGAAGACGCAGCAGCAGTTTGCACAGGATGTGGGGCTTACCCAGGCTGCTATATCAGATATAATCAGGGGAAAGACACCCTCTGTATCTGACTCAGTTGCAAGGCTCTGTATGTATCTTTATAATGCAAATCCCCGATGGCTCCTTACGGGAGAGGGGGAGATGTTTCTTTCCGCTATTCCAAATATTGCAGAATCCGGTGATCAGTTTGAAATTAGCAATAAAGAGTACCGGGGGGCGGAACCGCTTGCCGGGGTGACTGATTTTGAGCAGATTACCAGAACCGGATGGTACAGGCAATTATCTGCAACGAAAAGGGAAATTATTGCCGCTCTTTGTGAAGTGAAAGATGCAGAAATCCTGGACAATATTTCAGAAATTATTACCAGCCAGGCCGCAAGGGAGAAGGCGGAAGAGAAACTTCTTCAGAGACTGAAAGAGCTGGAGAAAACATCTTTGTAATAAAAAATATTCCCGTAATTGTTTTACCAGGCACAGCAATATAAAGGAGCTGATATATGGATAAAAGAACAGTAACCGCCCGTCAGAATCTTGAAATTAAAGGAAGCCTTATATTTTTCATCGGATTTGTGGTAATATCATTTCTGGCGGCTCTTTTTCAGTTTCTGGCAGGACAGACAGCCGCAACAATGGCACCGGCCGCGGTGCTCAATATAATAATACAGATAATTGCTTTTATAATATACAGGCGGAAGAAAAGCGGTAATAATACAGAGATTTTATGCTGGATTGCCGCTCTTCTGGGCCTGGCTTTTAATTCAATGGCAAGATATATGTATGCTGTCAAGTTTGACTGGCAATACGCTGTTGAGGGATTTCACCTCTCTGCAATAACAATTTCTTTTCTTGTGCTCCTCCAGTTTTTTTATAACAGGAGACTCTATTTTATAATGGCCATCCTGTTGTTCGGTGCCTGGATTTATTTTCTGATCCTTGCAGGGCAGAATGGTGTTGAGTTTTACAGGTATACAATAAAAGACGGAAAAGTCTTTCACGGAGTTATGATCCTTCGGGAGATATACTATGTGCTTATTATGATGCTCGTTGCGGTGGTGGTATATTTTAATATTCCAAGCATCGAGGAATTTGACAGAAGAACAACAGAACAGCAGAAGATTATCCTTGAACAGTCAAAGTCCCAGTCTGAACTGGCTGAAGAGGTTAATGATAACGTAGGCGAGCTTTTCCAGCGGCTTGAACATCAGAAGGTGATACTGGAGGAGTTCAACGATAAAATGCAGGACCAGGCTTCAACTTTCGAGGAGATCTCCGCAACCCTTGAGGAGCTTCAGGGCTCATCGGAAAGTATTGCCACAAGCGCATCAACCCAGATTGAAGAAAACAGCAGAATGGACAGTATCCTCCGTAACCTGAGCGATCTGAAAAAGACAACACGCAACAGTCTGAACGAAACCAGTTCTGAGATCGGTGTAACAGTTGAGAATTCAAAAGCCGGGAAGGATATGCTGGATAAAGTGGAAAAATCTGTTGATGAACTGAATACGCAGAATGCAAGCATCACTGAAACAGTAAACCTGATTACGGATATAGCTGACAGGATAAATCTTCTTGCGCTGAATGCAAGTATCGAAGCTGCCCGTGCCGGGGATCATGGCAGGGGTTTTGCTGTTGTTGCTGATGAAATCGGCAAGCTTGCGGTACAGACAGCGGACAGTGTTAAGCTTATAGTTTCAATTACAGAGCGAAGCAGTAAAACCATGACCGATACAAGGGGGGTAATAAATTCAACGATCCCCCTTATACTCGGGATGATCGCCAATATGGAGAAAAGCTCCGGGAGCCTCAGGGAGCTTCAGAAAAGTATTGACATGGAGGAGCAGGAGATCTCTGTAATGCTGTCCCAGATGGATAAAAGCATGACCCTGTCAAAAAACATCGCCACAGGTACAGATGAGCAGAAAAGAGCCATTGAAAATACTAATATTGCTCTGGAAAATGTGAATGAGGCCATTGGCGGGATGGTAAGCGGCATTGATGAGATTGTAAATTCCTCAAGAAAAATTATTGAGAATGCCGCAATGCTTAAGGAGAAAGCGGGGAGTTCAGCTTCCGGTAAAATAGAGTTGACTTAAGGGGATCTCTCTGAACAATATCTTTCCGGATTCTATGAGTAACAAAAAGATAATATTCTGCTTCGCAGCAGCCTGTTTTTTAGCATTTTATCTTCCGCTCAGGGGCGCTGATAAATCTGCCGGTGAAGGGGGGAGTAACTATCTCAATATAAGAAGATATTATCTTAAATGGGACCGTGGATTTGAGGGGAGTAAGGGGTATTTTAAAAAGATACTTTATTCCTATCTGGTTGAAATGATTGGCAGGGATATAACAACAGATTATGACTATATCCCTGAATCTTATGACAGAAATACTCATAAATCCAGGTTCAGATCCGGTGAGTGGCTTGTCATAAGCGGCGAAGTTACAGGTGAGAATATAAAAGAGATTGATGCTTTCAGAAATAAATATGGAAGAAACAGTCAGCCCGGCAAAGGGCTTTTTTCAATTTCAGGGAGAATAAAAAAGTTCAGGCTTTCAGATTTTTCTGAAAAGCGGAGAGTTTATCTTCACCTGGATGATATGAAGATAAAGATGGCTGAAGTTAAGGCGGATTAGAGTGCCATCCTTCACAATGACATGCATTGAACAAAAGATATAATTTGAATGGTAAGTTTATTTTAAGAAAGGAGTAAAGTATGTGCGGTATAGTCGGGTATGTGGGGAGTAAAAGCGCACCTGAGGTAATAATAAATTCATTGAAAAGACTTGAATACCGGGGTTATGACTCTGCAGGTATAACAGTAAACTGCTGCGGTGAGCTTTTTACCCAGAAAAAAGCAGGGAAGATTGCTGCTCTTGAATCTATACTTGACCAGGAAAAAATTCAGGACTGTCATATAGGTATAGGGCACACAAGGTGGGCAACTCATGGCGAGCCTAATGATATCAATGCCCATCCCCATTCAGACTGCGGTAATAACCTTGTACTTATCCATAACGGAATTATAGAGAATTATAAAGATATTAAGGAAGTTCTTCTCAAGCGGGGACACGTTTTTAAAAGTGATACTGATACAGAGGTACTGGCACATCTTATTGAACATTACTGCAATGAACTCCCTCTTCTTGATGCCGTGATACATGCACTGAAGAGTGTTGAGGGGACTTACGCCATAGTTGTAATGTCAAAAGAGAACCCTGATCTTCTTGTTGCTGCAAGAAAGGGTAGCCCGCTGATTCTCGGTATAGGTGAGAATGAGATGCTTGTGGGTTCAGATGTAAGCGCTGTCATTGAGCATACCAAGGATGTAATATATCTTGAAGAGGGTGAAGTTGTTGTAGTCAGAAAAGACAGCTACAGGATTTATGACCTGAACAAGAATAATGTTGATAAAAGAATCCAGTCAATAGACTGGGATATTGAAACTATCGGGCGGCATGGTTTTGATCATTTTATGCTTAAAGAGATCTTTGAACAGCCTGAGACTATCAATAATGCATTCAGGGGGAGACTCCTTTTGGATGACGGGAAGGTTAAGCTTGACGGTTTACGCCTGACTGATGAGGATTGTGCGAAGATAGAGCGTATTATTTTTATCGCCTGCGGGACCTCCTGGCACGCGGGACTTGTTGCTGAATACCTCATTGAGGAGTACGCGCGAATACCGGTTGAAGTTGAATATGCCAGTGAATTCAGGTACAGGAAGCCCGTACTCCGTAAAGGGGACCTCGTAATAACCATAAGCCAGTCAGGGGAAACTGCTGATACACTTGCGGCTCTCCGTGAAGCAAAGTCAAAAGGTATTAAAGTTCTCGGCATAACGAATGTTGTGGGTAGCACCATTGCCCGCGAGTCAGACGGAGGGGTGTATATTTATGCGGGCCCTGAGATTGGTGTTGCTTCAACAAAGGCATTTACATCACAGATAACAGTTATACTTCTGTTTGCGATTTTTCTGGCGCGTAAAAAAGAGATGTCTTTCACAGAAGCGAAAGCTATACTTGATGACCTGGTCAGACTGCCTGAACTTGCAAGGAGTGTTCTCTCCACCAGTGAAAGTATAAGGTCTATAGCTGAGCATTACTGCAAAAGTCAGAATTTTCTTTATTTAGGAAGAGGGATTAACTTTCCGGTGGCCCTTGAAGGGGCGCTGAAGCTTAAGGAGATATCATATATTCATGCCGAAGGTTACCCCGCAGCTGAGATGAAGCACGGACCCATTGCTCTTATAGATGAGGAGATGCCTGTTGTTTTTATTGCTACAAAAGATGAGATTTACAATAAAGTTATAAGCAATATGCAGGAGGTCAGGGCGCGTAAGGGGAGAATTATTGCCATTGCCACAGAGAATGATGAATCGATATTAAAATACGCGGATCATGTAATATATATACCTGATGTTCATAAATCACTGGTCCCTGTTCTTGCAGTTATCCCCCTTCAGTTATTATCGTATTATATAGCTGTTTTAAGGGGATGCGATGTTGACCAGCCCCGTAACCTTGCAAAAAGCGTTACTGTGGAATAAGCCCGATTGTATGTTTTTTGGATGTTCAGATATTTATTATTGACACTGACAGGTCGGTAATATAAATTCATTTTATTAACATATTTTTTATTTTGAACAGTTGATGATGAGGTTAAAATGATTGTTATAGAAAGCGTAAATCATATAGGGATTACTGTTTCCGACCTTGAAAACTCAATCAGATTCTATAAAGATCTCTTTGATTTTGATGTGATTGAGAACATCAGTAATTCCGGACAGGCTTTCCTTAAAATGGGTGATATTCTCCTCTCTTTGATTGAGGTAAAGGGATATAAAAACAGCAGAGATTCAAAAAGCTGCATATCTTTCTACGTTGATGAAGAGGATTTTCAGGATGCCATTGATGAAATAGGTGAGATGGAGCTTGAAGTTGTTGCCGGCCCTGAAAACATCAGAAAAGGGGAGAGGGTTGTTTTTGCGGATCCTGACGGAAACCTTATTGAGCTATCCTATCCTAAAATTGACTGAAATTAAAAATGTAATTATGTTCTGTTGTGCGGCTGCAGTAAAATGCAGCCTTTTTTATTGTCAGGAAACAGTTATTTTATAAAGATTAAA
>DAISJZ010000035.1:5913-27164 GCA_036821145.1 Spirochaetota bacterium
TCACGGGCGGAATGTTTCTGTTTCGGCCGGTTTTTAAGTACAGGGTATTTTTCCGCAATGTAGAGAGCAATCTGCTCAAGGTTTTCTTTTGTTAGTTTTACTGACATGGACGTCATCCCTTCCTCCATATAATCTATGATATACTGAAGCTCATTGTCAAGTACAGTTGATTATTAAACGTTCAGCGGTGCCGGGTTTTTAAAATTTTTTTTGATTTATTACCGGGCTTAAATTAAAGAAATAATCGCATATAATATTTTAGGATTGATAAACAGATCGTTTATTTAAATATATAATTAATCATGAAAAGCGGGATTGAAATGGAACTTAGAGAAATTTTCAGAAAGATAAGAATTATCCCTGTGTCTGTATTTGAAAATACTGAATCTGCACTGAAGACGGCCGAGCTTCTTGCGAAACATCGGGTTGATGTCATAGAGGTGACCCTTCGTACAGGGAGCTCTTTTGACTGTATTGAGGCTATAAAAAAAGAATTCCCTTCTATTACTCCTGGAGCCGGAAGTGTCCTCAGCAGGGATGATCTCAGGAGAGCTTCAGATTCCGGGGCAGTCTTTGCTGTTGCGCCCTGTCTTGATGAAGATGTTGCAGCATACGCAGCCGGATTAAAAATCCCCTTTATACCCGGGGTCTCAACTCCGGGTGAACTCAACAGGGCGCTGAAATACTCCGGTATAATTAAACTTTTTCCGGCTCATGCTCTCGGAGGAACGGATTATCTTAATTCTATCACAGCACCCTTTAGGATGATGGAATTCGATCTTATTCCCACAGGGGGGATAGATGATAAAAATTATATGGAATACCTTGAATGTGAAAAAGTTCTTGCGTGCGGACTCACTTACCCGGTAGCTGAAAAACTTCTTAAGAAGAAGGATTATGCATCAATTGAGAAAAGAATCATAGAATTATATGGAGAAATATAGGGGATGTCTCAGGAAAAATTTGAATCACTTTTGAAAACCGCCCTGGAGAAAAGAGCCCTTCTTTTCAGTGATGCCCGTACAGACTGTTTCAGGCTTTTCAATGGTGATGGTGACGGCCTGGACGGGCTTACCATAGATTATTATGCCGGGCATATTCTTGTACAGTATTTCAGCGATGGAGTTTTATCCATGCTTGACAGCATTGTCAAGGGCGTCATATCTGCCGGCAGTTTTTTTACTATACCTCAAAAATCTGTTCTGGTCAAAGATCGCAGAGTTATTACCGGTTCAGCCGACAGGAATTCTCTGTGGAAAAGCCGTATAATTGAGGGGGATTATAATGATGAGCAGGGAGTTGTTGTAAGACAGAACGGTACTCTGGCAAAGGTCGATCTTGTTAACGGCCAGAATACCGGGATTTTTCTTGATATGAGAGAGATCAGAAGCGGGCTTGAGGAGTTTTACTCCGGAACCGGTATTAAATCGATGATAAATCTTTTCAGCTACACCGGGATTTTTGCTGCCCATGCACTGCAGAACGGAGTATCACATGCTGTGAATGTTGACCTCTCAAGAGGTGTCTTAAAGAGAGCAAGGATTAATTATGAGCTTAACGGCCTTGCTGTTGATGACAGGGATTTCCTTTACGGAGATTCCATGGAATGGATAAAGATATTCGCAAAGAAAGGTGATAAATTCAGCTTTGGAGTATTTGATCCTCCTACCTTTGCAAGAAATAAAAAAAAGAATTTTTCTGTCAGAAAGGACTATTATGACTCCCTCAAAAAACTGGAAAAAATAATTCCCGGCGGTTATGTTCTCACTTCGATCAATTCATATTCAGTATCATTTAAGGAATACAGAACCTGTCACCCGGAAAACTGGGAATTGTTAATGTTCGGTAATGAATCAGCCGATTTTGTAAACAGGGGAAATCAATATCTGAAAGCGGGTTTATGGAAAATCTGAAATTATCTTGACACCCGGTTCGTGTTCTTCTGTTAATTATTGCGGTTTAAACCGGTCAGATGTTTTGAATCCTCAGCCATAACCAGGGGTAATATAA
The DNA here is from genome assembly GCA_036821145.1 of Spirochaetota bacterium. GTDB lineage: Bacteria > Spirochaetota > UBA4802 > UBA4802 > UBA5550 > UBA5550. The sequence goes on from DAISJZ010000035.1 coordinate 7,924, forward strand.
TGATATATCTTGCAGTATTGCTGGTGTTGACAGGATTGCTGATTGTTCTGGTGGCCCTGTTCTCTGAATCCGGGAGAGCGCATCTTTCTGATAGAGCTGATTTTACAGAGTCATTCAGTTCCGCATCTGATATAAGCGGGGGGCTGAATCCGGAAGATATTGATATAATTATCCCTGAAAGGGTAAAAAAAGCTGCTCCTCAGTCTCCGGCTGTCCGTCCTGATGAAGAAGATATTTTTATAAGTTTTGATAAAAGGGATGATTCCGGTAAAGAGTATGCTTCCGCAAGGGGAGGCATACAGGAGGATAGACTGGACGAATGGGGCATCGATGACCCTGACCGGGATGAAATCATACCTGACAGCGGACCGCTTGAGGAGGGTTCCGGTTCAGTATTCTCTGAACTTGAAGAGGACCTTGCTTCAGATAATGAATCAGCTCAGGTTTCTTCGGACGATTCCGGGGTATATGCCGTACTGTTTGACGATAAATCGAATCTTATTGATTATGATTCAGGGGTTACCGGCATTGAACCCTCAGTTTCGGCATTAAAAAGTATTAAAAGAATAGGACGAGGAAAAGTTCAGGTTGACGATGGCGGTGTAAGCTTTTACATAGGTGATAAATTTTACAGATTTGATTTTCATAAGCTGTATGATGTGTGGAGCGGACCAGGTTTTGTGGCGCTCCCTCTTAAAGGGGGGAGTTCAGTTAAGCTTTTTATGATTGATGGCGCGCCGGATTTCCCTGACAGGGTTGAAGTTTATTATCAGGAATATATAAAAGGGATTTAATGTACTACAGATATAAAACAAGAAAAAAAGACAGAACTTATCTTAAGGTAATTCTTTATTTAATAATTGCGGGAGTTGTTTCCTATACGCTTTATCATTATAAAAATCATCTTATGTTCTGGAGAATCTCACATAACAGGATTGTATCAGAGATCACTTCTGTAACCGGGATAACAGAACCGCAGAAACGTTTTGAAAAGCTGAAAAAACTTAAAAATGACCTTGAAACATACCGGGATGAAAATGAAATGGAGCCTGAATCCTATTTTTTTCTATCCAGGATTTATTATGGACTTGGAATATCGGGGATGGATAGCGATTTTACCGATATTTATCTCAACGAATCCAATATAAAATTATCCCCGGAATCAGTAAAATACCTCACTGAATCAATAAAGAATTCCCGTAAAGCAATAGCCCTCCTTGACGGTAAGGAGGTCAGTATTGATGATATTTTTATACTGGCCGGCGCCTATTATTTTACCGGTTATTACGGAGGGGAGGAAATTTATAATCTGCTGAAAGAGTTTGTCAGGGATGATGATGGAATTTCTACCGGTAATGCCAGATTTTTTTCAATTGTCTGCATCAGTGCAGGTAAAACTGAAGAGGGGCTTACGTTTCTTCAGGCAAAGGGTGATGTGAAAAAAAATGTTAAAGGGAGACTGCTCTGGGCAAAGGCGCTTGGTGATGCCATGAAGCATACCGAGGCGATTATCGCTTTCCAGGATATCCTGAAAACTCCGGAGGATTCTGTAAGTCAGAAAATCGCCTATGCGAATCTCGGCAGGATATACTACGAACAGCATTTATATAAAGAATCGATAGAGCAGTTTAATTCATCCCTTGCTTTGGGGGATGAAATTAATTCAAGAATATGGCTCGGAAAAAATTATATGGCCATTGGTGAAAAAGATAAGGCAAAAACTGTGTGGAGCGAGGCTCTGAATGCTGACAGCTCTAATGAAGAAGCAAAAAAACTTCTTGGTATGATTCAGTGAGCCGGGGAGTGATAAATTTTTAATCAAAAATGACTCATACTCTGTTTTGTATGTTAAACGCTTGACAAAATCGGGGCTTTAACAAAATTCTTTTATAAAGAATTATGTCATATGTTTTTTAATGATTGATTAATGCCTCTGTAATGCCGCGACTGAAACTGTTCGGCTTCAGGATTGACAATTTGAAATAATATCAGGGAGATTATAAACTATGTTCGACTCATTGTACAGTATGTTTTCAAACGATATGGGTATAGACCTTGGAACGGCGAATACTCTTGTGCATGTTAAAGGGCAGGGGATTGTTCTTAGTGAGCCATCAGTTGTGGCGGTTCAGACAAGCACCGGTAAAGTTCTTGCTGTTGGACATGAGGCGAAGAGGATGCTCGGAAGGACTCCCGGTGATATAGTGGCAATAAGGCCGATGAAAGACGGTGTAATTGCGGATTTTGAAACTGTTGAAAAGATGATAAGGTATTTTATTACCAAGGTTCATAAAAGGAAGACTCTTGTCCGGCCCCGTGTTGTTATAGGTGTTCCTTCAGGGATTACAGAGGTTGAGAAGAGGGCTGTGCGTGAATCTGCCGAGCAGGCCGGCGCCCGTGAAATCTTTCTTATTGAAGAAGCTCTTGCAGCAGCAATAGGAGCCAACATCCCTATTCATGAACCTGCGGGTCACATGATTGTCGATATCGGAGGTGGTACTACGGAGATTGCTGTAATATCTCTGGGGGGTATGGTAATTGCAGATTCACTGAGAATTGCTGGTGACGAATTCGATGATGCCATTATAAAATATATGAAAACACAATACAATCTTGTGATTGGTGAAAGGATGTCTGAAGAGGTTAAGTTCCGCCTCGGTAACGTTTTTCCTGAAAAGAAAGTTGAGACCATGGAGCTGAAGGGGCGGGATGCCATTTCAGGTCTCCCGAGAACTCTTGAAATAGATTCAGTTGAAATCAGAAAATCACTCAAGGAGCCCGTTGAGCAGATACTTGAAGGTGTAAAACATGCTCTTGAAAAAACTCCTCCTGAACTTGCTGCGGATATAGTTGAACGTGGTATAGTGATGACCGGCGGCGGCTCTCTCCTTAAAGGACTTGATAAGTATATAAGCAAAGAGACCGGAGTTCCTGTAATACTTGCAGAGAATCCTCTGACTTGCGTTGTACTTGGAGCGGGAAAATTTCTTGAAGAGATAAAAAATCTATATAGGGCAAATCTGAAATAAGAACGTGGAATTACTGATACGACACAAATCGATAGTAACATTTATATCGTGTACCCTTTTTTGCATAATATCGCTCTCCGTTCAGGGGAGCGGTTTTACTTTAACCTTTGAAGGTATAATCAGCGGAATTTTTTCCCCTTTTCAGAAAGGTTATAATGCCGTGCAGGGAGGGACCAGCAGATTCTGGGCCGGTTTTTCCGAACTGGACAGGGTAAAAGCTGATCTGGCTCTCACAAGGCAGAAGCTTGAAACTTATGAAGCACTTGATGAGGAGATGACAGAGATTAGAAATGAAAATCTCAGGCTCCGCAATCTCCTCGAAATGAAAGAAAGGGTCAGGTATAAATCCATTCCAGGTTTTGTGATATCGAAAGATCCTGATAACTGGTTCAGGACTCTCATTATAAATAGAGGGGAGAGGGATGGTTTAACCGTAAATATGCCTGTTGTGGCATACCAGGGTGACACCAAGGCAATAATCGGTAAAATCGTTGAGGTGCGCGGGTCTCTTTCAAGGATACAGCCTGTCATTTCACCGGATATAAAGATCGGCGTGAAGTTGGGGGAGAGCAAATTCCCGGGACTTCTTACGGGGTACAGCCATAATTCAAATCTCTGTAAGGTGGATTATATTACAAGGGCGGCACAGGTTAAATTTGGTGATGTAATTATAACTTCAGGACAGGCAGGTGTATTCCCTCCGGGGCTTGTGATAGGTACTGTCGTTAAAACAGAACTGCCGGAATCGAGCCCTTACCAGAAGATTATAGTAAAGCCGGTAATAGACTATAACCTGATTGATGAAGTTTTTATAATTAAAAAGAATCCGGATAAGGATCTTTTTGATCTTTTTGAGGAAATGCAATGATATATACATATCTTATTACTGCCGCCGTTGTTCTTGTGTCTATGCTGATCCAGGGACACACTTCCTTCGATGTTATACGGATAGCCGGTGTTAAACCGGATCTCCTTTTTGTGATTACTGTTTATATGGGATACAGTTTCGGGTCTTTTAATGGCGAAATTACAGGTTTTGCCAGCGGGCTCCTTCATGATTCAATATCAAACTCCCCCCTGGGGCTTATGGCGCTTCCTAAACTTGCCATTGGTTTTATAGTGGGGATGTTCGGAAGATCTGTTCTTAAAAGCAATGTGGCATCAATTTTAATACTTATTTTTGCAGCAAGTATAGTAAAGGGTATCATCACTCTTTTTCTATGTTATATATTCCATCAGGGTATGATATCTGCAGTTATACATGTGATTCTCCCTGAGGCGTTTTATAACGCGATCCTCTCTCCAATGCTTTTTTTTATATTTGATAAAATCTACCAGGGTGAACTTCAGAGAGAGGGGTATCTCTAAATGAACCAGACATCCCTTAAGACCAGAATGCTTGAAGCGTTCAGGAAGAGGATGTACGTTTTTTTTATAAGTGTATCCTCAATTTTTGCAGTCCTTGTTCTGCAGCTTATTAATCTTCAGCTTGTTCAGGGTAAAGAGTACTCACTGAGAGCCCAGATGAATATGGAGAATAATATACCTATCCCCGCTGCCAGGGGGGAGATATACGACAGGGATTTCAAGAGAGGCGTATCCGGCACAGTTCTCGTTTCCAACAGGCCGTCATTCAACCTTACTATGATCCCCAAGAATTTCAGCTCTGAAGCTGAGATGATGGAGGTCCTGGGTAGACTCACCCCTCTTATAGAGATAAATCCACAGAATACTCTTGCAGATATAAAAAAGGGGAATCCATGGGAGAGATATCTTCTCAAGGATGATGTAAGTTTTGATGTTATAGTGAAAATTGCTTCACACAAAAATATTTTTCCAAATATTCACTGGGAGGATGCTCCAATCAGGGTCTATAACTATAGTGATGTTACGGCCCATGTTATCGGTTATATCGGCAGTCTTAATAAAGAAGAGTATAATAACCTGAAAGATAAAGGATATAAGTATTATCAGACAATCGGTAAGACCGGCATTGAGAAACAGTATGATATGCATCTTCGAGGAGAAGATGGTTATATCCGCAGAATAGTTGACGTTCAAAACAGGACAGAGGGTGAAGAGATCGGCAAGATGCCGACAGGCGGTAATAATATAGTTCTGACGATTGATTACGAGGTTCAGGCAGCGGCACACGATGCCCTGGAAGGGAGCAGTGGTGCTGTTATGGTTATAAAAGCCTCTACCGGTGAAATTATTGCAATGGTCAGCAAACCGGGATTTGATCCCAATGAAATTATATCAAAAGATAACTCCGGAATAATCAGGGAGCTTAACAGCAATCATTCAAAACCTTTTTTAAACAGAACAATTCAGTCAAGATATCCACCTGCATCCACTTTTAAGATAGTAACCTCCATCGCAGCACTTGAAACAGAGAAGACATATCCTGATAAAACATACTATTGCCCGGGGAAATATACTCTTAAAGGATATGTTGATACAGATTTTTACTGCTTTAAAACCCATGGTACACTGGATCTCTACTGGGCTCTGGGTAAATCATGCAGCGTCTATTTCTACCAGCTCGGTATGGTCGTAGGCCCCACAATGATTATGAAGTATGCCGGTTATATGGGGCTTGATGAGCTGACAAGGGTTGATATTCCGGGTGAGATATCGGGATTTATCCCGTCTCAGAGATGGAAACTTAAGACTTTCGGACAGCCGTGGTTTGACGGTGATACAATAAATATGTCTATAGGGCAGGGATTTCTTGCTGTGACCCCCATAGCCCTGACTAATATGATGTGCGGAATTGTTAATAACGGCATTGTATATAAACCGCACCTGGTAAAAGAAATTTATACTCCTGATAACAGGACAATACTTCAGGGAAATAAAAAAGAGAAACTGAGAGAGGTCCCTTTATCTCCGGTTACTCTTAATACAATAAAACAGGGCATGAGATACAGTGTGCAGGGCGGAACCTCCGGATTGCTCAGCAGGCTGAAGGTGCCGGCTGCAGGTAAAACAGGAACTGCTCAGACACGGTCAAACAGGAAGGAGAACTTTTCTCAGCACGCATGGTTTCTCGGTTTTGCCCCATATAGCGATCAGCCGAATGAGAACACTATTGTTGTCTGTGTTTTCATTGAGTTCGGACAGTGGGGGGCGTCTGCGGCAGCTCCGGTAGCTGAAAGGGTATTTGCCAAACTTATAGAGCAGGGGTATTTCAGTGAGTATTCACAGCAGGGAAATCTTAATATGAAGCAGATTAAATAACTATTCAGGGTAGCAGGGATGTTCGGCAGGGATATATTCGGGAAAATGGATATAATACTTATAGGCGCCGTTTTTGTTGCGGTGGCTTTCGGTATAATGATGATATACAGCGCCGGTTTTGATCCGGTAGAACAGATAAATAAGGGGCTTTATAAAAAGCAGATTATCTGGTTCATCATAGGTGTTATTTTCATGACAATGATGTCCATTTTTAATTACAGGCAGTTAGGCGATTATTCTCTGTATATTTACGGGTTTATTCTTTTTATTGTCCTTATTACTACTGTTTTCGGCAGGCCCATCAGGGGGACATCAGCATGGCTCTCTTTCGGTTTTTTTTCAATACAGCCGTCGGAGTTTATGAAGCTTGCCGTGGTTATTGTACTTGCCAAGTACCTGGAGCTCCGGGAGAGGGATATAAAAAATTTCAGGGAACTTCTGATTCCCACTATGTTTGTGCTTGTCCCTGTTCTTATTATTCTTAAACAGCCGGATTTCGGGACAGCCGCCATATTTATTCCGGTTTTATTTACAATGCTGTTTATGGGGGGAGCGGATGTTTCCCACCTTGTATCCATTATACTTATTGCAGTGATAGCCCTGGTGTTTCCTATGATGTATACCTATTGGGAATGGGCCGGGTATAAAGGGAGCAGCATTATTGTTCAGATGTTTGTTCACCTTGACGTACTTTTTACCATCTCAGGCGTGCTTCTTTTTATAGCTGTGTCAACATTTATAATGCATTTTTTCTTTAATCAGGGTTTCTTAAGGAAAATATATATACCTGCAACAGTAATCTCTCTCGGCCTTATGCTCTCTGTTGTTATACATAAATGGTTTAAGGAGTATCAGAAAAAGAGAATTCTTGTGTTTCTTAACCCTGATCTCGACCCGCATGGTTCAGGTTATAACATTATTCAGTCAAAAGTAGCTATAGGTTCAGGTGGGTTCTTCGGCAAGGGATTTCTGCAGGGTACGCAGACTCAGCTCGGTTTTTTACCGGAAAAGACTTCAGATTTTATTTTCCCTGTAATAGCTGAGGAGCTGGGATTTGCAGGCGCAATAATTGCTATTGCCCTTCTTGGTGTTATTATTTACAGGGGTATGGAGATTGCTCTCGGCACCAGGGATAAATTCGGAGCCCTGCTTGCAACCGGAATTACGGCTATACTTTTCTTTCATATTCTAATCAATATCGGTATGGTAATAGGTATAATGCCCGTTACAGGTCTTCCTCTCTGTTTTTTCTCATACGGCGGATCAAATCTTTTTATGGTAATGATCTGTGTCGGAATCCTGAATAATATCAGCATGAACCGTTCTCTCTACTGATTTCCTCTCTTTAAAAAACTGAAATATTCGTACTGGCTCTTTTTAAGAGTTTAGACAGTGTTTATTCAGTTCAGTACAGCATTATTAATATCCTCATTTCCGGAAAATTCAATTCAGTTAACCCTCTTTTCTAACGATAATATTTATTAAGAAATCCCTTTGCGGAAGAGGTTAGAATGCTCGGCAATCTAAAGGTGAATAACAGTGATTCTTTTAATACGTCAGTATCGCTGAAACAGGGTAATGATTATTCAGGGATAAAATCAGGGAGCCAGGATTTCTACTCCATGGTTTTAAATTATAACCGCGAAATGAACGGAATGAACAGCAGCGAAAATAATTCAGCTGCAGTAACAGATTATCAAAAGAGTTTTAATGATAATACTGTACAGACTGAGAGAAAAACTGAAAGTTCCCGGAATAATAATGAAGAGGCTCCAATTGATTCTTCAGCAGAGAAAAGGGAAGCAGCAGTACGGGCTGACAGTAATGATGAAAAATCAGTAAGTAAAAATGAAACAGGTACCGCTGACAAAGAAAAAAAACTCGAAACTCATGACGATGATGAAAAAGAAATAAATGATTTTATGAATAGTGCTGCCGGGGATATGCTTGCAAAGAAGATTAATAACCTGGCAAAGGGGACATCCGGAATTAATGCGGAAGAATTCCTTAAAAAATTCAGAAGACTTGCGGATGAACTCCTCGCTTCCGTAAAAAAGAAAGTATCTGCAGGTAATGAATTCAGTATCTCAATGCCCGGTGAGAAGCCGGGAACAGGCGTGGAAAAGTCCCCTGTATCGGACGGATTTTTTGATAAGCTTGGACGTGAGCTGTCTAAACTGGCAGCCGGTAAAAAGGGTAAAGATGATTCACCTGTTTTTACAGAGAAGGAGATCAAGGAAGCGATTGGTGCAGTTATAGATGATATAAAAAAGGGCAAGAATAGAAATCATGAAAGGGCGGAAATAAAAAAAGCTGAACATGATGACGTAAAAATCGAGAAGAAAAATGAAATTACCGGTGATCAGCTTACCATAAAGAAAAAAGAAAGCGGGAATGATTCAGGTTTTGATCTGAATTCGGGAAAAGATAAAAACGGGAATCGTGAAGGGAGTTCATTATCATCGGGCAGGACTGACTCAATAAACAGGACCGGTCTGGAAAAAAACGAGCAGTTAATGAAATCACCCGAATTCAGGCAGAGCCTTCAGGAGATTATTGATAAAGCCAAAGTTTCTGTTAAAGACAGTAATAATGCAACATTCAGCGTCAGGCTGTTTCCGAAAGATCTGGGTAGTGTTAATGTAAATCTTCTCATGGAGAACGGTATTGTTTCAGGTAAATTCCTTGTGGACAGTGATGAAGCTAAAAATCTTTTAATGAATAATCTTGGAGAGTTGAAGGAACAGCTTGCTGAAGCGGGAATCCAGGTCGGAGAATTCAATGTTAACGTGAACCAGGGTGGGGAAAGATTCGCTTCTAAAGAGAAGGAGGATGAAAATGTCAGGACATTAAATTCCTCTAACAGTGAATCTGAAACAGCAGCAATTAAATATGATTATAATTCATCGGCCGCTCATAACGGCCATATAAATATGGTAATTTAGGGGTGCAATATGAAACTTTTTGAAATGTCTGCACAGGACAAAATGAATTCAGCAATACAGGCGAATGAGTCCAACAGGAAGAATAAAACAGGGGAAGCAGGTGAAAAAAACAATCTCGGTAAAGAGTCATTTCTTAAACTGCTTGTCACTGAACTAAAGCACCAGGACCCTACAAAGCCTATGGAGGACAAGGAGTTTATCGCGCAGATGGCTCAGTTCTCATCTCTTGAACAGATGTCAAATATGAATAAAGAGATCAAGAACCTTCTCGGCAGTTCAAGGGCATCAGAGGCTTACGGGATACTTGGTAAAGAGGTTGATACATTTGATACAGTTAAAAAGACCAGGGTGGCAGGAATCGTTTCCTCTGTTTTTTACAAGGGTGAGGAACTTATGCTTAAAGTAGGCAATGAGGAAGTCCCTATGAAAAATGTTCACTCGGTCAGCGTGAGTATAGAAAACAGTAAATCAATGCCGGTTAATGCCGGTTTTGAAAAAAGCAAAACAGCATATGAGGGAATAAACCTGCAGGAAAATGCCGGTTCAGTGAATAGAATTCAGTAGATTAATAAAATCAGTGCTTATGAAAGAGACTATTCAGTACGATAATATAATATAACTAATAACCAGGAGTTTTCTGATATGATGCGTTCACTTTTTTCCGGGGTTTCCGGTCTGAAAAATCATCAAACACGGATGGATGTAATCGGGCACAATATTTCAAACGTAAATACGTACGGTTATAAAGCCACAAGGGTTACATTCCAGGATATGCTTTCTCAGACCATTGCCGGAGCGGCAAAACCTGAGGAGAACAGGGGAGGGGTGAATCCTAAACAGGTTGGACTCGGGATGACTGTGGCTTCAATAGACAGGCTGTTTACGCAGGGGAGCCTCCAGACCACAGGTAATCAGACAGATGTGGCTATTTCAGGAGACGGTTTCTTTGTAGTTGCTGACGGAGACAAAAGGTTTTACACCAGGTCCGGAACATTCGGCCTTGATAGAGACGGGAACCTTGTTAATCCGGCAAACGGCCTTAAAGTACAGGGATGGAGAGCGGTTACTGATACTAACGGGCAGAAAGTGGTAAGAGCTAACGGTCAGACTGAAGATCTTGTTGTTCCTGTGTACAGCAAAATTGATGCTAAAGAAACAAATAATGTAAGATATAAATGCAACCTTGATTCAAGGAGCGCGATAGTTCCGCCTGAAGCTGACGCGAGAATCAGGGCTTCAGCAGCAGTTACCACTAATATTGATGTCTATGATAACCTGGGGGATACACACAGGCTTACTATGACATTCTGGAAAACAGGATTCAACCAGTGGACAGCGTCAGCAGCAGTGACGGGAGCCTCTACCCCGATTACACTTGATGTGCCTGCAGGCGGCGGTCAGACAAACCAGAACAATCCTTCGAGCAGACTGAATCTGAGGTTTTCTCCGGACGGTAAACTGATGGCTGTATCTGATGCATCAAGCCCGGATGAAATGAACCAGGGTACTCTTGCTGTGAATGCTAATTACAGGGTGGAGGGCGATCCTGCGGTAAGGACAATAAGGCTTAATCTCGGTGAAGCAGGTATCCTTTCAGGTATTACACAGTTTTCATCTGTTTCAACAACAAAGGCTGTTGAGCAGGACGGATATTCAATGGGATACATGGAGTCCTTCAGTATAGATAACTCAGGGCTCATTACCGGGGTTTATTCCAATGGTACAAAACAGGCAATAGGGCAGATGGCTCTTGCTGTATTCACTAATAACCAGGGTTTAACTGCTTCAGGGGAGAATCTCTTTGAGGTATCTAATAACTCAGGTCTTCCTAATATCGGCCCTGCAGCAGAGGCCGGAAGGGGAAAAATTGTTGCCGGAACACTTGAGATGTCAAACGTAGACCTTTCTGACCAGTTTACTGACATGATTGTTACCCAGAGAGGTTTCCAGGCAAACTCAAGAACAATACAGACAACAGACCAGATGCTTCAGGAAGTGCTTACACTGAAACGCTAATAATATATAATAGTTTAAGAGAGTAGTAGAGGGGGGGCAACCGCAAGGTTCCCCCTATTTTATTGTTAAAAAAATTTTTTTGTTGACTGATCTTCCTTATATTTCCTATATGATTCTATATCTATGTAAAAATCCGATAACATCTGAAACACGTCTCGTTTCTATAACTAATCTGAATTCCAGGGGAGTACTTTAATGTCCAAAGAAAAAATATTCTGCTCCAATTGCCAGCATTGTATTGTAATCAGGCAATATGAATCTGAGCCCGACAGGTATGTATTAAGGGTTAAATGCCTTAAGAAACAGTGGTCAAAAAGGTCAGGAGAGGAGAAGCTTTATAAATATTTCACAGTTGCCAGAAGAATTATGGATGAATGTGAGTATTATGAAGAATCAGGGGAACTTTTTCCCTATATCAAGAATCTCAGAAAAGAACTTCCTATAAAGGATGAGATTTACTCAACAAGAGATCTGTAATATTTTTAAAAAGTCCCGGTAAGCTGTTCCGGGAGATTTTTAGAAATTTTGAAAAATATTACAAAACATTCTGTCTGAATAATTTAAACTGCAGAAAATTTAGAAAAGCCCATGATTAAAAATGGGCTTTTCTGTTTGAAAAGCATGCAGAATCTGCTAAAAAATATTAACCCTTTTATGATTAAATATGAAAAAGTGTTTACGGCTTGACTCTTAAATGAAACACTTTCTTATGTCGTATTATATTATAATCCGTTTTATTAATTAAAAGGCAGATTCCGGAGGATATATGGAGATACATAAACCGGAGGTAATACTCCTCGCTATTACACCAAACCCAGAAAAACTGATAGAGGAGGCCGGCAGGACCTGCTATCTCTCTCTCTCTAAAATAACTGACGACAGTGAAAGAAATTTTATACGCAGCGCGATTAAGAGAGGGCATCATTCAATTCTTGAACATGCATCTGCCAGCTTCAGAATACTGGGGGCATCACGTTCTTTTACGCATCAGCTCGTGAGGCACAGGATTGCAAGCTTTTCTCAGCAATCACAAAGATATGTTGATGAAGCTGAATTTAATTATATTGTACCTCCTGATATAGCCGGTAATGAGACTGCCCTTGCTGTTTACAGGGAATTTATTGAAAATTCAAGGGAGACTTACGCAAAGTTCAGGGAACTGGGAATAAAAAAAGAGGATGCCCGTTTTATTCTCCCTAATGCTCTTGAAAGTCAGATTGTTTTTTCAGCTAACTTCAGGGAGTTTCGCTCGGTTTTTAATCTCCGTCTTGATAAAGCTGCACAGTGGGAGATACGGCGCGTCTGTCTTGAGATGCTTAAAATTTTACAGGATAAGGCCCCCTCGGTATTCGGGGATTATGTAATAAACGAGGATGACTGGACTGCTGAAACGAATTTAATTTAAGATTGATTATTGGCACTTTTATCAATATATTAAATATGATGGAGGCTGCAGATGAAGTCGATATTTATAATAGTTTTACTGGCAGGTGTGCTGTTCTTTATCGCCGGTTGCTCAAGTCCTCAGAAACCGGATCCGGAGATTGAGGCGTGTAAATCAGCCTGTATTAAAAAGATGGAACTATGCATTAAAAAAGCTGCAAAGAATGAAGCAAAAAAAGCTGCATGCGAAGCTGTAGGTGACAAATGTGCGAGAGACTGCTCTGTGAAAAAATAGAAAATCAGTCAACTGTCTCATCAATATAAATTTTGTCTTTATCTGAATAGTAAAAATTTTTCGATAACCTGTATTCCTTTTCACGTGAATCACTGAATTTACCATCCGCGTGATCTCTGTGCCTTATTATCAACCTGTCTGTTCCCTGGTGAAGATAAATAAGTCTGGATTCTATACCTGCCATAAAGTCTTCACGGATTGCTCCGATATCAACAAAAACAGTTCCTCCGAGAGAATTATTTTTAATATCGGTATATGGGAGATAGCCTGGAAAGTGTGAATGCCCTGATAGCCAGAGATCAACTTTGTTTTCCTTAAGAACTTTTTCAAAACGCTTTGAATCTTTTATAAACTGCCTTTTAAGACCCATTTTTGACTGTAGAAGTCCGCTGTTTTTAAGACTGGCATGAGTGACTGTAATTATTATCTTATCCTGATTGCTGATAACTTTATTTTTCCACCAGTTGAAGATTTTATCAGGTATTACTGTCTGCTGCCCTTTTTCACTGTTTGACATAAATAAAATCAGAATATTTCCGGCTTTCACAGAGTAGTACAGGTGCGGGTTGATAATACTTTTATAGGTTTTTATATTTTTAGCTTCGTGGTTGCCGGCGATTTCAAACCATCCCCCGGTTTTAACTTTTTTTCTTGTTTCAAGGTATGATCTATAAAGATCTGCAGAGTTCTTTTTTTCAACGATGTCACCTGCAGTTATGGCTATATCTATGTAGTTAAAATTTGCTGCTATATCATCTACAGCGAGAGGGAAGTTCGTAAGATGCTCATTTTTTTTAGGCTGTATATCTGAATGTGCCCAGATTATAAAAGTGTCACGCTGTTTTTCTTCCGTTTTCAGATTTGAAAATGGTATAATTGAAAAAAAGATGATAAAAGAAGTCAGAAGTGTTATATGTTTCATATGTCAGTAACCCTGTATTAATAAATAATTAGAATCATTTAGTAACACAGGGTTACTGGTTTTGCAAACTGTTTTATTTGAGGGCTATATTCATTTCAAGCTGGCCCATGGGGCTGTAGAGAGTTATACCCAGTGTGGTCTGTTTTATCATTGTTATACTGAAGCTTTTCCCTTCAATAACTGTAGGTGTTGTCATATCTATAACTTTTCCTGTGGAAGCGAAAAGATTCATCGCGTTTCCTGTTATCATGTTTGCAAGTTCACCTACAATATCCTTATATTCCTGTTTAACCTGTTCTTCTGAAAGCCCCGGGACAAGCACCTGGGCTATTTTTTCAACCATAGGGAAGCTCATGCTGTAAACTATTTCACCTGTAACCCCACCTGTAATGCCTATGATGATAGCGACATCCATTGAAGGGATAGGATTCTCCTTTATAACAAGTTTTCCACGTCTTAAATCAACATTAAGAATAGATTTGAATACTACGCTGGCAGCTTCAAGGAAAGGATTTATATATTCAGCATTTATACTCATTAAATGGAGGCTCCTCTTTGTAGTTATTTGTTCGTTATATAGTGATTCCGTAAATTTATAATTATGGTCAAAGCACTGATATAAAAATATATTAAATGATATAATATATCAATCAGTTTTTAAATTTTTTATTATTTTTGATTCTTCATTAATCTCTTTCAGGAGATTCCTCGTAATCATAGTTATGTTCTCTGATGCGAGGGTTTGTTTTAATTTTTCAGTTTTTTCAGCATCGGGAACATCTGTTTTGTATGATTTCAAAACAGGGGTGAATATATAAAGTCCCGCTCCGGAGCTGATTACAGGGGATGCGGCATTTATATTCAGTGCAAGGCATTTGTCAGTGAAAACAGGGGATTTACTGATAGCGGAAATCTCTTTGGAATCTTTTCCTTCTGTTTTAACAGGTTCCCCGATTTTAAAAGTTGCTGACCTTGATACTTTGCCGTTAAGAACTGCTGAAGCTGTGCTGAAGGAGCCCCCGGCAGATGATATAGCATTTATTTTCTCTGTGAGATCATTCTTTATCTTTTCCAGTTTTTTATCTTCAAGGTCTTTTTTAATCTTTTCCCTGTCAGTTTTCGGATCGCTTATTTTAACCTTACTTGCTGCAATTTCTGAGTCAATATCAGCGTCAGAGACTGTTAAATCTTTTGCGTATCTTTTTTTAATTTCATCATTTGAGAGAAAAGCGTACTGTATCTGTATACTGGAGCTTTCAGACACAGCTTTAGAGGCAATCTCCTCTTTCGGAACAGCAGCTCCTGTATTGATCATGAATCTCATGTCGGAAATTGCAATCTCCCGTCTCATGATCTTTTCATATTCATCTATACTTAACCTGTTATTCCTGAGTACAGCCTGAAAATAGGCCGCATCGAATTTACCTGTTGATGGATTTTTAAAATCAGGTGAATTTTTTATTATCCTTGAAATTCTGTCGTCTGTTATCGTAAATCCTTCATTTTCAGCCTTCTGCTGAAGCAGCAGTTCAACTATAAAGTTATCGAGGATGAAGCTGTCCATCTTCTGGTTCCTGAACTGACTGAATTTCATGTCCCTGTATCTGAGAAAATCAAGGGTATGTATTTTTTTACCGTTCACTACAGCAATTGTACCCTGGTCGGATGTGCCGCAGCTTGTCATATCAGGCATCCCGAATGAAAAAGCTATTATACCTACAAAAAAAGCAAGGAGGAAGTATCCTGTATATTGTACTATTTTATTATTAGAATTTCGCATTTTAACCTTCTTGAATTTCGTTATTTATTTTCAGGTTTTTCGGCTTCATCAACCAGCATCACCGGTATTCCGTCTTTAACAGGATATTTCAAGCCGCATTCTACGCATATAAGTTTCTGGTTCCTTGCGTCATATTCCACATCGCCCCTGCATGCGGGACATGCCAGAATCTCCAGCAGTTTTGTATCGATCATTTTATATACTCCCGAAAATTAGTCAGATAAATAATCTATTAAAACTGTGCCATAAGAGTCAATCAAAATACTTTTGAAAGGTGCTGATTGATGAATACAGGTAAAGTTTACCCGCAGATTTTATATTTTGCTTGAAAAAAGGGGGGTAAAAAAATTTTTTAAATTTTAAGCAGCAGGTGCGTATTATTTATTGAACCGGAGGAGCATGTAATGTTAAAAAAAGGGATTATTCTATTAAGCGGGGGGCTTGATTCGGCTACAACGGCAGCGATTGCTCTAAGCAGAGGTTATAAGCTATATGCCATGACATTTCTATATGATCAGAGACACAGGGTTGAGGTCTCTTTTGCGGAAAAACTTGCTGATTTCTTTAAAGTTGAACAGCATATTAAAGTTGAAATTCCAGGGGAGATATTCCGGTCAGCACTCACTCCCTCTTCCGGCATAAGTGTTCCGAAAAACAGGGATGTCGATGCTGAAGAGATACCGGAAACATATGTCCCTGCAAGGAATATACTTTTTCTTTCCTATGCACTTGCTTATGCGGAGTCCATGGGAGCTGAAGGGATATTTATCGGCGCAAATGCAGTGGATTACAGCGGATATCCTGACTGCAGACCTGAGTTCTTTGATGCGTTTAAAAAAATGGCTGATGCAGGTACAAAAGCCGGCGTTGAGGGGCGAGGGGTGAATATCTATACACCGCTGATGACGCTTAAAAAGCATGAAATAATTAAAAGAGGTGTCGACCTCGGCCTGGATTATTCTCTCACGCACAGCTGTTATGATCCTTTTGAAGACGGGTCATCATGCGGCAGCTGCGACAGCTGTATACTCCGTAAAAGGGGTTTTTCTGAAGCCGGAGTGCCTGATCCGACCAGGTACAGACTGGAATGATAAGGGGGCTCTCGTATCTCCTGGATTTTGCCTTCCCATGCTACTGCGTATCATGCGGGATACCTGTTTCGTCTAAAAACAACCATCTTTGCGGCAGATGTCTTCAATCTCTGAAAAAGGCTGAGAGGGGATGCCCTGTTTGCTCCACGCTCTCAGAAGAGGGGGGCTGCAGTTTCTGCGCGGGGAGGATGTTTTACTCCTCAAAGCACATTTCACTCTTTGCATATGAGGGAGCAGTAAAGGGAATTATTCATGCCCTGAAATTCGGCGGGATCAGGAATGTACACAGGGTTCTCACCCCCTTCCTTACTGATGCCCTTGAGGAATTCGGGAGCAGGATTGATATAATTACATATGTACCGATGAACAGAAAGAAACTTGCTGCCAGGGAGTATAACCAGTCAGAACTCCTTGCCCGCAGGCTTTCAGAAAAATCAGGAATTCCTGTCTTGAAGCTTATGAGGGAGAAAAAGGGCTCGTCTCACCAGCGTGAGTTCAGTTACTCCGCGAGATATATTAATGTTATTGACAGGTATGAAACCCTGGGGAATAATAATCTGCAGGGAAAGTCAATTCTGCTTATTGATGATGTTTTTACCACTGGTGCAACTGTAAATGAGTGTTCACGGATACTTTTAGTTTCCGGCGCCCGTTCTGTTTTTTCATTGACTGTGGCCCGTTCTGATTTAAAAAAGTTTGAAAATATCTGAAAAATAGATAGTCTTTATAAATAAAGTCAGCGCCTTTTTTGTGCGCTGTTTCCATTTTATAATTTAACTGGAGCCATTAATGGAACGAATATCACACGATAATTATGACATGATAGTTCTTGAAGGGAGAGTGGATCAGAATGAATCCGAGGAACTGGAATCTCTCCTTAATGACTGCCTTGAGGAGGGGAAATATAATATATGCATAGACATGATTGATGTTAAACATATATGCAGTTCCGCTCTCGGAGTCCTTGTTGCCATTAAAAGGAAGATCAAGGATAACCAGGGTGATATCAAGCTTATTATAAGCAGCGATAATCTCCTCAAACTTTTTGAAACAACTATGCTGGACAAAGTTTTTGAAATTTTTGAATCAAGGCGTGAATGTCTTTCAACATTTGACTGAAAAAAGTAATGAGCGACATATTAAGAAATATCCTTGCACCCCTTTCAGATGATCTTGAAAGGGTGAATCAGCGCATAAAGAAGCATCTTGAAACAGGTGTCCCCCTCATTGATAACAGTGCAATGCACCTCTTTGCGAAGGGGGGGAAGAATATCAGGGCATCTCTTGTAATTCTTACTGCCGGCCTTAAAGGGGAGAGTTCGGAGAGGGTTATTGATCTCGCGGCAGCTGTAGAAATTATTCATGCGGCCTCCCTTGTTCATGATGACATTATTGATAAATCATTTCTCCGCAGGGGGGATCTTTCTGTTCACAGCAAGTTCGGTGACAAGGTTGCTGTACTTGCGGGTGATTATATGTACTCAACCGCAGTAAATATCACGGTAAAAAATAATCACGCAAAAATTCTCGAAGCGATATCAGATTCCACAAAGGAAATGGTAAAGGGTGAACTCTACCAGATGGAGTATTCCAACATCGATAAGATATCTGAAGAGCGCTATTATAATATCATAGACCGGAAAACCGGAAGACTTATGGCTACAAGCGCATATATCGGAGCCGTTGAAGGGGGCTGCAGCGAAGAGGAGTGTGTTCTCCTTTTTAATATGGGGCTTGACCTCGGTTACGCTTTCCAGATCGTTGATGATACATTTGATTTCAGTGAAAGCAGTGATGTTACCGGTAAGGATGTGGGTAATGATTTTAAAGACGGTAAAATTACCCTGCCGTTTATTTACATTCTTAATAAAGGGACTGCTGAAGAACGTGATTATATTAAGAAATTCTCCCTGGCTCCTGACGATGCGGACTGGGAGAGTATAAAAAAGATGATCCACAGTTCAGGGGCTTTCAGCTATTCTATGAATAAAGCTAAAGAATACGCGGAAAGAGCAAAAAAACGGATTGAAATATTTGACAATTCTGTTAATAAGGGGATTATTGAAGATCTTATAAGTTTTGTTGTTGAAAGGAATTACTGAGCACTTAAGATAAATGGTTTACCGGAGGCTTTATGATTACAAAGGAAAAAGAGGAGCTTCTTAAGTATTATAATCTTGGCCTTACAGCGTATAAGCAGAGAAAGTGGGATGAGGCGATTACATCTTTTGAGATGGCTCTGAAGATTATTCCGGGAGACGGGCCCTCTGAACTCTATCTTGAGAGATCCAGAGCCTTTAAAGAAACACCTCCTCCTGATGACTGGGATGGAGTATATGTAATGACATCGAAATAGATTTTAATAAGTAAAATATTAACAGGTAAAGTATAATGGCAAAAAAGATAATTCAGGTCAATAAAAACCCGGTATATGACATCGGGATGATTTCAACAGTGTTTAATAAAAATACTGAATTTTCCGGTGACCTGACATTTAAAAAATCTCTTCAGATAAACGGAAAATTTGAAGGTGAGAT
>DAISJZ010000036.1:0-20123 GCA_036821145.1 Spirochaetota bacterium
GTCACTCCATTTAAATTTGTGTTTTGGTCGACAAAAATCCTAATGATTTCCGCTTTATGAGGCTACTTTATTTTTCGCCTTCCATCCTTGAATTCCGGGGATCAAACTTAAATATAAAAAAACTGTTTTGACCATGGGGCCCACATCATCGAAGCTATACAAACCTTATTAGCCATTCAAATCCGTACCTGAATTGTATTTTTTCCCATAAATAAACTGCGATAAATATAAAAAGTAAAACGGAAATCTGGAGTATAACTGTAACCGGTTCGGAAAATGTCTGCCAGAGGCCTGACTTTACCATAAAATTTCTGATAACAACAATGTGAAGAATGAAAACCGTAAGTGATACTCTCCCTGTCATTACAAGAATATTCCCCTGTGATATGGTGAATTTTATTCCTGCAAGCAGAACGAGGTATACAGACAAAAGCGACACAGCCGTAAGGGTAAGAAACTGTATAGGATAGGCCGGATACATGTAGAGATTAATAATCAGCAGGCGGGAGCCGAATGTATTTTTCAGAAAACTGAAGTTCCCCTGCTTTATAAGGAAGAGCAGAAGAGCGGCTGAAAAAAATAACCCTGCCGTTTTCAGTATATTGATATATAATTTTTCTTTAATCCATCTCCCTGATATAAAACCGGTTATAAAAAGCGCAAGCCAGGGGAACATGGGGAAGTGCCCTTCAAATGCGGCAAGCCTGATAACGCCCGTTATGCTGCCAAGGCCCCTCATATCCTCATTGCTTAGATACCTGTGGGTATTGAACGCGTCGAGAAGAAAAACCGTTATTAATATAATTAAAGCAGATATGGCAAAGAGAATAGTGGAGTTAAGCCTCCGGAGAACGGGGGAGAGACACATGCCGGAACCTATAAGATGCAGGACATACCATGAGTATGGAGAAAACCATGCCGGTGTAAGTATATTCAACAGACAACCGGAAAATATAATCACAAGTCCCCGCTTTATAAGCTGCTGTTCCGGTTTCCCCCCCGCAAGAGATAAAGACGCTCCTATACCCGCAAGCAGAATAAAGAGCGGCGCCGCAAGCCCCCCTAATCCGTTCATGGTGACCATGACAGGATATTCAGAAAGAAGAGCTCCCATGTCACCCCCGGCATTCCAGAACCAGTAACCGGTGTGCTGCTGCACCATCAGAATAACGGCAATTCCGCGAAGCATATCGAGCGAAAAGATACGATCTTTTTTTCTGTCCATTATATCATCCCGAGGTTTTTCTCTATAAGCATTTCAAATCTGTTTTTTTCTGAAAAAGCGAAAGATGTGTACATGCTGTACATTCTGATTTCGGTATTGTCGAGATTAACTGATGATGGATAGAATGTGTAGCCTTCAACACTTTCTATCAGGACTGATATCTCCCTGCTGACGTTTTCAATATCAGCACGGCTGAATAACTCGGAAAATCCGCCATCAGGAAGAGTGAATCTGTAGCCCACTTCGCCATTATCAAGGAGGTGAAGTGACAGTGATACTGGAAAGCTTTTCTCTTTCTGCAGTTTAAGCAGGGCGTCATTCTTATAGTCATGTTCATTTATTGCGCTTTTACCGGGAGAATCCGGTTCTATAATGTATACTTTAATTGTTCCGCCGTTTTTAGCCAGTTCCGATTCAGGATTGGATGACGTTACATGTTCAATGACGCTTTCAGTAAAAGATATAAGACTCGCGAGATACTGATTGCGGTATTCTGTTTTTTTACGGAGCATTATAAGTGCTCCTCTTTCATTGAGGACAAAGAACCTGCAGTATTTTTTCCCCTCCTCAATAAAAATCTTTATCGAATCATCAGAGTCATAAGACAGAATTTTCGCGAGATACTGCAGTTCCGGAATTTTTTCATCAGCGGCATTCCTGTTGATAATACCGCGGTTGTATGATATTGAATAGAGCATCTGCGCTTCAGAGTTGTATTGCATGAAAGATACAGCGTGCCCTCCGTCATGTTTTACGCTGTTTGAAAAAATTGTGAGTCTGTTCGCTATCATTGTAATAAAGCGCTGCTTTACCGGTGTTTTGTTTACGGTGAAAAACCTGAGCATGTTCACAAGAGAGGATTTAATGGCATGGAATTCCTTTGACCCGCTGTAAGGTTCTGATGCTGTTATGTGCAGAGCATTAATGCTGTCCATCCCTGATATCAGAACCCCGTTTATTATACGTGTTGTGATTGAGGCAAGTGCATTAGGATTGGTGAAAGTCTCAAAGCGTGTCTCGCCCCAGCTGTTATGGTACAGAAATACAATATCATCAATTCTTTTGGAGTATTTTGTGAACGGGTTAATTATTATATAGCTCATTACAGGGAAAGGATCGCGCAGAAAATAACTGTTCTGCAGGTTAAGGCTTTTGATTGAGAACTGTTCAGAAAGCTCGGCAATGAGTTCCCTGATATAGTTTGTATCGAGGTTATAGAACCCCTGCTCAATGTCGATCCGTGAATAATCCTTCTGGTAAAGGCCGTTGAGGCTTATCCATACAATGAGGGATATCAGATGAGGGCTCTTCCTGATGAGAATCTTTGTGGCTTTACCCCCGGTTATTATACGTTTACTGAAGTACCATGCTTCGTTACCCTTAATATCCCGCACGTAATCCAGTGAAAGCAGTTTTTCAGGGGGATACTTTTTGAAGTTCAGTGTATTATCAATTTTATATTCTTCGGGATTGAAGTGGGAGTATATTTTCCTGTTGATGGCGAGAAGTGTTTCCCTGTTAATGGCGCCAGTGTCAATCTCGTTACCCAGGGCGTTAAGTATGTTTTTGTAACCGCGCAGGATGATCTTCTTGGTGTTGTTCATCATCCTGTTTGTTGATTCAATATCCCAGTTTTCAAAATTGTCAACGCGTTCTATGATCCCGTCATCCCATCCCCACTGCTTTGTGTAGTTCTGCATTACTCCCCTGATTTCGTCCAAGCCGGTTTTTTTATCACCGGCTGAGAGCCTCGGGTTCACTTTTAAATAAAAAGATGTTTTAATTATGTTAAGCGCAGTCATGTCGTCAGTGTTCTGTTTGTAGTAGCTGTAAACATTATCAAACATAATGCAGTACGCGTCCACGCTTGACCTGTCTGTTTTACCTTCATGCACGTTTTTTTTGAGCTGGTTGCTGACAAATGGGTTCTTTTTATCATCATTGATGTACCGCTCAAGCAGCCCTAATTTTATTATGGATTTAAAGGGGTTGCCAAGTGATTTTATAATCTGGAAAAGAGCGGATATAAGGAAATCCCCGCGGTTCAGGTCTGATATGTTGCCGAGGTCAACAAATTTGCTGGTGTGTGATGTTTTTAAAAGCGCGGCAAGCATCTCCTCATAGATGCCGTCCGGAGAATCAGCTGGTACAGCCCACCAGAATGGAGTTACATCGTTTATTATAATTGAACTGCGGTAAAATTCCTCTTTAAGCATCTGTCCCAGAGCTGTGCCTGACATTCCATACTCTTCATCCTCGTCAAAAACATTCTGCTTGATTTCATCAATGTCATTGAGAAAGAAGTGTATCTCTTTCCTGCGGGTTTCCATTGCCCATTGTTCTATCATTGAACATTTGCGGCGGAGAAGAATTATATCTTCAGCATTCATTTCGTTGAATTTTCCGCATATCCAGAAGTCCAGGTCGGAGTCGGGAGTAAAAGCAATTGTGCCGGCGCTTCCGATAAGCGCAAAGAGCCTTATTACCGGCTCAGTTGTTATCCGCGGAGGGGTGTATGAGGGATTTGTTATCCTAACCTGTGATATGAGTGATGCCGGCGCAGTGTATCCCGCGATTCCGTGGGGGATTTTAATTTCCTGTACATAACCGGGGAACTCCGGCTGATTGACTGTGAAGAGGAAAGGTATATAATTAAAAAAATTTACCAGTTCACCGGTGCCCAGTGAGGAGTGGAGTGAGCTTATCTTCGCGTTGTTATATGCCGCAAACTTCGTTTTCTTTTCTAGGATCTGTTCAATAATATTATCCTGCTTTAAGTCCATAATTATGCCGGCTCCGTAATATAATCAGATCCATTAAAGATCATTTCATGTTTGTACTGTTCTGCGTTGTGATTGTATATTTCCCTTCCGGATTTCTGTCATAAACATTTGATATGTATTCATTATATGTTTTAAGAAGATCAAGAACTATGGGCCTTTTGAGAGTCTCCATTTTATTGTTCTTGAGAATTCTTACCTTAGGGTTCAGTGGATAGAGGCGGTTCATCTCTTCAATGACGCCGATTTCACCTGTGCTTATTCTTACGAGGTCTCCTGTGTTCATAAAGAACTCCCCTTTGTTGATAATAAAACCGAGGGCCCTGAGGAAATCCCTCACATCGGCGGGGATAAAACTGTATTTTGTTTTATACTGAGCGTGTATCATATTAACCATAAGCCGCATGGCGCCTTTAGGTGTTACTCCTGTTTCCCCCGGCTTTGGTATTGTCATGGTGACAAAAACATCTATAAGGCCCAGTATGCGGACCTCTCGCGGCACATTGTTCTGATACATGTCAAGGTCAAAACCGTATGGGTAACCCTCGCCGTCGCCGCGTTCATGATGAAGAAGTATAATCCTCTTTTCAAGTTCATGTATGCGCGGGTTTTTCTCCACGAATTTATATCCAACGTGGGTGTGGCTTTTCATCGCGTCAAAGTCACTGTCGCTAAGCTGTGCCTTGTGGAGTATATCTTTTGATACAGATGAATACCCGATGTCATGGAATAGCCCGCCGACACCCATTGCGGATTTAATGTCAGGTTTGAAGTCGAGTTTTGCTCCCAGTATCGATGCAAGTATTGCGACATTCATCGAATGCTGGTAGTAATAGTCATCCATGTCTTTAAGCTTCGCGACTACATCAAAAACTCCATCTTTATTTTTTTCCGCGTCAGCAATAATCCTGTCAACAAGGGACCTGGATTTGTCGATTGTCCCTCTGCTTATGGAATCAGAAGGGGATGTCATGAAGGTATTTCTTATCTCTTCAAAAAGGTTTTTCGTGTGAAGGTAGGTTTCATTTTTAAGCTCTTCAGAAAGAATGCTTTTCGGCCCTGGTTCAGATTCAGGTTCAGCTGTTATAGAAGGATCAAAATAAAGAAAATGTATCCCGGAGGACTTAAGATGGTTCAGTACTCCCTGTGAAATAGGGGTATGTGCCTCAAGAATAAGGTTGTTTTCACTGTCATATAAGTTCATTGAAAATCGGTGGCCGGGATTTATTACTTTAACTTCTATGCGGTTATCTTTTATTTTATCATTATCTGATGGATTCATTTTAATTTTCCGTAATTAGGGCTAATATATATAATATATCTATTCTGAATCGTCAGAAATAAATTGTTTCTGTCAAGAACGATAATTGGGATAAATATAGCATAATATTCTGATTTGCGAAAATTTCTTTGTCTGATTTATTAAATTATCGGCATTAGTTTGCTTTAATAAGAATTGATTTTAAATATGGTTTTTTATTCAGTAATAACTCCTGAAGATACTTTTTAGTGTAAAGCAATGAATTATATACTCATCCGCCTTTGCAGCGGGGATAATAGAGCATTTATTGACTGAAAAAAGTTCAGGAATAAATACGGTGTTTTATTTATGAATTGAAACAAATCTGTTAAAGAAGTAATACTAAGGGTGAATAATAATTATGAGTGATAAAATAAGAGATTTTGACAGTGAAGCAAAGTTCTGGGATGAAAACCCGGGAAGAGTGAAAATGGCCCGCAGTGTTGCTGACTCTATAAAAGCGAATACGTTAATAACTGACCAGCTGAATGTTCTTGATTTTGGTTGCGGAACCGGGCTCCTCACGCTTCAGTTCCAGCCGCTTGTTAAAACAATTACCGGGGCAGATTCATCCCAGGGAATGCTCGATATACTCGCGTCAAAGATCGAGAACCTGGGTTTTGATAATGTCGGCATAGTATACATGGAAAACGGAGATACCGGAAGGCTAACCGGGAACTATGATCTTATAATAAGCAGTATGACTTTTCATCATGTAAAAGATACTGCGCCGCTCCTGAGGAAATTTAATGAAATCCTTCAGCCGGGAGGGACGCTCTGCGTAGCAGATTTAGATCCTGATGACGGACTTTTTCATAGCGACAACACCGGAGTTTACCATTACGGCTTTGAGAGGGAAAAGCTTAAAGTAGAATTCACAGGAGCGGGATTTTCCAATGTAAAAGATGTAACAGCGGCAGAAGTTATTAAGCCGGTTCCGGGCGGAGGGGAAAGAAGTTTTTCTCTGTTTCTCATCACAGGGACTAAAGGATAACAACTCTGCAGGTTACGGTATATGCTGTTTTTCATTGTATAACACTGTAGGTTTCACTTCGAGGGAGCTTCAGCATAAGCTCCTTAATTTCCTCAGGTGGTGGCATCACTTTTCTCTGGAGCAGGTTAAACCAGACTCCGTCTGATGTGACTTTCCCGAAAATTACACCTTTCTCATTAGTAAATATATTGATGAGCCTCATTTTTGACTGGTCTTCACTGAGTCCGTCAAGCTGCAGTGACACTTTGAATTGTTCCATGAGCTGAATTTCTTTCAGGTAAAGAATTTCATCCCGCACTGCCACAGGGCCGACCCCCATAGTCAGCATTTTTTTAGGAGGGAACCCCATATCAAAGAAGTATGTTATGCGTATATTGGAAGCATATTCAAGATACGATGTGTTCTTCATGTGCATATTCCCATCCAGGTCGCTCCAGAGTACCTGGTAATCTTTTATGTACGGGTTCTGCATATTAATCTCCGGCAGTGAAATTTTATTTTTTAATACATCACGGAATGCCGGAAATGTCAACATGAAACCGGATTTCCTGTTAATCTATTCTCTTTATGCACCCTCCTGAAAGATTCACTCTAACATGATCGGTTCTACCTTCTTTCAGTGTTCTGTTGATATTGTAACTGCTGAAAAGGTTAAGCAGAGGCCAGTCAATTGGAGTTGTGATTGCCTCTGCCGGGCATTTCATTTCGCAGTACCAGCAGCAGATGCACCTTGTGCTGAATTCAGGGAAACCTTTCCTGCTGAGCTTTATGTTCCCTGTGGGGCAGTTTTTTATGCAAAGTCCGCAGCCGGTGCATTTTTTCCTGTTAACATGGAAGAAATGCCTGTAAATATACTTCAGGAGCGGCTTCGCTGTGAGCATCCGTTCAATGGTGAATATCGTGCAGGGGAGCGGTTCGTATGGGTGGTTGTTATACGCTTCACCGCTGAGTATTCCGTGAAGATCTGCTCCGAAACTGTAAGCCCTGTCCAGATCCTCTTTAAGAGGGTGTCCGGGTGAAAAGAGATAGCCCTTTTTCAGATAACCCACGTAGATGTTATCACCGGTGTAATATGAATAGCCGATCTCGCGTCCACCTTTTTTCTCCATAAGTTTTCTTGCCATGTTCCCTGCTGTGCCGCGTACCGAGCCGTATAACATGAATATAAAAAAAGGTTTCCCTTTTAAATCAGGTAGAGAGTGGATGTAGTCCTTAACAATAAAGGGGATACGGAAAATATAAACCGGGAAGCCTATACCTATGGCATCAAATTCATCAATATCTATAGGCTCCCAGTCCTGTATACGGCGGTTCACCACAGCATAATTTTTATCCATGAGGCCGCGGGAGATTCCCTCTGCCACTTTTGCTGTTGTGCCGCTCTGAGAGAAGTGCGCGATTAGTATTTTTTTCATTATGAATATCTCCGTTATTATTTATTCTAAAAACTTATGGTTTTCAAAATCTGATAATCCGAAGAAGCGTTCAAAAAAATCCGGTCCGGTCTGAATATTGATAATCCAGATCCGGAAAAATAAAATTCCGAATATAATGTCTCCGACTCCGTAAATGCTCAGCATCAAGCCTGTTACAAAAGATTCACTGAAGATCCGGGGAAGCATGTATCCTTTATCTGTGAGAAAAAGTATCCATGAAATGGAATAGACAAACTTTTCCACTGCGAAAACTATCATCAGTTTACCGGTATGCATATATGATGAGGAAACTGATAAATAGGCCAAACCCCATAAAAGTATCACAATCATACCCAGATCTGAAAAAACAACGGGGTAGTATTTTGCCGGCAGCGGGTTTGTGAAAAATAGTGAAGAAAAAAGCACCCCTGCTATGTTATAAATACCTGCTAAACATAATGCTTTTCCGGCTGTTTTCTGATTCATAGTCTGCCTCCTTATGAAAGATTCTGGAATTTCCTTCTGAATGATGCTGATGAAGGGAAAACATGAATTTAACAATTATGTTTTTTATCGCCATGGGGGGAAATACCCAAATCCGGTATTTTTTATCCCGGTGTCCTATAAAATAAAATCCAGTTCCATGACCCCCTCTTCAATCTGTTTGCTGAATGGGACACCGAGTTTATTGAAAATATTTATCATCCTGCTGTTTCTTGCCAGAACCGAAGCATTGAGCCTGTGGATATTCCTGCTTCTTGCAATGTCCATAAGTAATCCTGCCATGAATGTGCCGATACCTCTCCCCTGAAATTCATCATCTACAAGAAAAGCTATTTCGTATTTATCCTGCCCCGGGAAAATTGCATACCGGGCTTCAGCTATTATTCTTTCAGCGATACCTTCTTTATGCAGTGCAATGAGTGAAAAAATATTTTTATAATCGACGTTGAGGTATCTCTGCATCAGGCTATGAGGCATAACCGCTTTGTATGAAAAAAAACGTAAATACCTCGATTCATCTGAAAATCTGTAGAAAAATTTTCTCATCATATCCTCATCAGACGCGCGTACAGGTCGTATGTGCAGTTCGAGGTCTCCGTCAAAATTTTTATTGAATTCCAATTGTGAAGGGTAGTCTGCTTTAATTGTCTTATAGATTTTGTCATCATAAATATAGCCAAGTCTTGCTGCTTCAGCGAAAAGAAATTCCCTGTGATCCGGATGAGCGATTTCTATCATTGCAATAGCCCTTTCCCGGACTGTTTTCCCTCCGAGAGCAGCTACGCCGAATTCTGTGGCTGCGTATCTTACTGTCCCTAAAGTAGGTCTGAAATGCATAATGTTATGATCCTGAAGAATAAGTATATTGCTTTTCCCCTCAGCATCTACGGATGGGAGGGCCATTATGACGCTGCAGTTTTCCGAGTAGGAAATATCGGGAATAAAATCAAACCTGTTCTGATAACCTGAAAGAATACTGTCTCCCTCGCAGGTTATGATGTTTTCCGCTGTGATATCAATTTTATCTACAGCTTTTATACTGATGAGGTCAGTAATGTCATTGAACCTGCTCATCTCAACCAGCTTTGATATGGGGAAGAACCCGAATAACGGGTTGCGGTTAACATAATCATATAATTTGCGTGAGCCGTAGCAGTAGCTTGCTGAGACCTTACCCCCTTCATAACATTCCCTTTCAGCGGATATTACTCCCGATTCAGCAAGTGGAATAATCCAGTCAGAGACTTCATTTGTCAGTATCCCGATATTTTTTCTGGAAAGGATATGCCTTGCAACAGAGTCAGTCATTGAGTCAGTGTGCAATACAACGGTTGAACCATCTTTTATAAGGGGGCTTATATTGAAGCCTATTTTATCTGAAATAAGTGGTACCTCCATTTTCTTTTTTTCAGGGAGAGGGAGATCGCTGAGCACAGCGTAATGGAACTGTTCCTTTTTAACAATGGTGCTGCCGTAGGTGAAAGGTATGTTCCTGTTGATCTCTGCCACAACAAGCCGTGCTTGCTTTATGACCTTGTCTGCAACATCAGCCGCAATTCCAAAGCTCATAAAACCATTTTCATCAGGGGGGCTCACCGCAATAATTGCTATATCGATATCTATCGCATGGGAAGAGAATAAAAATGGAATCTCTGTAACGTTAGCAGGAATAAGGTCCCCCCTGCTGTTTATTTTCCCGCAACCTTCATCAGGAGGGTTGGCAAAAGTCTTCACACGGTACCCCTGCATACCATGAATATCTTTTCTGAAATAGTTACCCACAGTGAAAAGCTGTATAATCTCCAGGTCAAGCCCCTGCATCCTGTCAGATGATGTAATAGCCTGTATGGTTAATGCCGGTATTGCCGGGCCGCTGGTTATAAAAATTTTATCCCCGGGCTTGATCATCTTCATCAAGGCCTCGGGAGTGATAATTTTTTCCTGGGGGAAAGTACTATGCTCCATAAATCACCTCCGGTGAAATGCCCCGGTATTACACTTTCTGGATGAATTACCGGGCAGGTTAACAGGTGGTAAATATAGTTTTTTCCGGAAATTCCGTCATGGGGGGAAATACCTAAATTAAACAGGAAAATGAAAAAAATCAGTCCGGGATGATATTATATTCCCTGGAAAGGTTGTTGAGTTCTATTTTATTATCCACTCCGAGTTTATTGTAGATGTTGAAGAGATGGTTTTCCACTGTTTTCTCTTTAATTTTAAATTTTTCAGCAATCTCTCTATTCGACAATCCTGCTGCAGCCATAAAGATTATATCAAGCTGTCTGTCTGTTATGCGGTATTTATCTTTGAATATTGCCAGTGTCCGGTCCTCTTTTGCGAATATAATAAATCCTGTGAGCTCAGATGAGGCGTTGAATAGCGGCTGAAGATTAAGAGTAAACGATCTGGTTTTATTTCTGCCAATTGTAACCGAACACCTTACTTCGCTTTTTGAGCTTTTTCTCTCTATTATATCCTGAATTATTTTTTGCATCGTAAAAGGACAATCAAATATATCATAAAGCGATGTCTGCTTTTCAATAAATGAAATATCAATCAGCTCTTCGGCATATTTATTATAACTCAGAATTTTGCCACCCCGCATAACAAGGAATACAGGTTCGTTCAGGGATGTTATCAGTTCTTCAGCTGTTGTATCTTCTGTTATTCTTACCTGTCTTAATCTGTTCAGGTAAATTCTCTGGCTTACTATAAAAACCGTGAATGCTGTCTGCCCGCCCATATCTATAAGTATATTGATAAAGGGCTTTCCTTCGAAATGAATAAAGTAAGGACAGAGAATAACTGCAGCAATTACTGTTATGTATGGTACTGTAAGTTTTGCAGTAATATCTCTGAAAGAATCCTTCTGCAATGTGTTTTTCCAGTAAAGATAGATTATAAGACTGAGAACTGGAGGGATTAAATAAAAGACAATAAAAAGATATGTCCATGCTGAGTTTATATGTATAACAGTATCCCAGCCCCATTCCGATTTCACAAAATCCGGGATGAAATATACTCCCCTGTAAATCGCAATACAGAATAAAGCCGGAACTATGTATAATAATACAATTGTAACCTTGCTGTGCATCAGACTAATGCCCGTAAAAACTATTGTATAATGAATAACCAGTACAGAAAGGAGGCACCCGAATGGAACATTAATGTAATACCACAGATAGCATATGCTTACATCAATGGCTGAACTTATATGGACAAGAGTGAGTGAACATATTGCAAAATCGATGGCCAGAATAAAATATATTATATTTATATGCGACCGCAGGTTTCGTGCAAGCACTGAAAATGCAGATTCAATTGAAATAAGGGATGTTACCAGGTAAAACGCAGTTGTAAAAAACATAACAGCACCTTTCCGCAGCAGTGATAGTATGCGAACAGATAAACTGAACAGTTCATATCATTCAGTACTATGAAATTTTTACATCGTTATTTTCTGCGTTCCTCTTATATAATGTTAAATTAAACTTGAAGGTCTGAAAAAACCAATAAAAATTATGCATTTTTGGTATTATTATTCTGGTTGAAATGAGTTATTTTCTGACCTTCTAATCAGCTTGACACAGCTTATTATTCTTAATAATATCAGAGATATCGCTTTTTAAAAGTGTTATGAGAATAATCCGGGGAATTATCAGTTGAATTCTAATAAAAAAAACTCACCCGCAAAATACGTCTGGATATCAATCGCGGCATCCATTGCCACAATAATGCTTAAGGGCGGCGCTTATTACATTACCGGTTCAGTGGGACTGCTCTCTGATGCGCTTGAATCATTCATCAATCTTGCTGCCGCTGTCACTGCTCTGATAATGATTACAATTGCAATGGCTCCCCCTGACAAAGATCATCCCTTCGGTCACAGCAAGGCAGAGTATTTCTCAAGTGTAATTGAGGGGACTCTTATCCTTCTTGCTGCGGTGGCCATTGGAGTAACCTCTGTAGAGAAAATTATGAATCCCGGTGAATTGAGTGATCTCGGTACCGGTCTGGCCATATCCGCTTCTGCATCAGTGATTAACCTTTTTACAGCGATTATTCTGCTTCGGGCAGGAAAAAAATATAATTCAATCACGCTTGAGGCTGATGCACATCATCTTATGACAGACGTCTGGACAACAGCCGGAGTTATCGCCGGATTATTTCTTGTTAAGCTCACTGGCTGGTTTATCCTGGACCCGGTGATTGCTGTAGTTGTTGCAGGTAATATCGTGTTTACAGGAGTCAGGCTCATAAGAAGATCGGTTTCCGGGCTCATGGACGAAGCTCTGCCTGATGAAGAATTAAAAAAAGTTAAGAACATCCTTGACGGTTATGAGGAGCTATGTGTCACATATCATTCTCTCTATACAAGAAGAGCTGCCAGTAAAAATTTTATTTTTCTTCATCTTCTAATGCCCGGTAACTGGCTCATCAGCCGGGGGCATGAACTTACTAAAGAGATAGAGCGTAAAATTGAAAAAACTCTCCCCCATTCAGATGTCTTTATCCATATTGAGCCGTTGAATGATCCCGACTCCTTTGATGATTATCTCGAATAAAATGTAACATTTCATTTGACACAGTATCTTTTAAAGTGAATAATGCTCTGATTATTTACGGAGAAGAACTATGGAGAAAAAAGCCAAAGATCTCAAAACAGGGGTGAGATTGAATATCAGAAAACCACCCAAGGCGGAAGTGCCGAAAAATGTGTACAAGCGTAAAGAGAAGCATAAAAAGGGCTACGAAAATGAAAAATCGTGGCCCTTTTTACATGTTTTTACTTTACCCTGCAGGACCGGCTGTTCCTGTTCTCATAACTCCAGCAGTATCTGATCTTTTATGATTTGTCAGAGTTCAAGCTATGTAGAAGTTTATTTATTGATGAAAAATAATTGCATTTTATAATAGTTCAGTTATCAATAATTCAATTATCCGGGGAGAGTTTCATGAGTATTCACAGGATGGATAAAGAGAGAGGTTTCTGGAGTTCCTTTGCGCCGAAGTATGATACTTTTATGAAAAGGGTCGGTCCTGCTTATGAAAGAATTGTTCAGCTGATTGAGAATGAAGTTGATCCGGCTGATTATGTGCTTGAAGCGGCATGCGGGACCGGTCTCATCTCCATGAGGATAGCTCCATATGTTGACAGGTACTTCGGTTGTGATATCTCTCCTGAGATGATTGAAATCGCGCGAAGCAAAGCCCTCTCTTCGGGTATTTCAAATATTGAGTTCTCCGTGCAGGATGCTTATAACCTTGATTTTGAAGATGATTCTTTTGATGCTGTTATTCTTGCAAATGCTCTCCATGTTATGATTGAGCCTGAAAAAGTTCTGGCTAATATAAGGCGTATTCTCAAAAGTGAAGGGCTTCTTATAATCCCAACTTATCTTCACGGCAGCAGTCTCCTGAGCAGATCAATCTCTTCCATTATGGGGCTCTCAGGTTTCCGGGCTTATCACAGGTGGTCCGCAGAATCTTTTGAACAGTTTATTGAAAGCTGCGGCTATACAATTCTCAGAAGTATCAGTATTAAGGATAAAATACCTCTTCAGTATATTTCAGCGGTTAAGAATGATTAAACTGACTGAATATCAGCGATAATTAAAAGCAGCCGGAGATTTTTCTCCGGTTTTTCAGTCCCATCAATTTCTTTTTTCCTTGACATTGAAATGCTATTGACTGTATAGTCGCCGACTAAATAGTCAGAAACCTTTTTGTTTCTGCCGGTGCAATATTAAGTTTTAAAAGACTACTCTGAAGGCTTACCTGCTGCACTGTTTACTGTTATAAATATTAAAGGAGAAAAACGATGCTCGGATTGGATGGGGTTGGAGTATTTCTGGCATATATAATGTCGATCTTCGCGGGAATAGGATGCGTTGTTTACGGCATAAAAAACTGGAATACACCTGCTGATGCTGATGTTGATAAAGAAATTAATGAAGAAATCGAGTGGGAAAAGAGTGATCCCGAGAATGAGGAGAGGGACTGATTATGAATATCCTGCTAATAACAATAGTTACACTTGTATACCTTATAATAACAGCTTTTTTCGGTTACCTCGGCTGGAGACATACAAAAGATGCTACAGATTTTCTGCTGGCGGGGAGAAAAACACATCCGTTCATTATGGCGGTTTCATACGGTTCAACTTTCATAAGTACTTCTGCAATTATTGGTTTCGGCGGCGCTGCTGCCGTTTTCGGAATGGGTGTGCTCTGGCTTACTTTTCTTAATATTGGCGTTGGTATCTTTATTGCTTTTGTCATATTCGGAAAGAGGACACGTAAGATGGGGCATAACCTCGATGCTCACACATTTCCCGAACTTATAGGTAAAAGGTATAATTCAAAGCTTCTGCAGGGAGCTTCAGGGCTTATGATATTTGTGGCAATGCCGCTCTATGCCGGTTCTGTTATCATAGGCGGCGCGCAGTTTATTGCGCAGACTCTCAGCATCTCTTATGAAGCGGCGCTTTTCTTTTTCGTGGCAGTGGTTGCTGTCTATGTAATTATGGGGGGGCTTAAGGGAGTTCTTTATACCGATGCGTTTCAGGGTGTTATAATGTTCATCAGTATGATAATACTTCTCATCGCAACATATTGGATGTTGGGGGGAGTTATTGATTCACATAAAGCACTTACAAATATAGCGCCGGAGGCAGTGAAGGTCTGGGGTAAAGCAGGGCATGAGGGGTGGACAACTATGCCTGCAACAGGATCTGTTTTCTGGTGGCAGCTTATTTCAACAATTGTTCTCGGTGTGGGGATTGGTGTTCTTGCACAGCCTCAGCTTGCGGTGAGATTTATGACTGTTAAGAGTGACAGAGAGTTGAACAGAGGAGTTCTTATAGGCGGAGTATTCATACTTATGATGACTGGTGTTGCTTTTACAGTGGGGGCTCTTACAAATGTATACTTTCTGAATAATCCGGCTTTCGGAAAAATTTCAGTTCTTGCTGCAGACAAAAGAGTGGATAACATCATCCCTCTGTATATCAATTCCGCCATGCCGGTATGGTTTACAGCGCTTTTTATGGTTACCATGCTTGCGGCAGCGATGTCAACGCTGAGTGCACAGTTTCATACCATGGGCTCAGCCTTTGGAAGAGATTTTATCGAACAGGGTATTAATATTAAAACAGGAAGCACTATCCTTACCACAAAGGTATCGATGGGTTTTGCAATTATTCTAAGTACTTTTCTTGCATATTTCCTGCCGCGTTTCTTCGAGCAGGGATCTGCGATTATTGCCATAGGTACTGCTATTTTTATGGGTCTATGTGCTGCCACATTTCTCCCTCTTTATTTTGGCGGTCTTTTTACCCGTAGAATTACTAAAGCGGGGGCTCTTGCGGGTTTTTTCAGCGGGCTTGCAACATCCTCTTTCTGGATTATGTTTATACATGCCAAGGAGTCTGTTCCTCTGGGGCTCTGCAAGGCTCTTTTCGGAGTTCCTACACTTGCGGGTCAATCAAGCCTTCAGTTTGTAGACCCTATAGTGATAGCACTTCCGGTATCAATTGTTGTCACCATAGTGGTGAGTATTTTTACAAAATCTCCCGACAGTGAGCATCTGGAAAGGTGCTTCTCAGGACTCAGATAGCCAGAATGTCTGAATGCTCGTTCCCTCCCTGAAAAGGGAGGGATTTTTTTAAAAAAACTCTTTGAGTCATCAGATATTGCATAACCCCCCGGGATTGAATAAATAAAAAACAGATTATTTTTTCTAAAATTTTGTACTTACCTGTAAATTGTATATCTTTACATCGTCAGGGGTAATTAAGTAATGTCCTCATTTTCTATCACTGATTTATCTGATGAACCGGTGAAAGTGAACTATATGAAAAAAGATAACAGCAGAGAGACTGAAACTATCGGCGGAAAATATCTCATTGATGGGAAATATAAGCTGATTGAAATTCTCGATATGGAGAAACTTGAATATTTTTTTAATCTCTTTACAGTCTCAACAGGTTTTACCGCAAGTCTGATCCTTTACCCGGATCATAATATCCTTATAAAATCGGGATGCAGAAAACTCTGCCAGGAGTTGAAATGCATAGATCCTGAAAATGCCCGTGAATGTATAGCCGAGGATCTGCTCCTTGACAGTGAAATCAGGGAGATGAATGAAATTACCATGAGGATAAGCGGAATCGGCCTTGCTGATGGAGCTCTTCCTGTTTTTGTAAAGGGGGTTTATTGCGCCAATATAATCTCAGGGCATGTATTTCTTGAAAAGCCTAATCCTGATATTCTTCTCAGGGCCTCAGGGGAGAGTGACATCAGGCACTATCTCAAGATGGTGGGGGGGATTGAGAATATACCCGTTGTGAAAGAGGATGTACTTAAGGCTTCGCTGATTATGCTCAGGGATATGACGGTTCTTCTCGCAGAACAAAAGCTTAACATGATTTACGAGGAGGAGAGTAAAAACAGCCTGAAAGCCGGCGAACAGTTTTTTCACGGTATTGCGGATAGTATACCGGGAGTGGTATACAGGTTTTATGTACGTCCTGACGGAAGTATGGGTTTTTATTTTATCAACGGGAGAACAATGGAAATTCTTGGAATTGCAGGGGAGCCTGATAGCCTGTTTCCTGAAATAGTTCAGCAGATACCGCCGGAAGAGAGAGAGGCATTTATCCGCTCAATTACTGAGGCGGTCCGGGACTGCAAAAGATGGGAGTATGATGGCAGGATTATAACTCCTTCCGGAGAGGAGAGGTTTATTCACGGGATATCACAACCGGATTGTTTAGAGGAGGAAATAGTATTTAATGGTGTTCTTCTTGATGTTACCGAGAGGAGAAGGGCCGAGGAGTCGTTAAAAGAGAGTGAGGCAAGATACAGGGAGATCTTTGAAGATGCCACTGTGGGTATATACCAGAGTCTTCCAGAGGGGAGATACAGGATGGTAAACCGCACGTTCGCTGAAATGGCGGGTTTTGATACTCCGGAACAGATGATATCCGAGGTGAATAATATTGGCGTGCAGCTTTATGTGAACCCGGAAGAGAGACTGCTCCTCAATAAACATCTGAGTGAGAACGGGTTTGTACGGAATGCTGTCTTCGAATTCCGTAAAAGAAACGGAGAGAGCTTCTGGGGTTCTGTTAATTCAGTGGTTGTACGCGATGAGAAGGGTGAACCGCTCTATTATCATGGGACATTGATAGATGTAACTGACAGGAAGAAGGCGGAAGATGCATTGAGGTTGAGTGAAGAACGCTACCGGATGCTTGCTGACTTTACAGGAGAAATTATTTATGACCGGGATTTATTGAGGGGCGGGACCCGGTGGGCCGGCCATGCAGATGAGATGACGGGATTTTCAATAAAGGAACTGGAATATATGGGTATAGAGGGATGGAGGGGCCGCATCCATCCTGATGATGTAGAAAGGATTTTAGCAGAGATTGACAATGCAATAAAAGAAAAATTAGTTTTTTCTGTGGAATATGCATTCATGGAGTCAGACGGCACTTACATGTATATTGAGGAGAGCGGCGGATGTATTTATGATGAATCCGGCAGGCCGGCAAGGATGTTGGGCGCGATGAAGGATATCTCAGACAGGGTCTTTGCCGCGGAAGAGAGGCTTCAGATGGAGAGGCGTCTGCTTTATGCGCAGAAGATGGAGAGCTTGGGGATTATGGCCGGCGGGATTGCCCATGATTTTAATAATCTTCTTATGGGAATCATGGGGAGTATCGAGCTGGCCATGCTGGATATGAAGCCTGATACACAGGTATATAAAAACCTCAAAAGAGCAATGAACGCCTCACACAGGGCTTCTGATATAACAGGGAAGATGCTTGCCTATTCCGGGAAAGGGCATTTTGTAATGACACAGGTTCAGCCGGCAGCTCTCCTGAAGGGGATGATGGATATTCTGAGATCTACAGTACCGCATTCTATAATGATTAAAACTGAAATTTCAGATAAAACACCTGTTATTATGGCTGATTCGAGCCAGTTTCAGCAGGTGATTATGAACCTTGTTACAAACTCTGCTGAGGCAATGGGAGATAAACAGGGAGAAATTATTATTACAGCAGGGGAGGAGTTTGTTTCTGCGGATTACCTCGCGCGTAAACGGCTCAATTCTGATCTTAAACCGGGGAATTATGTCTGCATTGATATTTCTGATAACGGATACGGCATGGATGAAGAGGTCAGGAAAAAAATATTTGAGCCGTTTTTTTCCACAAAGCAGACAGGGCGGGGACTCGGTTTACCTGCTGTCCAGGGGATTATGCGGGGGCATGGTGGAGCTGTAATTATTGAAAGCGTAAAAAACTCCGGGACTAAAGCGAGGATTATCTTTCCCGCTCCTGGAGATGCAGATGATGCAAAACAGCGGAGAGTCTTATATTCTCACGAATCATCAAAGTCTGAACAGACTAATGGTGTTGTTCTTGTGGTTGACGATGAGGATGTTGTAAGAGATCTTTGCATGGAGTTTGTCGGCATTGCCGGTTTTAAAGCAATAGGCGCAGAGGACGGTCTTAAAGCTGTAGAAATTTTCAGGAAAGAGTCGGACAGACTTGCCGGAGTGCTCCTTGACCTAAGTATGCCGAAGATGGATGGCGTCACCGCTTTTCATGAAATGAAAAAAATTAACCCCGATGTCCCGGTCATTCTCTGCAGCGGTTACAGCGAGGATGATGCGACGAGGTCATTCGCAGGGGAAACACTTGCTGGATTCCTGCAGAAACCATATAAACTTGATGTTCTTACCGGAAAGCTCAGATCATTGATTAAGAACGTTCCGGGTCAATAAAAATCTTGCATTTCATAAACATTCTTTTATCACTGAGTCAAATCAGCGAGGAGATACTCTATGCCGTTAAACTATGATAACAGAAAATTCAGGCCTGTAATAAATAGTGAGACAGGTGAGGTCAGCGGGGATACACTTTTCCATTACAGGCATAAAGGGGATATAGTAACAGGTGAATATTCCGGAGGTGCTATCACTGCAGGAAGCCTGATTGCTAAAGTTGACGAAGCCGGGAATCTTGATATGAGATATCAGCATATCAATGCGGATGGTATTATTATGACAGGGAAGTGTTCTTCCAGGCCGGAAATTCTGGGTAACGGAAGAATAAGACTGCACGAAGAATGGCAATGGACATCCGGAGACCTCTCGTCGGGTAATTCAATTATTGAAGAGGTCGATTCATGAATAAACAGTCAGATGATACTGTTCTCACATCAGCGGAGGTAAAACGTCTCGCATTCGAAACAGGTGCTGACCTTTGCGGGATTGCTCATGTGGGAAGATTCTCCGGAGCGCCTGAGGGGTTCCATCCGTCAGATATTTTTAATGCGACAAGATCTGTAATTGTTATTGCCCGGAGAATCCCCGCCGGTGTGTTTGAGTCACAGAGCCGCATACCATATACATTTGCTGATGATATTGCGATGAAGGAGATCTTCCGGATAACATATGAACTTACTTTGAAACTTGAAGACAGCGGTGTAACTGCTGTTCCGGTACCATCTGAACCTTATGAATACTGGAACAGCGAAAAGATGGAGGGGAGGGGGCTGCTCTCTCTTAAGCATTCAGCTGTTCTTGCGGGGCTTGGAGTCATAGGAAGGAACAAAATACTGACAAACAACAGGTTCGGGAATCTCCTTAAGCTCGGGCTTGTTCTCACTGATGCTGTTCTTGAAAGTGATCCCATAGCGGAATACAGCTTCTGCCGTGACAGTTGTAATCTCTGCATAAAAAACTGCCCTGCTGGAGCGATATCAGAATCCGGTGTTGACCAGAAAAAATGCAGGATGAATTCTGAGAGTACCACTGTGAAAGGTAACCCTGTGTATACCTGCTGGAAGTGCAGAACAATCTGCCCGTTTATGAAAGGGATAAA
>DAISJZ010000036.1:20223-26717 GCA_036821145.1 Spirochaetota bacterium
AATTTTTAAGGAGGAAAATTATGGAGAACAGTTTAATTTTCAGTAAGGGGAAATTATTCAAAGGTGAAAAAGGTACTGATATTGAATCTTTACCATGGAACCCGCACCCGTCTTTCCGCGGGGTCAGCATGAAAAACATTGTGTGCGGCAGCGATACTGACGGAAGGCTCAGCTGTCATCTCGTCAGGATAGATCCGGGGTGTGAGATCGGAAACCATATGCATGACGGGAAGATGGAGCTTCATGAAGTTGTTGAGGGAAGCGGAGTCTGCACAGTGGGAGAAGATTCTCTGCCGTACAATGCAGGAGTTATGGCGTGTATCCCGGACAATA
Organism: Spirochaetota bacterium; assembly: GCA_036821145.1. Classification (GTDB taxonomy): domain Bacteria; phylum Spirochaetota; class UBA4802; order UBA4802; family UBA5550; genus UBA5550. The sequence goes on from DAISJZ010000036.1 coordinate 20,557, forward strand.
TAAATCACAGGGTTGAGGCTGGTGACAGGGGACTTTATATCCTGGCAAAGTTTTTACCGGCTCTTATTTAGGTGAATGTCATAGGAACTGAATCCTTAATAATTAAACAGATTCCCGGGATCAGCAGCATGAGGATGGTGACAGGCACTGATATCCTCAATGACTTCCCGAAACATGTACATGATGACTGCATTGCAGGGCTGATAACTGCCGGTAAAAGGAATATGACAATTGCCGGCAGTAATTATACTCTGTCATCCGGAGATATTTTTATTATAAACTCCGGTGAACCGCATTCACTTCAGGCTTCCGGAGGGAAACCGCATTCATACAGGGTTCTGATTATTCCGCATGATATTCTGGAAACAGTTGCAGCTGATATTTACGGCAGCGGATTAAATCTCGTTTTTTCAAACTTTATTAAAAAGGATCGCGATTCTGTCAGAAGATTTAATGAGCTTATTAATGTACTGGATGATCCTGATTCAATCCTTGAATCAGGATCAGTTCTGTTTTCTTTTCTCGAGTATCTGGTGAGATACCATTCCACATGCGGTTTTCCGGCAGAGGGGAATAAATTCAGCATCAGTGCTAAACCTGCAAAGGAGTATATTGATAATAATTTCAGAGAGCAGATTTCACTTGATGAACTCTCTGATCTCACCGGGGTGAGCCCGTTTCATCTGAACAGGATTTTTACTGCAGAAACAGGGATGTCCCCGCATGCGTATCAGATACACAGAAGGATAGAGTTTTCCAAAAGACTTCTCCTTGAAGGTTTCTCAATCGCTTATGTATCGGCTGAATCCGGGTTTGCGGATCAGAGCCATTACACCAGGTTTTTTAAACGAATTACCGGAACCACTCCCGGAAGATTTGTAATGTATAACAGATAGAGTTGTCTCTTTCTTAAACTATCTGAGAGGCATTGGAAAATGTGATGTCATCCCTGCCTGAGAAATGACATCACTTATCCGGTTATGCTCCTGCCGGCCTGGAATATGCCGCATCTCCGAAGCCGAGCATCGGGTATCCTGCAAAGGGGAAAAGCACAAGGAGCGCAAACCCCCATCCTTTGCTCTTTCCGAAACATACAGCGAGTTCCATCCCCACAAGAATTAATGCCACTATGTTTACAAGGGGTATAAGGAAAAGCACTATCCACCAGATAGGTTTCCCGACAATTTGAAGAAGAACAATAAGATTGTAGATAGGAATGATTGCAGCCCATCCCGGCTGTCCCGCCTTTTCAAAAACTTTCCACATGCCTGCAATCATCGCAATAATGATGGCAAGATAAATAAGAGTGCCTAAAAAACTTCCGCCGCTATCCATATTAAAACCTCCAGAGTTATTATTATACCCATGGTAATTATAATCCGGGAAAAAATCAAATCCGGAGAATTTTTTTTAAATCCGTTAATTAATTGTATTTATTTGACTTCGGCGAATCTCTTTATTATTTTAAGTCTGCGTTATGCATTAACCTGAATTATTTTACAGCACTCTGTCTTTATTTATAAGGAAAAATTTAAGGAGGATATTTATGGGGGTTAAGGATAATATAACAGCCGAAAGTCATTTTGAAACAGGATTGACCCGGGAGCATGCGGAGTTCCACAACTCCTACAGGGTTGATAAAATTAAGGATAGTATAAGATTTCTCCAGTCGATTTACAATGACAGGATATCAATTTCACCGGATGATGTTACTGAAGAATTTTTAAATAATCTGAAGATACTGGGAAAGAAATTGTACTTCTTCATACTTGCACTTGAGAGTGATGTATCCCCCGAGGATTATATCAAATATAAGTTTGAGTTCATACAGAATAACGTCCCCGGTGCAGACCCGCATCTTTTCTATCTCGCATGGAACGGGCTGCTGGACAATGACAGTTTTAAGCGTCTTCTGCACCAGAAGTTTTCAATATCAAGATTTAACGATATACTTGTTGCAAAGAATATACCTGCATTCGGTGCAAGGCATACAAGGTACAGGACAAAGCTTGTGCTTGCTATAGAGGATATGCAGATCAATCCCGGCGGAGAGATGCGAACCAGCGGAAGAATTCTTGATGATGGGAGCGGCCTTCTCTATCGTGAGGGGATTGTGTGGCTGAATAACGGGAAGGGTGTGCCGATCTATCCCGAGTCATATGTTCCGCTGAACCAGGCGCAGATGATTACAATAAGGCACGGGAAATCTATACATGAATCCGGCGGGGACAATCCTGAGTTCGTTGGTTCCGGGGTATGGGATCACTGGAAAGATAATAAAAGGATATCCGGTTCAATGGGCAACATGCTTAAACCTGCCGGTATAGATACAGCAAAAGAGCTGGGAAGGGATTTCAAAGTGCTTGCTGATCTTCTTAAAGAAAAGGGATACCCTTTATGGAAGGAAGGGGTTCCGGTTGAGGTATTCGGCAGTGAAAGTGAAAACACTGAAGAAACAGCCCGATGTTTTCTCGGGGAGGCAGGTATTACCAATATTCATTTTACTCCATTCTATGGACTAAACTCGCAGAAATACGGTTCGCTAACGCATAAACTGAAGAACGATATCTACAAAAAGATGCTTGAAGTTCACGGCCCGGGTATGAAGGGCACCGATGATGAGAAGAAAAAGGCGGCAAAGGAACTTTTTAAAAACAGGTTCTATCATTTTCCGGAAGGTGAAACTCTCATAGAAGCTGACTGGAGAATCGCCCATTCGTTTGTTGAACTCTTCAGAAATAATCTCGGGAAGAGGGTGGTGCTCTGTGACCATTCCGGGGCCCTGCGGGTCCTTGAAGCTATAATAAGAACTCTGGACTTCGCGGAGTATTCATCAATAAAAGAGGGGCAGGATTCCATAATGGCAATGGTGTATCAGCCGGGCCATAACGTGCGTTATGATTATCTTCAGAAGAAGGGATTCATGCTGAGGGAGAGGAGCAAGGCCTAAAACAGTTTAAAGTCCGTTTTGAGATCGACTGAGAGGAGCATCTGGGAATACCTGTATGACTCCTCGATCTCTTTTGAATAGAGCTTGAACCATTTATGCTTTACCGAAACACCGAGTATTGAATTAATACTGAGTGAAAGAGTATTTGTAATTTCGGTGCGTGCCTTCAATGTCTGTGAATCCCCTTTTTCAGATGAGATAAATGAATCGAGTTTAAAAATATATTTGAGATAATCAGTAATAGGGAGGCTGGCGTCAATTATAGCTTCAATACCGTATAGTGCAGGTTCTTCAGGATCCTGTATCTGCTTCTCAAAACCGGAACCGATCTTTCCTGAAATCCGCTCTGAAAAAAAAGAGGCCCCCACAGTCTCCCTGGCAAGCATAGGCCGTGGTCCCTCTTCATTCTCCTTATCCGCAACCAGTACAGTGTCAATCTGAGATTTATGATAAGGTTTTAAAAAAGCGTTAAGGTTATATGTATATAACAGCGTCCCCCTGAGCAGATTCTGCAGGTATTGGTCATCCTGTTTTATAAAATAAATATATGGTGTAAGTACGAGGTGATGGTACCTGTTGTATATTGTGATGTTGAGCGTATCCTCCATCCCCCACCTGGTGTAGTTTTCCGAAGGTTTACCCGGAGGTGTTTCGATTGTTTCATCGCGTAAAACATCAGACTTGTCATAGAAATTTGAGAGAGAAATATCTATAAGAACCCGGAACCTCCTTTCCAGGTAGTCAAAGCTGTCTGAAGCGATTATTCTCTCCGATGAAATATCATCCTCAAACTCCTCCTCAATTGTTTTCCATGTATTATCATAAGGGATATTTTTCCTGAGAAGCCTGCATACCCTGTCATAAGCTGACTGGGTTGAGCATACAGTGTATCTCCTTGAATCCGCAATGGGGTAATTCTGTACTTTCCCCTCATGTATCCCTGTAATTACAAAATCCTCCCCCTCTGCTGAAACTTTTTTAAGTTCTGACCCGGTGAGTCTGTATTTGAAAAGAGGGTAATCGTTATTTACAATCCCTGATATAGTAGACGAATAAACTGTGCCGTATAAGGCCTGGGGGAAAACGGTGTATTTATCTATTATTGCGACTTCAGTTCTGTGCCTGTGCCGTAAAATCTCTGCCGCGGATTCATCAGTGATTGCGGCAGGGGGGAACCCTTCAGCTATAACCCGGTTAGCTTCATCCGCAAATTTTTGTTTCCAGATGGTCAGCCTCTTTCTGAATTCGTTGTACCCTTTATCAGATATTCTGTTATATTCTGATTTGCGGAAATCAATTGAGGTTACTGATATTCTTTCAGCAAGGTCCAGCTCAACCCTGTAATAACCTTCACTTTCAGAAAGGTTTACGATGGATCTCCCTCCCTGCAGTTCGGCACGTGTTAAAGGGACATTGAAAAGTTTTCCTGATGAATCACCGCCGCTTATGAGAAGGTCAGCTTCAGTAATTTCCTGCATAAGTCCGAGATTTTTTCTGTAGGTCAGCCCTGAAAGAAGTATTATATCAGTGCACCCCTCTTCTTTAAGTTTTGCCGCGGTCTCCTTTATTATAGCAACGTTTTCGTTAAAGTATATTTTAAACATTTTTTTATCAGCTATATCGAAGAGGCTTTCTGAGGAAGTAATTCCAATGAAGCCGATCTTTCTGCTGCCGTGGTTAATTATCATGCATGGATTAAAGACAGGTGTATTGTCACGGGTAATATTAATAGATAGCAGCTTTGTCTCTCTCCCTTTTGCAAGAAACTCAAGATTTGAAAGACCTATACTTATATCACGTGAAGAAACAAGAGTAGCCGCGCAGTTGAAGTATGTGAAGAAATCCATCATTACAGAGCCGTAACTGTATTTTGAAACAGGGCCGGGGTAGAAAGAGTTTCCAAGATCCAGGTAGAGATCAAATGGCGATCTGCCGCGTTCAGCTGTAATTGACTGCGCGAGAAGAAGCATGGGATCTTTCTCATCCTGTGACTCGATTACAGGTGTAAATCTCCCCTGGAGATTTGATGTCAGGATAAGGGAAAATTTTGTACCACCGATGGCACCCGTTGGCATAAAAAGAATAATCGCTGCAGTTATAAACCCTGCTGACAGGCAAAACAGGTTGCGGATTTTCCTGTTATATAATGTATTCATCGGTCTTCGCTTATTGAACAGGTTTGGTATTCTGAATTGATGGAGATCTGCCGGATGAGTTAAGGGTTTCAATAATTTTGTTTTTTGAGGCAATTTCGGAGTCGGCAATTTTCAGCTTTGCCTCTGTTGTGTCTAATTTGGATTTAACGGATTCCATATCGGCATTAACGGTTTTAAGTTTTACTTCAGTTTCCGCGAGAGCGGCCTTCATGGATTCCAGTTCCGTGTTTGCTGCCAGTATATCTTTTTTCAGCGCGGTAATTTCCTTCCTGTATTCAAGTTCTTTGCCTGCAAAAGCAGTTTCCATTTCAAGCCTTTCTTTATTGAAAGCCTCTTCACGTTTCCTGTTCTCCATTGTGAGGCGGTCAATCTCTGAAGAGAGTTTCTCTTCAAGGGCTTTATTTACCGCTGTAAGCTGACGGATTTTATCAGAGCTCTCCTTCTCTAATATCTCATTCTTTCTGTTCAGGTTATCATATTTTTCTTTAAGCAGGGTTATATCTTCGGAATGTTTTTTGTTCAGGGATATTATCTCTGATTCAAGGAGTTTTACACGGGATTTCAGGTTGCTGTTCTCTTCTTTTATTCCGCTGTTTTCATCTTTGAGTACACTGTTTTCCCTCAGTGCAAGAGTAAGGTTCTGCTTCATTATTCTGTTTTCTGCACGAATCCTTTCAGCAGGAGATTCATCTGGAGATTCTGTTAAAGTAGCACATGACAGGATAACCAGCATGAAAGATACAGGTATAAACCTCTGCAGCAGAATCCCGCTTTTTATCATTATTTTTTCATGCACAGTTTTATTTCTCCGCCTGAATAACAGTCTATACGTCTGCTCATTGATTAAAAAATATTGATAATATCATTATTGGCAACTGTCAAGCAATATAAGAGAGTGGTGCGGGTGCCTTAACCTGCAAATTATTTAATTGAAATTTTCAGGATTATGTTCTTTAGTAGTGACCACTTTATAAGACTCAATAAAAAACAGGAGTATGATTTATGGGGAAGCTGGTATTTGAAAAGATTACTGAAAATGGTAAAGAAAGGAAGCT
>DAISJZ010000037.1:0-26419 GCA_036821145.1 Spirochaetota bacterium
AACTTTAGCCCTTCACTATACATTCCCCGTTTATTTTTTCGTCAGAAAGGATAACATAACACTTGCTGCAAGAATAGAGAAGGGGCTCCGCGCATCAATTGCTGATGGAAGTTTCCAGAGGCTTTTTAACATGTATAACGGGGAATATATCAGAAAGGCTGCTATTAATAAAAGGAAAATATTAAGATTAAATAATCCTCTGCTTACAGATGAAACTCCGGTAAGGGAAAAGAATCTCTGGCTTAGCTGGTGAAAAGTAAGCGGAGCTATAGGTATAAGATAACTCCGCTTTTTGCACTACTGGAGCATAAAAGATGGAACGACAATAATGTCAACTCTCCTGTTGAGGGAGCGATTTTCTTTCGAGTCATTCGGTACAACCGGTCTGTGTTCTCCGCAGCCGGTAGCTGAGAATCTTTCCGGTTTCAGGTCTTTGTCTTCCAGGATATATCCGAGAACAGCAAGGGCCCTCTCCGTTGAAAGCTGCCAGTTGTTCCTGAACTGTCTTGTTTTAATAGGAACGTCATCAGTATGGCCCTCAATAATTATATTATATTCAGGGTATTGAGCCAGTATTTCACGAATTTTTTTCAGGGATGGCAGAACCTCCTTTTTGAGGTTAGCTCTGCCTGAATCAAAGCTGATCCGGTCATCTATATTTATGATGAGGCGGTTCCTCGATTTTTTCAGCCTGATGTCCCCCTTTTTAATCTCCTCCTCCAACTGTTTTTCAAGCTCGTTGGCCTGGCTTTCCATTCTGGCGAGTTCAGCTCTCTGCTTTTCTGTGAGTTTTTTCAGATCAGCAATTTCACTGTTGAGGTTTTCAATCTCAGACTTGAGGCTGTTGATTTTATCTTCATAGCTTTTTTTAAGGGATTTGATCTCTTCAAGAAGTTTCTCCCTTTCATTATCAAAGCCGGATTTCAGTCTGTCAATTTCATCCTTATATTTTTCCTGAAGCTCTCTGTTGGCTTCGATAAGATTTTTTTCTGTTTCGGAGCCTTTTGATTTAAGCAGTTCAATCATTTTCTGCAGTTCTGCTATCCTTGAATTGCATGATTCTTTTTCAGAAGTATTTTTATTATTAAGTGTCTCAATCTCTTTCCTGAGAGACTCCACTTCAATTTCAAGGTCTTTTATCCGCTTATTAAGATTGGCTTTTTCATTCTGATACTGCTGGTTCAGAGTCTTGAGTTCAATCTCAAGCGCAACCTTTTCATTGTAGACTGTTCTGTATTCTTTTGCAGTGTAGAAAACATCAGCCTTAACATTTGTGCCGGCTCCGGTAATCAAAACTGCACATGCGAGCATTATCAGGTTTCTGTTATTCATGATATTTACCATTTATTTATTTGATTCCTGATATTTCGCTTTAGCATCCTGAAATTTGGTTTCGGCTTCTTTCAGTTTACCTGCTGATTTTGCATGGACTTCCTGCTGCTTTTTAAAATATTCATCATATTTTTTGTATCCGTATTTATCATCCGGATCATTCTTTTTAAATTTTTTAATAAAATTCGTAAAGAAGTTCCCTGACTTCTCCGGTGTTGCAGGTTCATGTTTATCCCTGTATGCAGTTGCTATTTTTGATTTTTCAAAGTTAAGGCGGGCAATTTCAACAGAGAGCTCATTTGTTTTTACTTCAAGTTCAGCTTCTGTCATCTCTTTCTCTGCAAGCTGATAGTTCAATTGTGCTGTTTTTTTCTTTATAGCGATTTCGTTATTTTTCAGTTCATTCTGTTTTGATTCAAGCATTACAGCATCTTTTGTTTTAGTATAAAAATCCACCTGATCTTTCAGAAGGCCGTTTTCTTTCTTGAGAAGTTTCAGCTCATCCTCTGTCTGACCGGATGCGGGTGAAATCTCTTTAAGTTTTTTTTCTACAACCTGCTTCTCTTTATTTTTTTCTATTATCTTCTGCTCGATCTCTTTAATCAAAGCTGATTCATTTTCATTTTTTTCCACAAGATATTTTTCGTCAACCTGGCCCGGCATACTTATACATCCGGATAGAAAAATTGAAACAGTAAGCAGCAGGATAAATTTTTTCATCGGTAAGCACCTCTGGTTTATGAATATTTATATTTTTATGGTATAAATAAGAGCCGAAATGTCAAGAGTTTGTTTCTATATTTTTTCAGTTGTCCGGGGTTAATCTTTTTTTAAGCAGTATAATAAATCATAATAGCCTGAACAGGCGAATTATTATGAAATATTTATTGATTAAAAACAGGCTATGAATAGCTTTTGCTTTATGGATATTGTATGCTGAAATAAAATTATACAGCATGTTTAACCAACAAATTATTAAGGATCTTCAGTGATGGACAATTTTAAGGTAACATACGATCTCTTTCTTGAATTGAGCTATAAGCTGCTTGAACAGGTGGAGAAACAAAGAGGGGGATACAAGGCAATCCTCTGCCCTTTGAGGGGAGGTTTTTTTCTTTCATATTTTATGAGTCAGCATCTTGAACTCCCGATCTCTTATATAGAGATATCATCTTACGCCGGTAAGGAGCAGAGGCGTTTTCAGATTGGAATTAAACCGGAGTTAATTGAAGGTAAATTTCTTCTTTGTGATGATATTTATGACAGCGGGAATACTATAAAAAAGATACATTCAATGTATCCGCAGGTTGAATTTGATACAATCTGTCTTGTTTCAAAAGTAAAAGAAGCGGAAGTAACCTATGGCTATCTTGCGGGAAAAGAGCAGTGGGTCGATTTCTTCTGGGAAGTTATGTAAAGGGGGGATAAAAACAATGATAAACAGAACGATTTCAATTCTCTTATTAACTTTTATTATTGTTACGTGTATAATTCTTTTTTTTCCGGCTTTATTTATCTGGCTTGTAACGCTGCCATTCGATAAAAGAAAAATCATTCTGCACCAGTATACATGTTTCTGGGGAGCTTTATATACATGGACAACTCCTTCATGGAAGATGCATGTAATGGACAGGAAGAAGTTTAAAAGAAACAGTCTTTATGTGGTGATCTCAAATCATCAGTCCCAGCTTGATATACTTGTGGCATTCAACCTCTTCAGGCATTTCAAGTGGGTTTCAAAAGCGGAGATATTCAGGGTCCCCTTTGTCGGATGGAATATGTATTTCAACAGGTATGTAAGGCTTGTCCGTGGAGACAAAGAGAGTATTGAGCAGATGATGAAGGTCAGCGAGGAGAGGCTTAGAGAGGGGAGTTCGGTATTTCTCTTTCCTGAAGGAACGAGATCGGATGATGGGAATGTTAAAAAGTTCAAACCCGGAGCCTTTATCCTTGCACACAAATTGAAAATTCCCATACTGCCCATTGCGATATCAGGAACTAACAAAGCGCTTCCTAAGCACAGCATGAATTATCACGGGGTGCATAACCTTTATATGAAAATACTTGATGAGATCCCATATGAATCATTTGCTAACCTCTCTGTTGAAGAGACTGCGGAACTTGCCAGGACAAAGATAATCGAAGGTGTGGAGTCTCTGATAAAACTCGATGAGATGAAAAACTAAGCAGAATAAATTTAAAAATTTTTCAATAATGATATTCACAAATTTCCGGTGCAGGAGTTTGTGAATATCACTTTCCCTGTGCAATCATTGAATTATTTCTGAACAATTCATTCTTCTCTGCTGATAGAGTAGAGCCACAATATCAGCATAAGCCCTGCGAAAAGAATCATTGAAACTGAAATTCCGTATGTATCTGCAAGATAACCCGCAACCGGTGCAAGGAGTGTTATACCTATTGTTTTGGCCTGTGATTCAATTGAAAGAATAGTTGCCTGCTCGGAACTCTCCGCGAGATCGTCGTATTGCGCAACAAGTATCGGCCGCCACAGGTTCTGTATCAGGTAGTAGATTATGTAAGCGGTAATGGCGGCAATGAAGAATTTAAAGTATATCCCGGCAGATGATGTGAATGTCAGGATAAACGCGGCTAATATCATGAAACGGATTGCGTTTTTATCAGAGTCAAATTTCTCCTGGAATATATGTGCTCTCTTCGAAGCCTCGGCAGATATCAGGTGAAGAATAAAATAAACAACTCCCACTACAATAGCTGTACTCTCCTTTTCCGGAAGTGTAAAGAGAGCGGCAAGCACAATCGCCTCCGCCTGAAGAATAGGCTGGAGATAACCTTTAGTCACATCAAAAACCCCTTCAAATCCCATGCTCTTGATAATGAGGTTCCTGATTCTTTTTTCAACGAAAGTTTTTTTAATGCTGCCGAATGTATGAATAAATATTTCTTTTATACTCATCTTCTGTTTCTGTTTGTTGTTCAGGTATTCCGGGTAACAGGCAATATTCCAGACTCCGGTTATGTATGGAATGATAGAAAAAATAAATATCCACCTGTAGTCTTTGGAGAATATGATAATTGAAGTTGAGATGATAACTGAAACAGCGCTTCCGTATTTCGACCATGATCTTGTGAATCCGTAGACTTTTGTCTTTTCATCCATGCGGTTATTCTGCCGCAGCCAGTCAAAGATCATTGCCTTATGTGTTCCTGTACGGAAAGCCTCCCCGATTGAAAAGAAGAAGACAGCCGCAAATAATGGAGGATAGGATTCCGTAAACGAGAAGATTGCAAAGGCGGTAATGTAACTCAATAGAGAGAATATCATTGCGCTTTTTCTGCCGTATATATCTGCAAGGGCACCGCTGGGGATCTCCATCAGGTTCACGCAAATATTCTGGAATGAGACAAGTATCCCTATCTGCAGAAAGTTAAGCCCTATGGAGAGATAGAATAGTATCAGGAAAGGTTCAGAAAAATTAAGATTTTTAAGAAATCCGTAAAGTGAAAAACGTGTAATCATCTGCATTGCTGAAAATCCCCGGCTGATATGTTTTTGTAAGAATTATATTTAAAAGTGCGGGGTAATAATTCAAGTTTTTAATATATATTATTCCTGCTGCGGTTCTATTTATTAAAATGGGGTATAGAGCTCTCAGCAAAAAAGTTTTCTATATAAAAGGCACTTCTAATAATTCGATCTTTACCGGGTGAAAGGCCGCATTATTTCGGCCTTTTTCCGCTGCCAACAGGCGAACCTCGTGTTCGTTCAGGCGGTAGCAGTTTTATAATCCAGGCAGGAAAAGAAGTCATATATAAAATAAAAAATTTTATGTTGAAAAAAGGAGATAGTTTGATATATTTAAACTATCTCTTAAATATTAAAATGCTTTTTCCGGTGGTGTAATTATGGATTTTAATCTGAGTACTGTATCTTTTTTAAGTGAAAAAAATTTTGTTCCAATAGATACAGGGAAGGTTTACGATGTTGTTATAATAGGGGGAGGTCCTGCCGGTCTCACTGCTGCTGTTTACTGCATGAGAAAGGGTGTGGATACAGCAGTTATAGTTAACCATATCGGCGGCCAGGTGGCGGAAACCTCCTCAATAGAAAACTATATGGGTTACAGGTATGTGAATGGTGTTGAGCTTGTGGAAAAGTTCAGGGAGCAGGTACAGCAGTTCAGCATCGGCTATGACGAGGGTAATTCAGTTGAGACTATTGAGGATGACGGGATAAAGAAAGTAATGCTTACGGACGGAAGAATAATAAAGGGTAAAACTTTAATTATTGCTTCAGGAAAGTCATGGAGAAAATTAGGCGTGCCTGGTGAACAGAGGCTTACAGGTAAAGGTGTCGCATACTGTACTATATGTGATGCACCTCTTTTCGCGGGTAAAAAAGTTGTGGTAGTGGGGGGAGGAAATTCCGGAGTTGAAGCTGCTATTGATCTCGCGTCAGTGGCGGGCGAAGTTGTAGTATTACAGCTTCTCGATAAGCTTACCGCGGATAAAATTCTTCAGGATAAGCTTGCAGGTTTCAGCAATGTCAGTTATATCTACAGCAGTTCAGTTCAAGAGATAACTGGTGACGATAAAGTCAAAGGGGTGATTATTGAAAATAATAATACTCATACCGTTTCAGAGATTGTGACTGACGGTGTATTCGTGGAGATCGGGCTTGATCCTAACAGCGGTTTTGCGAAAGAAGTTGTTGAAATGAATAAATACGGTGAGATCGTGGTGGACTGCGCATGCAGAACCAGCAGGGAAGGGGTTTTCGCTGCCGGGGACGTCACCACTGTTCCATTTAAACAGATAATAATAGCGGGTGGTGAGGGGGCTAAAGCTGCTCTTTCAGCCTGTGAATACCTGATGAATAAAGAGTAGGAGGTTTAATATGGCGCTATTCGATGCTAAAATTCAGCAGCAGCTGAAAGATGTACTTAGTAATATGAAAGATGAAGTTCAGATAATTAATTTTACACAGGAGATTGAATGCCCCATGTGCAGGGAGACCCGCCAGTTCGTGGAGGAGATAGGGTCTCTCAGTGACAGGTTAAAGGTTAAGATCTACAATTTTGTTACAGACAAGGAGATGTCGGCAAAATTTAAAATTGATAAGATTCCGGCGATAGTGCTGCTCGATAAAGATGGAGTTGATCACGGCATCAGATTTTTCGGTCTTCCGGGAGGATATGAGATTAATTCTTTCCTCGGTTCAATAATAGAACTGTCAGGGAAGAGGGAACCGATACCGGATGATGTTATGAATCGAATCAAAGCAGTAGACCGGGATGTGCATATACAGGTTTTTGTGGGGCTCGGTTGCCCTCATTGTCCTGCAGCAGTTTCTACAGCTCACCGGCTTGCAATGGAGAACAGCAGGATAAAAGCGGATATGATAGATGCCGGCAATTTTGTCCCGCTTTCACAGAAGTATAATGTCACAGGTGTTCCTAAGATTGTGATAAATGATAAATTTGAACTTATGGGGGCTCACCCTGTTAATACATTTCTTGATGTTATAGACAGGCTGAAAGAGATCAGCCTGAATATAGACTGAAACAAGGAGGGGGACATCTTTTGTCCCCTGCCTGCCTCCTTTCACAAGGATTTTAGCGGCATATTATCAAAACCGGAAAATAAGGATGTATCATGGATAGTCTTCTCCGCTTAGGGAGAGAATACGGCTCCCTTTTCGCTTTACTGGCGTTTCTGTGCACTGTTCTCATCTTTGCCACCGGGGCTGTAAATTATGAATGGCAATGGTGGCGGGTCCCGGAGTATATTAAAGGACCTGGAGAAGGTATATCCGCGGGGCCACTTCTCCTCGGTCTTGCTGTCACACTTGAAATATCATCTTTAAGCATGGTCTTTGCTATTATTCTCGGTATGGGGGCTGCTCTTCTAAGGCTGTCGGATTCAGTAACAGGGAGATTTATATCCTATATTTATATTGAGTCGATCAGGAATACCCCTCTTATTGTGCAGATCTTTGTTATGTATTTCGCGGTTTCTCCCATATTCGGTTTCAGTGCTTTTACATCAGCTGTAACAGCTCTTTCCCTTTTTGAAGGAGCATATATTTCTGAGATTATACGGGCAGGGGTGGTCTCCATAAGAAAGGGGCAGTGGGAAGCCGCTTTAAGTCTGGGGATGGGGCGGTTCCATGTTTACAGGTATATCGTTCTTCCCCAGGCGTTAAGAAGGGTGCTCCCGCCTCTTACCGGTCAGGGAATTTCACTCATTAAGGATTCAGCTCTTGTGAGTACAATATCAATTTATGATCTCACTATGATGGGGCAGTCCATAGTTTCCGAAACTTTTCTGACTTTTGAAATATGGTTCACTGTTGCGGTAATGTATCTTACTCTTACTGTTGCCCTTTCTTTTTTATCAGGATATATTGAAAAGAGATTTAATGTTCATTAAGAGGAACAGGGATAAATGATTTTTAATCTCCAGAAGAATTACTAAGAGGATAAATAAAAAAGATTATAGATGAGATGCGTTGTCTATATTGAAAGATTTAAAACAGGAGTTCGTATATGAAAAAAACAGCATTATTTCTGATTATTGCTCTTGCCGTGGCGGGCTGTTCAAAAAAGGAATCAGGCACTCTCCTTGAAGAGATAAAGAAGAGAGGTGTAATAAAGATAGGGATGTCAACATTCGTCCCCTGGGCAATGAATGATAAAGAGGGGAACCTTATAGGTTTTGAAATAGATGTTGCCTCTGAACTTGCAAAGGATATGGGGGTAAAGGCTGAGTTCATTCCGACAAAATGGTCCGGGATTATTCCGGCTCTACTTACAGGGAAATTCGATGTAATTATCGGGGGTATGGGTATAACTGATGAGAGAAAACTGAAAGTCGATTTCAGCGATCCATATGATTTTTCAGGGATGTCAATTGTCGCGAGCAGAAAAAAAGCTCCCGGCTTTAAAAGCCTTGAGGAATTTAATAAGCCTGATGTAACTATTGCAGTAAGGCTCGGAACTACAGCAGCGGAAGCTGTAAAAAAATTTCTCCCTGCGGCCCGGGTCAAACTTTTTGACGATGAGGCGCAGGCTGTACAGGAACTTCTTACTGACAGGGCCCATGCAGTAGTGGCTTCTTCTCCTCTGCCGGAGTTCCAGGCCATTAAGTATTCCAGCCGTTTTTACCTGCCGCTGGAAGATACATTCACAAAGGAGCCTGTGGGGTTTGCATTGAGAAAAGGGGAGGATGAGGCCAGGAGTTATTTCAATTCATGGATACGGGAAAAACATGAAAGCGGGTTCCTGAAGGATAAAAAAGTATACTGGTTCAGAAGCAGGGACTGGGAAGCGAGGCTTCGTTAATCATTGAGAGTGAAGGGTAGATTCAGACTGTTCGATATTCTCTTTATCGCTCTGCTTTTGGCAGGTGCGGCGTGGGTTGTTTACCGGATGAGGGCAGTGCTTCATTATAAATGGGACTGGTCCGGTGCGGCTGCATATATAGTCCGGTATGATGAATCTGCGCAGAGTTATGTTCCGGGCCTTCTGCTCTACGGCCTGGGGATGACAGTTAAACTCAGCATCTGGGCTTCACTCTTTGCTTCAGTCATCGGACTTTTTATGGGGCTTATGAAGCTTTCAGTAAAACCGGTTATCAGGTGGGTTGCAGTTCTTTATGTAGGGATAGTGAGGAATATCCCGTCAATTGTTTTCATCTTTATATTTTATTTTTTCATCAGCAGCCAGATTACCATGGTTCTCGGACTGGATGATTATTTTACAGGTCTCGCGGAATATGACTCTATTCTCTCTTTATTTTTCTCTTCATCATCAATGATGACTCTTTTTATCTCCGCTGTTTTGACACTGGCAATTTATGAAGGGGCCTATATGACGGAGATTGTCAGGGCTGGTATCCAGTCTGTCGAGAGCGGGCAGGGTGAGGCTGCGGATGCTCTCGGAATGTCATGGCTTCAGAAAATGAGATATATTATTCTCCCGCAGGCTTTTAAGAGGATACTCCCTCCAATGGCGGGTCAGATTATATCGGTTATAAAGGATTCGGCAATAGTATCTGTGATCTCGGTTCAGGAATTAACTTTCAGGGGGACTGAACTTATGGCATCATCATACCGTACATATGAAATATGGATTATCATTACATTGATGTATTTTATACTTACATACGGATGTTCACTTGCAGTGGGCAGCCTGGAGAGATATATGGGGAGGAGAGGGTACGTGTGACATACCCTCTCCGCTGAATTATTTATTCTTTTTTTTCTTTACCTGTTTATCCGCATGTACTTCTTCTATAGCAGGAATCTCAGCCTCAGAAAATCCATTAACTGTTTCCGGTGTGTAAAGCTGCGGGTTCATGATAACACCAAACCTTGAAAGAAATACAGAGAACCGTGACTTGATGTCTTCAGCTACATGGTAGAAACACGGGACCAGAACCAGTGTTATAACGGTCGCAAAAATAAGACCGTAACCGAAGGCAAGCGCCAGCCGAGCAGTCATATAATTTTTTTCACCTATCCCGTATATACTCGGCATTAGGCCAAGTACTGTTGTTCCTGTTGTAAGAAATATCGGTCTGAGTCTCAGTACTGCCGCCTCAGAAAGAGCCTCAAAGAGGGCATGTTTTTCATCACGCTTTATATTGATAAATTCCACCAGTGTAACAGTATTACTCACAATAACCCCTGCGAGGCTGAAGATGGCAAGGACACTCATAAAACATAGCGGTTCATTATGTATAAATACGGCGATGATAACTCCGATAAGAGAAAAAGGTATGGCTATCATAACGACAAGCGGGATCATAAGCGACTTGAAGAAAATCGCAAGTATTATGTAAATCACCACAAGTGCCACAATGAAATAATCCCCAAGTTCAGCGAGGCTTTCGGATGTCTCCTCCTGCTCGCCGCCGTAAGAGGCGAAATAGCCGGGATATCTTTTTTCAATATCAGCAAATTTTTCATTCAAAGCCTTGTTGACTTTAACTGAGTTTGTTTTAGCAGTATCGACATTCGCTTTGACCTGGACAATTCTTTTGTAGTCAAGCCTGCTGATCTGTGAATAACCGGGCTGCTGGCTCTTTGTTGTAATCAACCCTAAAGGTATTAGTCCGCCCTGGTTATTTGAAATCATTACATCATTAAGGCTTTTCATTTTTTTGCGCGCCTGTTCATTAAAGCGTACTCTTATGGCTATTTCATCCTCACCATCCCTTACTGTGGTGGCCTTTGAGCCTTCGAATGATGCGTTGATTGCCGTAGCCACATCCAGCACTGAAACTTTCGCGCGTGATGCAAGGACTTCATCTGTTTTATACCTGAACTCCGTTTTCCCCGGTTCAAAGTCAGTTTTTATATCGTATACTCCATCTATCCCTTTGAGGTATGTAATGTATTCCTGCGCCATTTTATTCAGGGTATCGAAGTCTTCACCTCTTAACTCAACGTTTACAGGATCACCAACAGGCGGGCCGTTCTCCTGCACCTTGACGCTGATTCTCATGTCGTTTGATATAATTCCCTGTTCCTTTGCTTTTTCAAAATCCTCTCTGAGTTTTCCCTGTATTTGTGAAGCTGTTCTGTCACGGTCTTTTTCCGGAGTCAGATAGAGAAATATAGTCGATTTATGAGTTCCGTCGCCCGGTTTAGGATCCAGGCCGAATGGCACCTCTGTACCTACACGGGAATAGACTGTTTCAAGTTCTTCTTTCGGCAGAGTAAGTATTATCTTCTCGATCTCCTTCATGTCTCTGAGGTTTGCCTGAAGATTTCTGCTGTTCGGGAGATATGTTTTTATCTCTATATTCTCTGAACCTCCGCCGGGACTGAAGATAAACCCCACCACAGGCACAAGGCCCAGAGAGATGATAAGCATTACAAAAAGAATCCCCACTGTGATATATCTGTGGCGCAATGCGAATCTAAGTAGCTTCATATATTTAAGCTGTATCTTTCCGAAAAGGCCTCTCTCCAGATGTTCACCGTCTTTAAGAACGATACCATTGCTGCTGTTTTCCCTGTGGCTTTCTTTGCTGAATATATTCAGAAATGTGGGCATGATAAATATAGCAATTACCCACGAAGCGGTAAGGGAAATCATTACAACCATGGGGATATATTTTATGAATTTCCCCATGAGTCCTGTGAGCAGCATGAGAGGCATGAATGCCGCGGAAATGCAGAGGAAAGTCACAGTTACGGGCCATACAAGTTCTGATGATCCTTTAAGTATGGCGTCAGATTTTTTAAGTCCCATTTCCATGTAGCGGTGCGCGTTTTCGGAGATCACTATGCCGAAGTCAACAATCATACCGAGCACCATGATAAATCCGAAAAGACTGATTACATTTATGGTTACGCCTGCAGTTTTAAGGCCTATAAAAGCTACCATGAATACAACGGGTATTGTCGCTGTAACAAGGGTAGCCATTCTGACCCCGAGGAGCAGAAAGAGTATAAGCGCCAGCAGAATAAAACCGGTAATTGCATTTGTGATTACGGAATCCATAGTATTTCTTGTGAATTCACTCGTTATGTTAAACAGTTCAATGCTCACAAGATCGGGACTCGGGTTGATGAATGTCCCCATTTTACTTATTATTTCATCTGTAAGTATTATCTCATCAGCGCTGTTCTTTTTCAGAACCTTGAAGATCATCGCCCTTTTCCCCTGGTACCTCTCAAGCACCGTGGGGTCGTCTACCGTATCCTTAACTGTCGCAATGTCCCTGACCCGGATTGAATACCCGACGTCATTGGACTGAATTACCGTGTTGAGAATTTCATTAATATTATTGTATTGGCCTTTTGTCCTCAGAACAAATTCATCATCACCGATCCTGAGAGGCCCGCCGGGATAGTCGATGTTTCTTGAACTCAGGGTGTTGATCACATTGTTCATTCCGAGCCTGTATCGTGCGAGCTCTCCCGGATCAACTTCAATAAGAAACTCCCTGTCGTAAAACCCGTTTTTTTCAATCTCCGCAACACCGTCGAAATCGTAGAAAAAATCCTCCAGCTTGTCCCCTACATTACGCATTACAGTGAATGGCACTTTTTCATCAGCAGCAACAATTGCCGCATAAAAAATTTCGGTTTTATCAGTTGTGATTTCTTCGATCACAGGTTTTTCGGCATTATCAGGAAGGTCCTCAACAAGATCAACGGCATCCTTTATGTCCTGGACCACCTGCGCTTTATCACTGGCTTTTTCATCAATATAAACTGCTATAACAGAGACATTTTCGATGTTATAGGATCTGACTTTGTCAATGTCGTCAACTTCGCGGAGTTTCTTTTCAATGGGGATAGTGATTAGGCTTTCGAGCTCATCTGGCGATCCTCCGGGGTAGACTGTTTTTATGCTTACCATATCAAAGTTTACTTCCGGGAAAGCTTCCCTGTTGAGGCTTGTGACAGACATGATTCCCAGCATGGTAATTAAGCCTACAATGAGAGCAACAACCAGCTTTTCCTTAATAAGATATTTAATTATAGTAAACATAAGATTCCTTTCCTGTTTGTATTAATGAAAAATTTATCATTTTTCTTTTGGTATATATTTTTCAACATCTATGCCGTATGTTTCAAAGAGCTGGTTTTTTGATACCTCGAATTCAAGAAGTGATGCGTTATATCCAACCAGGAGATTCAGCTCCTGCTCTCTGCTGTTTACAAGTGAATCAAGGGCATCCCTGACATTTGCTGCTGTGAAGCGTCCCCTCCTGAGGTTTGTCAGCATCTTGCTGTAATAGATCTCAGCCTGTATTCTCGCTTCTTTCGCTTTCTGATAAAGTTTATAGCTTGTATCTATTTTTTCTATCTTTGAAGTTACATCATCCTTCACTATCCGCTGGTATTTATTCACCTGTGTCTTTGCCTGTTCAACCATCCAGCCTGAATTTCTTTCGTTTACTTTCTGCTGGCTGTCATTAAGCGGGTATGTCAGGGCAAGTTTGGCTTCAAATACCGGGTATTGTGCAGAACCTGTATTCCCGTATGATTCTCCAAGGCTTTCATTGTAATCCATTGATGATACTGATACTGAACCTTTGAGAGAGGGCAGTGATTCGTTTTCATACATCTTGAGCTGAAGTTTTGCGTTCTCAAGGGTACGGAGAGCGTTGAGGTAATCGGCTCTTTTCGCATACGCTGTTTTTATCGCCTCCTCGGGATTAATCACAGGAAGTTTGTTGGAGAGTATAGCCTTCTCCTGCATTGTTATCTCTTCATTCATATCTACTACCTGGAGGAATTTCCTGAGGCCATCCCTGTACTGCTGTTCGGCCTGCGCCAGGGCTGCTTCAGATGAAGCAACACGTGAATTCCAGAAGTTAAGTTCAAACTGCTCAGCAAGGCCGAGGCGTACATTATCAGTTACAATTCTCCTTACCCGCTTTGTTTCGCGGAGCATAAGATCAGCGTTGTCCATATTTGTTTTGTAGACTATAACATTCCAGTAATCAACTATGACACCTACAACAACCAACGAAAGATTATAGATAATGGAGTCCTTCTGCATCTTTGAAGCGTTGCTGAGTATCTCCTCCTGCTTCCGGTCATTATAACCGAAGGCATTTTTTAGAAGTTCCTGCTCGATAGAGGCAAAAACAACCGGGTTGTGATACTCATTCGAACCTGAACCGTAATCAGTTGATGAGAAAGTATGTTTAACTCCTGCCGCAACAGTTGTACCTGAGGAAAAAGATTTAGCAAGTGAAGCGGAACCATAGGTTTCTCTCACACTTTTACCATATTTACTCTGCATCGCATCAGGATAGTCTGTTGAGGATATCCCCCCTTCGGCATTGAAGTATGCCGAGTACTTTGACAGGAATTTCTGGTAGTCCGTATCTGTCATCGCCACATCATATTTTCCGGAAAGAATATCATGGTTGCTTTCAATTGCTTTCTTTATTGCTTCTGAAATTGTTATGCGGTAACCGCCGATGATTACAGCCGCTTCGTCAGCAAGCTCAATCTCGATTGGCTTTGATGATTTGCTGTCATTATTATCCTGTGCTGATGCTGATGATAGTATCACAGTGATGGCTGCTATTGATATCAGTGTATAAATTTTTACTTTCAAGTTATCCCTCCGGATTATTTTCTATAGTTATTTAAGGTTGAGACTGTCGCTCATCTCTTTTATAATTATATCAAGACGTTCTTTTTTATCATTATCAAAAACCGGCACAGGGAGTTCTTTACCTGCCGGTTTAAGCGCTTTGAATGAAAGCTCGGTTATAAATTTATATAGTTTTTCTTTTTTATTGCTGTATAAAGAGTGATAAACACTGGTATCTTTCAGGAAATCCTCACCATGAGCAAAATCATTAATGAATGCCACAATATTGAGTGAAAACATCATTGTATCGGAAATTTCGAAGATCCCTTTACTTACGCCGTCTTTGATTATGCTTTCAAATATTAAAAGACGCGGCATCATATAGTTTTTTACGAATTCATGGAGAAGCCCCTGACCCTCAGCCATCTCCCTGGCAAATATCCGGTGCAGTTCGTCATCATGAGTATCCATGTTTATGCCAACCATTATATATAGTGCCGCACAGAGTTTAATATCAGGAGCCGGGTTCCAGGAATTGATCTCTTCTGTCAGCTGCCTGGAAAATTCCGTGGCCATATCGCCCACAGTATTATGAAAGATGCTTCTGTACAGGTTCTCCTTGCTCTCAAAATGGTAATGGAGGAGTGCCTGGTTGACACCTGCAATAGCTGCAATTGAGCTCATCCTGGCTCCATTGAAGCCTTTATTGGCGAATTCTGTTTTTGCAGCTCTGAGGATTTTCAGCTTTGTTTCGTCGCCTTCTCTTGAATGTTTTAGCATTATATTATCCTGTATGTAAATTAACCGGTTAATTAAATTAAATAGTCAATTTAATTAATACCTGTTGTTGTCAATATTTTTTTGCGATTTTTCGATTTATTCTCTTTTAAAGAGCAATATCTGATTATTTAAGTATAATAAAAGATGGACATATTTCCTGAAATAAATTAACCAATTCTCTAAAGATGGAATTGATATATACCGTTAATTAATCAAGAAGTCTGTTAAAAGAGCATATATTCAGTCTGGAAGAAGAGTTAATCATGTTTGAAGTAATAGATAATGAAACGGAAAGGATTTTCACTGTAAAAAACGACGAACTTCAGTTTATGAATATTCTCGAAGAGAGGATCTTAGACTTTGTTAAGAAAGATCAGCGTGATGTTATCCTTGATCTTGAAAATCTTCTCCATTTCGATTCAGTGGCACTTGCGGCATTGATCAGAATCAAAAGAAAGCTTACCTCAATGGAAAGAAGTTTTAAACTGATTAATTATAACCAGACGATCCTCCGTGTCATTGAACTCTCCGGACTGGATGAATTTCTCCTGGAGTAACCCCTCTTTTTTTACCACGCGCATCTGATTTTCTGCATATTTATTTTAATAAAAAAAGTTGATTTGAAACCGACTCTGTTTTTGCATTACTTACAATTAATAACCGGAGAATAATATGAAACCATTAAATAAAAACAACATAATAAACCGTAAAGGCCCGGTTGTCCTTGTTATCATGGACGGCATGGGTATAGGTAAAGAGAATGAGGGTAACGCTTTTTTTCTCGCGCGGACCCCTAATCTTGACAGGCTCATGAAAAACTGTCCGTACACAACACTTAAGGCTCATGGCACTGCAGTGGGCCTCCCCAGCGATGCGGATATGGGTAATTCCGAAGTGGGCCATAATGCTCTCGGTGCAGGGAGGATTTTTGACCAGGGAGCGAAGCTTGTGTCAAATGCCATAGAGTCCGGGGAGGTCTTTACAACTTCTGTCTGGAAGGAGCTTATTGAAAAGCCTGTAAAATCGGGTAATACAATGCATTTTATCGGGCTCCTCTCTGACGGGAATGTCCACTCGCATATTAATCATCTCTTCAGCATAATTGAAAAAGCCGCGTCTGAGGGTGTAAAGAAACTTATGGTGCATATACTCCTTGACGGAAGGGATGTCCCTGAAACATCGGCAAACCTCTACATTGATCAGCTTGAGGGTTTCCTGAAAAAATTTACTGAACAGGGGATGAACTACCGCATAGCTTCAGGCGGCGGCCGTATGGTCACAACAATGGACAGGTACGAGGCTGACTGGAGCATCGTAAAACGGGGATGGGACGCCCATGTGCTGGGTAAGGCAAGGCCTTTCAGGTCCGCAATGGAAGCCCTTGAGGCATTCAGAAAAGAGGAGCCCGGGATAATTGATCAGTATCTCCCTGCTTTTACCGTTGTTGATGATAAAGGCCCCGTCGGTACAATTGAAGACGGCGACTCTGTGATTCTTTTTAATTTCAGGGGTGACAGGGCAATTGAGCTTACAAAAGCTTTTGAAATGAAGGAGTTTAAATTTTTCGACAGGGAGAGGATCCCCTCTGTGGTTTTCGCCGGCATGATGCAGTATGATGGAGATCTGAAGATACCGGCGAAGTTCCTGGTCAATCCGCCAAGAATCGATAATACTGTCAGTGAATACCTTGTGGCTTCCGGTGTGAGGCAGTATGCCATATCTGAAACACAGAAGTTCGGCCATGTAACATATTTCTGGAATGGAAACAGGACAGAGAAATTCGATGAAGCATCTGAGACTTATTTTGAAGTCCCCTCTGACAGAGTTGAATTCAATGAGCGGCCCTGGATGAAGGGAGCTGAAATTACTGATAAAGTTATTGAAACTATTGAAGCCGGCGGGTATGATTTTATCAGGCTCAACTATCCCAATGGCGACATGGTGGGGCACACCGGTGATCTTGAAGCAGCAATTATAGCTGCAGAAACTGTGGATATCTGTCTGAAGCGTTTACTTGAGGCAGTTGAGAAGAGCGGAGGGATCGCTTTTATCACTGCTGATCACGGGAACCTTGATGAGATGTTCGAACTTGACGCGAAGACCGGCGCATTTCAGAAAGATAAGTCAACAGGGAGGCTGAAGAGTAAGACTGCACACACGCTGAATCCTGTCCCTGTGATTATATATGATCCGGAATTTAAAGGGGAGTATGAGATCGATCCCGGAGTGAAAAATCCGGGTCTGGGAAATGTGGCTGCAACTCTCCTGAATCTCATGGGATTTGACGCGCCGGAGAGTTATCTCCCGTCAATACTTAAGCTGAAAAGATAAAGCTCTGAGGGTACCCCTTTTTTCTGAAAGGAAACTCCCAGCCGATAAAAATTTAGTAATTCATAAATTTATATCGGCTTCCCCCGTAATAAAGGGGGATTAGAAATTGTTCAGATACTTTTATGTGAAAAAAATGTTTAATAACCCCTTCAAGGGGGTGGCGGCTATAGATTTTTTCAGACGATTTTTTTCTATCGCCGGGGGAGAAATTCAGTAATCATTTCCTGATTTACTTAATATATTTTGTCAATGCATTCCCTGATGCTTTTTATATCATCCCGCTTAAACAGGGGCAGCTTCGTTGCAAACTCTCTGTCAGAGACAACCATGACAATATTGCTGTCAGTTTCAAAGAGCGGAGTCTCTACAGAATCTCCAATGACCTCAACTTTACGGGTTTCCCCCTCCTTGAATCCTTCGATAATAATAATATCATAATCGCTGAAATACTTCTCTGCAAGTGTGAGCGGTGTCTCATCCTCGGTTATATCAGCCATTAGCGCGATCTTCCTCCCGTTGGTTATGAGAGCGGAATGCACCCCTGCTGACCTGTACCTGTGTGTGTCCTTCCCTTCGCGGTCTACTTCAAAGTCATGCCTCATGCTTTTGATCACAGAGACTTTTTTACCTTCTGAAATATACTCTCCGGCAAGCCGTTCAATAAGGGTGGTTTTACCTGAGCCGGATCTCCCTGTGATTGTTATGATTTTCTGTTCTGTCATAATAAACTCCATGACAATACTGACCCGCACCGCAAAGATCTGCAATAAGAAAAATCCTTGAATTTTTTATATATGCTGATTTAAGCAGAGTGAGGTCTGATATGGAAAATAATAAACTGAAGTGTGCCATAATTGCAGGGGGTAAGAGCGGAAGGTTCGGAAGCGACAAATCCCTCTACTCTTACGAAGGGAAAACTCTGATAGAGCATGTGCGTGATGCCATCTCCCCTGTTTTCGATGATATAGTGATAATTGCAAATGACTCCGGAAAATTCAGCTTTCTTAATCTGCCGGTCATCCCTGACATAATTCCCGGTCTCGGCCCCATAGGGGGAATTTATACCGCTGTGCAGAAACTTGATTCGGAGAGAATATTTATCTTCCCCTGTGATATGCCTTTCCTTAATACGGAATTCATCAGGTATATGACCGACATCCCTGACATTTATGATATAGTGGTGCCCGCAATCAGCGGTTATTATCAGCCGCTTCATGCGATTTACTCCAAAAACTGCATAACCGCGATAAAAAAAAATATTGATGCCGAAGATTACAGGATGAGCGGATTCTTCGAAGGGCATAATATAAGAGTGGTGAATGAAGAGGAGATAGGTTTTTATGATGACCCGGATAAAATGTTCAGAAATGTAAATTTCCGGGAGGACATTGAAGGGGATATACATTGAAAACCGATATTTCGCAGAATTTTAGGGAAGTCTCAATAACTGCATCTTTAAGGGGTTAAAGGGGCGCCAGCCCCTTTATAAGCCCCGCAGGGCTCCCTGCGGTCATAAAAACGGAGTTTTTCTGACCCCCCTTTACTATTGTGTTAAATAATCAAAAATAAAGGATTTTTCCGGAATATTTTCTTTACATATATGTATACGGGTAATGCTTGTAGCGGTATAAGAGAAACCGGATTACAGAAACACTAAATTAATAATACCAGAACTCCTGTAATACTTTAAACTGCTACTGATTCGGATGGTATATGAATTCTAAAGAAATATCGTTAATAGATGAAGAAAATTACAGGCCCAGGGAGGAGTGCGGGATTTTCGGCATTTACGGAAATCCCTTTGCTGCGAACCTCACATATCTCGGCCTCTACTCATTGCAGCACAGGGGGCAGGAATCCGCAGGTATAGCCTCCTCTGACGGGGAGCATATTTTCAGGTATGCCGGCATGGGTGAGGTGAATGATGTATTCTCGCAGGAACATATAGACAATCTCCCGGGTAAAATGGCAATAGGGCATAACAGGTATTCCACAACCGGCTCATCATACCTGCGCAATGCCCAGCCCTTCAGGGCATCTTCAATATTAGGGCCCATTGTGCTGGCGCATAACGGCAACCTTACGAACGCCGGTTCAGTGAGGCATGACCTTGAGAAACAGGGACAGATTTTCCAGACAACCATCGACTCCGAAGTTATTGTTCACCTCATGGCAAAGTCGGGAGAGCGGGATTTCCAGACAGCGCTAATAGCGTCCCTGCGGCAGGTCAGGGGGGCGTACTCCCTGCTGGTAATGAACAGGGATAAAATATACGCAGTGCGGGATCCCTACGGGTTCAGGCCCCTGGCCCTCGGTAAAATTGAGGATGCCTGGGTTGTGGCTTCTGAAACATGCGCCTTTGATATTATCGGCGCTAAATATGAACGCGATGTTAAACCCGGTGAACTTCTGGAGATATCTGAAAGCGGTGTAAAATCATTTTTCCCCTTTGATAAAAGCGAGGAATCGCTCTGCGTTTTCGAATACATATATTTTTCAAGGCCTGACAGCAGAATTTTCGGTGATTCAGTTTATAATATGAGAATAGAATTAGGGAGGATGCTTGCAAGGCAGTCACCGGCTGAGGCTGATATTGTTGTCCCGATACCTGATTCATCGAACTGTGCCGCGCTCGGTTACGCCAAGGAATCCGGGATACCTTTTGAGCTTGCAATGATCCGGAGCCATTATATCGGGAGAACATTTATTGAGCCTACACAGAAGATCCGTGACCTTGGCGCAAAACTTAAATTTAATGTCGTGGAATCGGTTGTAAAAGGGAAACGTATTGTGGTTGTTGATGATTCAATCATGCGCGGCACCACCATGCGCAAGATCATAAAGATGTTCCGGAATGCCGGTGCAGCGGAAATTCATGTAAGGATATCCGCTCCTCCCACAATATTCCCCTGTTATTACGGCATAGATATACCCACGCGGAGCGAACTAATTGCCGCAACGCACACCATAGAAGAGATACGGAAATATCTGCGGGTTGATTCAATAAGCTATCTTACAATTGAAACCATGCTTGGCGCTGTGAACAGACCTGAAAAGAAATTCTGCACAGCCTGTTTTGACGGGAAATACCCCTGCAGTTTTGACGCAGTTGATGAGAGTGAAGATAGTCAGAAGTATCTTTTTGAAGAGGGGAACGGGGAATACTACTGAGAAGGCTGAGAATATAAAGCTAAACCTGTTCAGGCTCTTTAAAAGGAGTAAAATCACTCCTCGCTTATAATCGGACTAAAAATACTTGACGTTTTTTGCTCCCTGTTGTTTCTGGTTTTCACCGATACAGGTCACTAGTTCAATTGGTAGAGCATCGGTCTCCAAAACCGAGTGTTGGGGGTTCGAGTCCCTCGTGGCCTGCATACAAGCCGTCCCTTAAAGGCGGCTTTTTTTATTTCAGGAATAATTTATGGGCGCTGAAATATTAACTCTTTTCCTCATATTCCTTGCCAGGGTAGTGGATGTATCCATCGGCACTCTCCGCATTATACTTATGTCCAGGGGGTATAGAAATCTCGCCCCTGTCCTCGGTTTTTTTGAAATTCTCATATGGATAACGGCCATAGGGCAGGTGATGAAAAACCTGAATGGTTTTTACAGTTATATCTTCTACGCCGCAGGTTTTGCCACAGGAACTTTTATCGGCATGAAGCTGGATTCATTAATTTCAATCGGGTATCAGTCCCTCAGGA
This sequence comes from Spirochaetota bacterium, assembly GCA_036821145.1. Classification (GTDB taxonomy): domain Bacteria; phylum Spirochaetota; class UBA4802; order UBA4802; family UBA5550; genus UBA5550. Next base: position 21,203 of record DAISJZ010000037.1, read on the forward strand.
TTATCACAACAGAAAAAGTAACAGCTCTCCCGCTGACCCTCCGCGAAGAGGGGTTCGGTATAACAACAATAACCGGCCGAGGTTTAAAGGGTGAGGTTTTACTGATATTCACAACTGTGCCGAGATCAAAAGTGAAACATGTAATGGAGATAGTGGAGGAGCTTGAACCTAAATCATTTATCACTATTGAGGATGTAAGAGCTTACAAATCTGGATATGTCGCACAGCCCGGTTTTTCGGAAAGGTTCAGCCGCGGCGTAAACAAGAGAAAATAATCATAACGGGAAAACCATGAAAATCAGAACAGCGTTAATACTTTTTACGGCGATGTTATTATACGGTCAGCTCTACGGAAAAGAAAGTCCGGCGAGCGGAGCATACTTAAAAAAAAGGGACGCTGTAATTGCAAAATTTAACGGTATTAAACCTGCAGTTTTTTCCCAGTGGGCCCCCGGTGTTAAAACACGGATAAATACAACAGAGAAGGTTGCTGCCCTCACTCTTGACGCATGCGGCGGAAGAAAGGGGAACGGTTACGATAAAGAGCTTATAGACTTTCTCCGGGAAAATAAGATACCTGCGTCTCTCTTCATGACAGCATTATGGATTGACGCTAACAGGGAACTGTCAGTTGAACTTTCACGGGACCCCCTTTTTGAGATCGAAAATCACGGATACAGGCACAAACCTGCGTCTGTGAACGGCAGGTTAATATACGGCAAGAGGGGGACAAAAACACCGGGAGATCTTTTTGATGAAATTGAACTTAACGCTGAAAAAATTCAGGCGCTCACAGGGAAGAGGCCGCTCTTCTACCGTCCGGGTACAGCGTATTTTGATGATGTGGCGGTGAAGCTCTGCCGTGACCTTAATCATATTCCGATGAATTTTTCAGTGATATCAGGAGATGCCGCGGGCTTTTCTGCGGCGAGGATAGAGCGGAGAATACTTTCGCAGGTGAAGCCCGGCTCTGTGATTATCGCTCACATGAACCATCCCGGTAATAGACTTTGCCCTGCCATGAAAAGGAGCCTGCTTAAATTGAAAGCTGAGGGCTACAGGTTTGTTAAACTTTCTGAGTATAAGGAGAGGCTGAAGTAGAGGCTACTCCTCAATCAGCGAGTCAGCGTACTCCGCAATAGCAAGGCACGATGTAAGCCCCGGTGATTCAATCCCTATGAGGTTAATGAAATTTTTCATCCCGCCGGCAGTTTCATTCGTAATAATAAAATCCCTGAACTTTTCCCCCGGTTTCTGAAGTTTCGGCCTTATACCGCAATCATAGGGATATAAATCAGAAACGTCAGTCTTCATGAAAGTAGAGACAGAGTAGAGAAACTCCCCCCTGTATTTTTCATTCATCGAGTAGTCAGCATTATTATTATCGAGGTAATAAGCGTTGGGGCCGAAGGACACGCTTCCGTCAGTGAAGAGCCTGTTGTGTATTCCGAGGGACTTCCCGTCAGGAGATGGTACAGGATAAATCAGCAGGTTCATCTTTTTAACATTATCTGACTTGTAGTATTCACCTTTGCAGAAGGTGAGCCTGTAGTTCATTGCGTCAATGTCGAAACCGGCAGACTCCGCAACCCTGTCAGAGAATAATCCCGCGCAGTTGAACACAATGTCTGCCATGATTGAATCACCGGAAACTGTTGTGACCTTGTATCCTTCACCGTTCTTTGCAATACGTGAAACTTCCGACCTGTAGGAGAAGAGCGCGCCGTTATCTTTAGCGATGGTCTCAAGCCTCTTCATCAGTTCATATGAATTCATGATCCCTGCAGTGGGAATATGTACACCCGCAACAGCGCGGACCTGGGGCTCGGCTTTCTCTATCTCGGCTCCCTGCGCGATGCGGAGACCAGGCACACCGTTTGCAATACCGTTTTTATACAGTCTTTCGATCTCAGGAATTTCCTCTTCCGATGATGCAATGATATATTTCCCGCACCTGCTGTGTGCTATATCATTTTCCTTCATGAAGCTGTAGAGGAGTTCATTTCCGCGAAGGCAGAGCTGCGCTTTAAGGCTCCCCTGAGGGTAGTATATGCCGGAGTGTACAGTTTCACTGTTTCTGCTGCTTGTGTGCCTTCCGAAAGATTCCTCGGTCTCCAGTACAACAACAGAATATTCTGCGGAGAGCCGGGCAGCCAGGGCAAGTCCAACAGCCCCGGCTCCAATGATGACTATATCAGTGTGGTCCATTTATAATTATTTTTCAAAGGGGAATTTATACTCTGTTAGGCCGCATTCATCCCTCATGAGGATCATCTCTCTCTGAAGTTCCTCGCCAACAGGGACACCTTTCCCCTGTCTCTCGAGCCATGCAAGGTGTTCCTTCTCCCCTGCTGTGTAGATCCTTTCAGCGCCCGGCATTTTATCTGAATTGCGGAGCTGGCGCAGAATGTCTCCTGATATCTTTTTGAATTCCTCAACTTCGGTGAAGTGTGAAATGTTTATTGCCATGAAGAAGTGTCCAAGCTTATACGGAACCTTTTTCCCGTTTTCAAAACCTGAAAGCATCTTGAGGTAACTTCCACCCTGCAGCGCTGCTGATAAAATCTCAACTACAGTTGCGTATCCGTAACCCTTGAAGCCTGCTCCATCCTCACCTATACCGCCAAGAGGAGTAAGTGCTGCAGTGCCTTTAATCAGATCGTTCAATGCCGAAACCGGGTCAGTTGTTGATTTTCCGTTTCTGTCAATAACCCAGCCTTCAGGCATCCTCTTCCCTGTGCGTGCATAAACCTCGATCTTCCCGCGCTGGCTCACTGATGTGGCGCAGTCCAGCACGAAGGGGAACTCTTCGTCAGAGGGGATCCCGAAAACAAGGGGGTTGGTGCCAAGCATATTCTCAATGCCGAATGTTGGAGCAATTGATGGCCTTGCGTTTGTGCCTGTGATGCCTATCATACCTTTCTGTGCTGCCATGAGAGCGTAGTAACCCGCGATGCCGTAATGGGTTGAATTACGCACTGCAGTCATGCCGAGACCGTATTTTTCAGCCTTCTCCATTGCCATTGACATAGCGCGTTTAGCAATGACATGACCCATGCCGTTGTGTCCGTCAATAACAGCAGTTGCCGGGCTCTCCCTTACAATTTCGAAATCAGTTACAGGGAGCTGTATCCCTTCTTTGATTCTATCGTAGTATATCGGCTTCATCCTGTTGAGGCCGTGGGAGTCTATACCGCGTTTATCCGATTCAATAAGTACGTCCGCAGAAACTTCAGCGTCCTTTTCCGGAACTCCAATCTTTATGAAAACATCCCTCATGAAATTTCTCACAAGGTCAAAATCAAGCCATACTAAATTCTCTTCCATCTGTTGCTCCTTTTATTTTCGGGGGATCTGCCGGAGCCCATCCGGCAGCAGAATTTACTCTGTTATAAACGTCTGTTATATGTCAAGAATCTCTTGTGAAAAACTATCTGTTAGCAACTGCATAACACAAGGGTTTCAGTTTACGATTCTGTCATTTCGAACCCCAATCAATTCTTCGGGTGAGAAATCTAAATAGTAAAAGTTTATTTGAGTTAGGCGTTTTTTTTAACATTTATTATGAGAAAATGTCATTGCGAGGAGCTTAAGCGACGAAGCAATCTGTTCCTGACAGAGAATATTCAGTATTAACCGGTATTGTTTCTATCCTTAACAGATTGCCACACTCCCTCCGGTCGTTCGCAATGACATTGCTTCTATATCGATTCTGAAATTTTACAGCTCTCCTACCTCTTCCCCAGCTTAACCATAAAACTCCCTGCCAGTGACAGTATGAAAAACAGGGCTGTAACAGGTATAAGCATATATATCACAGCAGTTGATGCAGCCCTGTCGAGAAAGGCGTATTTCACCGGGTCACTGATAATTTCCGGCAGCAGCAGCCCCGGCACAAGGGAAATAAGTATAAGGGCAATACCTGCGATTGCGATAATCATTGACGGATACTTGAGAATATACCCGGCGTTTTTAATACCGTTCTTTTTACCCGAAGAAAGAATAAATATCAGCAGGAGGAGTATCAGTGTGATCGCTCCTGCTGCGTATGGGAGATACCTGCCAGCAGTCATCCCGATCATTATCTTCTCTGCGATGTCCCCTTTTACCCCGGTAAGTGTTATGGGGCCGGACTTAACAATTCCGCCGCTGTATGAAATCCCCGTGCCCTTAAGAACCGATCTCCCCGCTTTCTCGGCAATCCATGAATCCGACATTGTGAAGAGCTTTGACATCACCCAGGGGCTCTTCAGGCCCGGAGTGCTTTTCACAGTTTCAGCAAAGACTTCGCTCAGGAGGTTTTTCTCCTTCTCTATTCCGTTGTCATTTATTTTAACAATGAAACTCATGCGGAGCGGGGGCACTTTGACATTGGTTGAAGTGTCAATCAGGCCTGACTCAACGTTGAGCCTTGACTGGTAAATATTACCCGCTTTTTTCTGCTCAGGGTATGATGTGAAAAAATCGAGGTAAGTGGTGATTATATTTTTAATCTCCTTGTCGAGGAAGAGGGTGTTAAGCTTTTCAGTGAGCACAGGCTCGATTTTGGAAATGTCATGATACATCTCATTCATGAATTCACCCTGGCGGTCTTCTATTATATCCCGGGCATCCTCCTCTTTCTCCTTCATTTTGTCGTCAGCGTCTTCAAAGAGGTCCTTCGCTTTTTCCATTTCATCTTCGGATTTATCTATGGCGTCTTCATTTTTATCGCGATAGCTTTCAATCTCATCGCGTGCGGATTTCAGCTCCTTCATCTTGTGCTTTTTAAAGCTGTCGAACTCCTCCTCTTTTTTAAATGAGTCAGATGATTTTTCCCACTCAAGGTCATCCAGCTCATCAATCTGTTTTTCGAGATTTTTATATTCATCAGTCTTGTTCAGTTTATTGAATGTCAGGAGTTTTTCATCATAATCTTTTTTTATACTGTCGTATTCCGCTTTGAATTCCGTAATACCTGTTTTCTTTTCGATCTCCCGTTTTATATCTGTTTCAACTTCAAGGTTTTTCGCCTCGATAAATGTTTTAACAAGGTCCAGATTTTTGATGATGCGCACATGAAAATCAGGGGATAAAAAAAGGGTAATCATTATTGAGAGTGAGATTAAAACAGGGATGATTGCAGCAGAAATAATAGAGAATAGTACTAAAAGGAGCTTTCTCATCAATTGCCTCCGTATCGTTTCAAAGCTTTTTGTATCGCATTCAAGTGAATTT
>DAISJZ010000038.1:0-26383 GCA_036821145.1 Spirochaetota bacterium
GACTCAATCGCGTTCGACAATAGACATATGTAATCTTTATGTCAAGAATTTAATAAAACTATCTATTCAGTGATGTGGAGCTGGATATCCCTATTGATGAGTAGATCTCCCTTGTGGCCTTTGACTGGTTCAGTGTATAGAAATGGATTCCCTTCACATCATTATCTATAAGCTCATGGACCTGTTGTGTGGCCCAGTGAATGCCGACTTTTTCCACATAGCTGTCATCCTCTGCACGGAGGAGTGCGCGCTGGAGCTTGGCAGGTATGCGGGTTCCCAGGGCGAGTTCAGCCATGCGGTACATCCCTTTCATTGATGTTACAGGCATAATCCCGGCTATAATGGGGATTTTTATCCCCGCGATCTCACACCTCTCCCTGAAATCGTAGAAATCCCTGTTGTCAAAAAAGAGCTGTGTGCATATGTAGTCAGCGCCCGCATCAACTTTTCTTTTAAGATTATCCATCTCCACAATCCTGTTCGGGGTCTCCGGGTGTCCCTCGGGGTATCCGGCAACACCTATACCCATTTCAGGGAAATTCTTCTTTATAAACTCCACCAGTTCTGATGCGTACGAGAATCCCCCTTCGGTTTTTACAAATTTCTCCGAACCTGCGGGGGGGTCACCTCTGAGAGCCATGATATTTCTGATTTTATTCTCCCTGTAGCGCGTGAGAATGGCATGGATCTCATCTTCGGTTGAGCCTACGCATGTCAGGTGGGATACCACGGTTATATTTGTCTCTTTCTGGATTTTTACAATAAGGTTGTGAGTCAGATCCCGTGCGGAGCCCCCCGCGCCATAAGTCACACTGACATAAGCCGGATTAAGAGGGACAAGGTCGCTTATTGTCCTGAAAAGGGTTTCAGAGGCCTTCTCACTCTTCGGAGGGAAGAACTCAAAGCTGCATGAGATTCTGTTATTATCGAGTATATCGCGTATATGCACTTGTTTATCCTTAAAGTTATTCAAATCTAAACTCTTCCGTTGAAAGTATATGTCAATAAATTTAAGGGGCTGCATGACAAAAACAATTTTTCAGCAAAAGCAGCCGTCTCTGTAATTATAATAACTACAATATAAATGTGTTAAAGTTACTTTCTTTTAAGGAAATAATTTCTGGACAGAAAAAATGGCGGGGATGAAAAGGGGAAAAACAGCGTTCAGGCGGATTTTATGTTTTTTATGAATAGGGCGGATTATTATACAAAAAAAATTATTTCTGAAGGGGGAGTGCGAAAGTTCCGTGATGGTGAACTTTCATATTCCTGCGGATACCCTCTGCTTAAACTGGAGGGCTCCTATTACAGCATGGGCCTGCAATACGGGGTGCTGCTCCGGAAAGAAATAACGCGGCTTTACGGCAGGAATAATGAACGGAAAGCTGAGGTGATGAGTGCTCTCCCCTGGTATATGAGGCCTGCCGGCGGGCTTATCATGGCTCTCGTTGCGGGATATTCAGTGTTGCGTGTTCCGCGTAAATACAGGAGGGAGCTCACTGCGCTTTCGAGAGGGAGCGGTGTTGCTTTTATGGATATCGCGACAACAGCTTTCGGCGGAGTGGTATTTGATGCAGCGTGCACATCAGTTCTCGCAGGGGGTAAAAACGGGCTGCTGCATGCGCAGAACCTGGACTTTGAGCCAGCATATCTTGGTGAATTCCCTGTCATTGTTGAATATCACCACCCCGGGAAACTCCGCTACATGCATTTAGGTATAGCCGGTATTCCCGGGATTTTTCACGGTATGAATGAGAAGGGGATATCTGTTACTGTTAACTACGGTGACGGAACGTATAACAGGGCGAATAAAGGGCTCCCTATGGGGTATAAGCTGCGCGAGATCCTTGAAAGAGCGGAGAGTGTTGATGACGTTGAGAGAATACTCCATGAAACAGGGCCAGATGAGTTAGGTTGGATAGTTACAGTGGGGAGTTCATGCGAAAAGTGCGGCGCGGTTTTTGATATATTCAACGGTGAAATTGTCAGGACTGAATTTTCCGGTAAAGGATCTGAGTTTGTTCTTAACAATATTTTTTCGCCGGAGAGGACAGGAAATTCCGGTCTTTCAAAAAAGTATCTCCAGATAAGCAGGGGTGAAGGTTTATACAACCTGGCGCGTGCTGACAGACTGAAAAAGATCCCCGGTAAAAAAGGGATACGCTCTGCCGATGAAATGATCAATTTCCTGAGAGACTATGATTTTTACGGATACAGAAAATTCTGCGGTTCAATGAATGCAACCATTGTTAACGAACGGACTCTCCATACTATAATTTTTGATTACACTGATTCTGCAGTTTATTTCTCATCCGCTCAGGGATACAGTGCTTTGTCGCGAATAGTCCGTTACGACTTCAGTAATGGCGGAGCAGTTTCATACATGGATCCTGCACCTGAATTTGAATCTGACGAACTGAAGGGCTTTCTTCAGTGGTACTGCAGTTTTCAGGACGCGTCAATAATCGGTACTGTGACAGAGGGGATTTCGCGTAGATTCAGTTTCGTGAAATTTAAAGAACCTGATTTTTCTGCTGTTGTGAAAAATTCACACACTGCTTCATGCAGAAATCCAAGGGAGTTGTGGTCACTCTTCAGAATCTGGAAAAGGAGCAGAACCGCAATCAACCCGGAAGATATACTCCGCTCCTGTGATAAAATGATAAAGAGATACCCGGACCTCGCGATACTGATGATAATCAGGGGCAATATAGAAAAGTCCCTGCGAAGATATGATGATGCTGTAAAAACTTTTGAGCGTGCTCTCAGGTGCGGCATAATTTCAGGTTATGATAAAATTCATATATACAATGATCTTGTTAAACTTCTCGGCAGGAGCGGTAAAAAGGAGAAAGCCCTGAAATATGCCGTGAAAAATATTGAGCTGGTAGACTCACTAACAGAAATATACTCCAGCGGTGATATTACCGGGAGAATATATAAAAAAATGAAAATGCATGTTGAGAAGTCTGACTGATGTCAGGCTTCTCTCTTGTTATCGGTAATAAAGAATTCCAGCAGATTTTTCATACTTTCCGCCTGAGCACTGATCTCTTCAGCGGAGGAGGCAATCTCTTCAGCACCCGAAGCCTGCTGCTGTGTCTGCTCATTGATCTGATCCATGGTTTTAGATATCTCGGTATGAGTGATTGTCTGCTCATGTGTTGAATCAGAGATATTGTCAGCCATCTCCATGACCTGCTTGGTCGCAGTGGTTACCTCTTCGCCTGCCTTTGCCTGTGTTTCAGTGGACTGGGCAATCTTCTGTACCAGTAGTTTTGTATTGTTGATATAATCGATGATATTATTAAGGGCCTGTGATGTGTCATTGATATCCTGGATACCCTGTTTGGCGGATGTTACACCATTGGAAACAAGAGTTGTTATACTCTTGGCTGACTCAGCTGTCTGTTCCGCAAGTTTTCCGATCTCGTCAGCAACAACAGCGAAACCGCGTCCATGATCTCCCGCCCTGGCAGCCTCAATGGCCGCGTTAAGTGCAAGGAGGTTAACCTGGTCTGAAATATCACTTATGAGAGATACCATCTCCGCAATTTTAATTGAATTGGCTTCAATGCTGTTCATCCCTTTTATGGTGTTCTGCATAAGGTCGTTACCTTTTACAGCTTCATTGGTTGTGTCGTTTGCAACTTTAAGTGTTGCAACAGCGTCATTGTTTACTGCCTTAATAAGCCCGCCAAGTTCTTCAATAAGCCTGTAGGTATTCTTCGCGTGATTAGACTGTGTTTTGGCGCTGTCAGCTATAGATTCATTTGATGCGGATATCTCTTCAAGTGAGGCTGTTGCCTCTTCAACAGAAGCGGCCTGCATCTGCGCGCTGTCAGCCAGCGATGAACTTGTTGCTGAAAGCTCCTCTGCAGAAGCTGCAAGCTGGTTGGAGGAGTTAAGTGCTGAGTCAACCACCTCGCTGATTTTGTCCTGGAACTGCTTCATGTTTTTAATCATGTCGCCGAATTCATCAGGGAGATAGTCATCGGTTCTGGCTGTGAGGTCACCTGCAGCAAGTTTTTTAAATACCTTGATTGTATTCCTTATCGGGTTGGAAAAGCTTTTACCAGTCTTATAAAGAATAATGAAAACAACAGTATAAATAAAGAGCATCCCGATTATGACGCGCAGAACAATTGAATTAACAGGCTTCATGAGAGCAGATTCATAACTTGTTGATACAAGGTAATGCCCTGTTGTTTTAAGCTTGATTTTACGCAGCATTAATTGCTTATTGTTGATTACAAAATCATGAAATTCATTGTCTTCGGATTTTATAAAAGCTGTTAAATCCTTCCCGTTTTTATCCAGCAGATCTTTCCCTATAACTTTATCAAGGAGCCTTTCCTCAGGATGATATATTATCTTCCCTTCACTGTTCATGATTAGAAATTTCGTCTCGTCACTTGTGCTTCCGCTGTTTACAATTGTTTCCATAGCTTTTGCGTTTATTGTTGCGCCAACCGCACCCCACATATTCCCATTAATAATTTTAGGGATAAGACACACAATTATTTTACTCCCTGTATCTTTGCTCTGAAGTAAATCTGACCATGCAGCCTTTTTTTCAGCACTGGCTTTCCTGAAGTATTCTCTTTCACTTAAGTCCGGAGTATTGCCTCTGTTTGTAAATGACTGTCCGCTGTTTTTCACCAGGAAAAGTGTTTCAATACTGGCGCTCTGTTTATTATCAAAAAGTTTTTTTGCCATAGCGATTGAATCTGCCTGTGACATGGTTTCAGGTATTGAAAAATTCAATCCTGACTGCAGCTCAATCTGTATATTGTTAAATGTATCTTCAATTGCTTCTGCTGTTTTATCGGATTGTGAAATAAGATTTGCTCTGTAAAACTCAATTGTTCTGTTGACATTTACAGAGTAAATCCCGATACCGACGAAAAGGAGCGTAATTACAATAAAACTCAGTATGGGGGCCAGAAGTTTTTCAAACATTGAGAGAGATCTCAGGTTAACTGTGCTTGAAACAGGATAGAGAATAATCTTAAACCTGTAATAATGAAAAAGTGTGAGGCTTAAAGATAGAAACAGTCCGAGTAATATAAAGAATAAAACCTGGTAAGGCGTGATAAGGATACGTTTATAATAGCTCATTACTGTAATGATAAGTGAACCTGATATCAACGGGGTAAAAAACAGAACTGATACTATTCCGGGCAGTCTTTTTGCGAAACCTATAGAGTTTTCGTCATCGGCTTTTTCATTAATCAGTTTCTGCAGCTTATCCGTCAGTTTATGGTATATCAGCAATACAATGATGAAAACCGGTATTGAAAAGAGAGTCATGAATTTCATAGCAGCTAAAACAGCTGCTTTATTTACACTCATCAGCAGGAGAAGAGTCATTATTACTGGATATGAAATAAAACATGCAATAAAATTTATTGTAAGATGTTTTTTAATTTGAGTTAAATCATTCTGGCGCATTGCACCCTCCGGCGTAGGTATGAGGTATATAGTCTTGCTGCTGGTTCAGTTTTTTTAACAAGGATTAAGGGGCTCCGCAACAAATCTATTATAGTAAATAATAATATATTTTTAATTAAGAGTAAATTTGCTGATTTAAAAACAATCATTTTTTTTTGAATATTTTCAGGCAAATACTCTGTTTTAATTATCGGTGAGAAATACAGAACAGGGCTCTTAAAAATTAAATCCGGGATATTATTTTTCAGTGAATACAAGGATAGAAAATTCATCTATTTCACTTCAAAAACACTTTTAAGGTATTCAAGAAATCCGGGATCATCACACATTACCTTTTCAGCGTCATCGCTTATCTTCGCCACAGGGTAGCCGTTGCACCTGTTCATTTTAATTACTATACTTAAAGGGGTCACGCCCGGAAAATCATTTGTAAGATTTGTCCCTATTCCGAATGAGACATTGATTTTACCCCTGAATTCATTAAGGAGCATCTCCGCTTTCCTGAAATCCAGGCTGTTGCTGAAAACTATTGTTTTTGTGATGGGATTTATCCCTAATTTTCTGTAATGATTGATTATCTTGTAACCGAACTCAACGGGATCGCCGCTGTCATGCCGGACTCCATCGTAGAGTTTGGCAAAGTAGAGGTCAAAGTCCCGGAGAAAAGCATCCACTGTGATTGTATCTGAAAGCGCAATCCCCAGGTCCCCCCTGTATTCATCGGTCCATTTCTGCAGCATATGTTTCTGGCTCAGGTGAAGTTTTACTCCCACAGCCTGGCCTGCCATGATCCATTCGTGTGCCATTGTACCTATAGGTTTAATGCCGTACTTTTTCGCGAAGAAGACATTGGATGTACCGAAAAAGTTTGCCGCGTCAAGATTATCCCTGAGCCTGTGGATCACCTCGTCGTGCCACCTGAATGAATGCCTCCTCCTTGTGCCGAAGTCGGCAAATTTGAATTCGTCACTGTTCTGCCGTATTATTTCAATCTTGCTGTCCAGAAATTTCCTTGCCCCTTCGTAATCCGGTTCAGGGACCATCTTTCTGAAATAGATTTCATTAACAATAGAAAGGAGAGGGACTTCAAATAGAATTGTAAGGAGCCAGCTCCCCTTAACTCTGATGCTCAGTGTCCCTTCCGGCGTGATCTCCGGCTTAACATGCTCCCTGTTCAGTTTCATCAGGCTCAGGAAATCTATAAAGTCCTTTTTGAAAAAGGGTATCTGCCGCAGGTAATCCAGTTCATCTTTCGAAAAGCGCAGGGTGCAGAGTGAGTCCAGCTCTTTCTCGATTTCATCTAACATCCCGGAGAAGTTTATACCCGCAGTGCGGCAGTTAAAAGAGTACTCAGCGTCAACGTCAGGATACTGGTGCAGGACACCCTGCATCATTGTGAATTTATAAAAATCATTATCAAGAAGGCTTATTATAATCATCAGTTTAATTGTCCGCTGTTATTTTAACATTAAATCATCCGGATTGTCAATAATATGGATCCCGGTTTTTTTCATCTCATCTATTGCTGCTGTTATGGTGGGTGCTGAAATACCCCTGCATGCCGAAAGGTTCACTATCACGTTAAATCCCGCGTTTTTAAGCTGCAGAGCTGTCCTCTTAACACAGTAGTCTGTTGCAAGCCCCCCGACAATTACTGTATCTATCTCCCTGAGTTTAAGAAATTCAATAACCCCCGTAGAGCTTTTCCCTGCAAGGTCATGAAAGCATGCGCCGTATGGATGCATATCCGGCTCCATCCCTTTCCAGACAAAAAAATTGTATTTAGACGGGTGCGGGAGATCATCAAGAAGTTCAGCCCCCTTTGTTCCCCCTATGCAGTGGGCTTTCCATCGTATATCAACATTCTCCCCGTCTACAGGGGAAAACTGAGGTTTATCTTTGTCTGCAATCCAGACAGCCTTTGAGTTGTGCCAGTCCTTTGAGCCTACTCTCACACATGCAAGCTTTGCCTGCCTGTTGAGCGCCTGGGCAATTTTATCCCCTTCAGCAACAGGGAGCTCATCCGGGCAGAGCGGGGTGAATCCTTTCTGAGCGTCTACATCAAATGAGGCGGTTTTATTATAATCGATTACCATATTTTTCTCCAAAAATTTCAGATTTTGACATTTTTCACCGGCAATTTCTAAAAGATAACTATTAATCAATAAAACAATAAAAAATTTAAATTAATGTTGTCAAAATATACCAGGTATACTAATATTGTCTACATGGTATACTAAAATGAAAACAAAGAATAAAGCACTTGAAGAGAGAATTTTAAAAAATACCGAGGCCCTTATTTCCCGTAACGGGATTAAGGGGTGGAATATGAATGATCTCGCCTCTCATGCCGGTATAACAAAGCGCACTCTGTATAAAATTATAGAGTCTAAAGAGCAGCTTATCCGGGAAATTGTTTTTAAGAATATTTTTGAAATAAGAGACAAAATTTCAGAAATAATCAAGGGGAGTGATGATGTCCTGACCGGCATAGATAGCATTATAACAACGATAGCTGAACTGCTGCGGAACAACATCATCAACCGGTATGGTGAAATACTGAATGAATTCCCCGATCTTGAGGCTGAGATTGTTAAGGAGAATGCGATTTTTTTCAGCCAGCTTCGCGATTTTCTCAGCAAAGGAATTGAGGAGGGGTATCTTGTTAAGGACCTTACACCTGATTTCATGTACCGTACATTCCTGGCGAATTTATTTTATTTTATAAAGTACAGCAGAACACAGGAGGAGGCAGCAGACAACATGGCCCTGGCTCTGCGCTGTATGTTCAGGGGGAGCATCAATTATGAAAGAAAATAAAAAGTTTATATATCCAATAATTAAATCTTTATGAGAGGGGACTATGTATAAAAAACTTCTTCACTATCTTTCCATAACTTACAGGAGGCCGAAACTTGCAGCGCTGTGCGGATTGCTGGTTACAGCATTGTTCGCCTCCGCCATACCGTTTATCCAGTTTGATAATGACATTAAGAATTTCCTGGCGCTTGATCATCCGCACAGGGTATCAAATGACAGGCTTAATGAAGTTTTCGGATCGAGCGAGATGATTCTCATCGGGATTGAATCGGATAACGCCTATTCAAAAGAAACGGTTGAGTATATCAGGTGGCTCCAGGGTGAAATTGAAAAGCTGAACTGGGGTTACCCTGCTAAGAGTATTTCAGGTGAGCTGAATATTTCAACTGATGAAGCAAACATGCTTATCGATGCGGTAAACCGTTACGAGATCCAGGGGAAAGATGCTCTTAAAACGCTTCTTACTAACCCTGAGCAGATGACAAATGAACTATTCTGGGACGCGGATTTTTCTGAAAAAATAGCGCGAAAGATGAAGAGGACACCAGTTGAAAGGCTGCTGCAGCTTTATAAGTTTCCTGTTGATGAAATCAAATCTGTGAATAACACAGATTTTATAAGGGGGGAGGGGGATAAGTTCGTAGTAGAGAAACTCATTGAGCCTGAAAACGCTGATAATGCCTCACTGCAAAGGATGAAAGAGAGAGTGAAGAGCTGGTCTCTTTATGACAGGCTCCTCTATTCTGCAGACGACAGGCTCACTGTTCTCTCTGTGCAGATGAATCCGGTTGACATTAACCTCCGCAAGCAGTTTAACATAGAAATTGAGAAGATAATAAAAGCAAGCCCTAAGGGTAATCTCGATGTCTACATGGCAGGTGAACCCGTTGTTACAGACAGGGTCAGCAGCTCAATGGGTGATGACCTGAAAAGGCTGCTGCCGTTTGTAATGCTGGTTATGCTCATTATACTCTATATAATCTTCCGTCACTACGAGGGCGTTGTGTTCCCCATGATTGCCATGATCTTTTCTGTTATATGGACTCTCGGCACCATGTCAATTCTCGGGATCCCGATGAGCATGGTGAGCATCTCCATACCTACAGTTCTTACTGCCGTGGCGAGCGCTTATGGAATTCACTTCATGACCCATTATTTTATGAGTCCTGAGAGCGGCAGGTATGAATCCTGTGCTGACAGCATGAAGGTCAGCGGCCTTGCAATAGTAATGGCTGCACTTACAACTGCTGCGGGATTCGGTTCTCTCGCCACATCTGATATGACTCATATCAAAAATTACGGAATAATAACAGCCATAGGAGTTTTCTACTCTCTTGTTATTACAGTAACTCTCATACCGGTTTTTCTTTTATTGAGAAAAAACAGAAAGCCCGATCTGGCCTTTGTTAAAAAAGAGGGTGATTCACGGGATGTCAGTTCACGCTTCCTCTTTTTTATTGAATCAAAACTTGGAGGGCATCCGGGGAAAGTGCTTGTTGCCGGTGTAATTATTGTGGTCATCTCTCTTGCGGGAATGTTGTCTGTGAAGGTAAGCATGAACACAATGGATTTTTTCCAGGAGGGCTCTGAGATTAAGAATGCAGATGAAAAACTTAATGCGAAGCTTTCAGGTACCCAACTGCTGAATATTAATATCGAAAGCAGTGACGGCTCAGCTGTAATTACTCCTGAAGTTTTAAGCAAAGTTGAGAGCTTTCAGAAAGAGCTTGAGTCTAAGTATAACCTTGTGGGAAAGACTGTTTCTGTTAATGATTTTCTGAAGAAAATGAACCAGGAGATGCATGGCGGCGACGCTGTGTTCTATAAACTCCCGGAAACAACGCAGATGGCTAAGGAGTACCTCCTTCTTTATTCAGGAGACATAGATAATATGATCTCCAAGGAGATGGATAAAATCAGGATACACCTCAGTATAAGAAGAGGGAGCATGTCCGACCTTGCTGAAATAAGGGGATTTGCTCTTGAATACTTCGGAGATGATTTCAGAAAGAGTAACAATGTCACAGTTAATGCCGGAGGATTTCTCGACCTTATGATTGAGGCGAACATCCTTGTGTTCAAGGGGCAGATATCAAGTCTTGCCCTGTCTCTGGTTGTGGTGTCTATACTGATGTATATCATATTCAGGAATATTAAGCTGACCCTGATTTCACTGATTCCATTACTGATAGGTATTGCGATGAATTTCGGGCTCATGGGATTTCTGAATATTCCGCTTAACGCGGCAACTGCCCTTGTGGCGTCAATATCCATTGGTATGGGTATAGATTACTCGATCCACTTCATCACGCAGTACCGTAATTCTATGGAGGAATTGAATGATGTGGATAAAGCCGTACGCAAAACTTATGAAGGCACAGGGAGGGCCATTCTTTCAAATGCAGCATCAGTAATGGCAGGGTTCCTTGTTCTTCTCTTTTCGGAATTTCCTGTTATAGCGCAGTGCGGCGGGCTTATAGCATTCACTGTAACTGTAACAGGTTTCGCTGCAATCATTGTAATACCCGCAGCGATGAGAGTGTTCAACCGGCCTGCTTCAGCCGGAAAACAGAAGGTGGCATGATGCTGCGAAACTGTTTTCCCGAAACGGGGTGTAAGGGGGAGAGTCCCTTCGGAGCCCATGCAGGGGATTCACTTCGGGCACGGGATGCAGTTTCGCCATATATTCTAATAATAAATATTATACAGAGGAGTCTGTTATGAGAACAAAACTTATTTCTATTTTAACCGGAGCCCTGCTTGTTGCAGCGGGCGCATTACACGCTCAGGACAACATGTCCGGAGAACAGATCGCACAGAAAGTGCATGACACAAACAAATCATCACAGGGGGTTGTCCTTAAAGGGAAGATGACACTCGCAGGGGTAGGTGGAGGTTCATCGGAATCGCGTTCAATGGTGCTTCTTGCTTACGATAAAAACGGGCTTTCAAACGGATTGTTCAGGTTTACTGATTCATCTTACAGGGGAACAACTATGCTGACAATTGAGAGATCAGGGAAAGAGAACCTTCAGTATCTTTATCTCCCTTCAGTGGGGAGCGCCAGGCAGATTGAAGGCTCTGACCGTGAAAAGAATTTTGTTGATACAGATTTCAGCAACGAGGACCTGGGAGGTTCAAGAATTTCAGATTATACATATAACAGGCTCCCTGACAGGAAAGCAGGGAACTACGACTGTTACATGATTGAAAGGTTCCCTAAAAGCAGATCTTCAAAATACAGCAAACATGTTGTGACAATTGATAAAGCCACAATGATCCCAATTGATGTACAGTTCTACGCAAAATCAGGTAGAGTTGTTAAAACAATGCGTGCATCCAACATTAAACAGATAAGCGGTAATATCCGTGTACCAATGAATCTCCAGGTTGTTGATATTGAGAAAAAACATCAGACAATAATAAATGTTTCGCATGCGCAGGAAAAAAATATCAACAGGGGATACTTTAACAGAAACCGCCTGAACATGCAGTGGGCGGAGCAGTAAAAGGAGAAGTTTATGAAAAACAGGAAATTAATCTTAAGAAGTGTATACATATTTGCAGTTGCCGCGGCGCTTATAGTGCCGCAGGCACTCACTGCTGCAATAACTGTAAACGGAAATGTTGAAGCAAGAAACCAGTCAGGTGTACATGAAGGTGATGTGTACAGAAACTATCTCAAGGCTGACGTGGAACTTGGAGAAAGCCTCAATAACACAGTGGTGAAAGTGATCCTCCGCGCGGAAGATGACACAATCCGCCCCGAGAAAGAGGATAAAACAACACACCCTGTATCAGGGGCAAAAATTACAGACAGAAATTATCTCGATGACAGCTACGACGGCCCGCAGCGCGTCTATCTCCGCGAAGCATATATCAGTCATGATATATATTTTGAAAGCGTAATAGACAGTGTAAACCTGAAGATGGGGCGTATCATATACACATGGGGTAATGCAGATGAGCAGAAACCTGTGGATATAATAAATCCCCAGGATTATTCCAACCTTTACTTTACACCGATTCAGGACCGGAAGATCGGTGTGTTCAGCGGTTCAATGTCTGTTTTTTTCACAGAGAATTTTTTCATCGAAGGTGTTGTTATCCCTGAGTTCCGGTCATCAGAGATAGCAACAACAGTATTCACTACAGATGAAGTAACAGGATTACAGGAAAACCCTATGTTCGATCTTCAGGACCCTGAAACTCCTGATAAAAAAAATCAGGAGAACAGCTACGCAGGGCGCATAGGTCTCATGATATTCGACATAGATATGCACGCGAATTACTATTACGGGTATGATCATCTTCCTGTGAACAGATTCGCAATAATATCTCTCCCGCCGGCGCCTGCACCTTATTTAAATGTAACTCCGGAATATGAAAAAATTCAGATGTTCGGCTTCGACTTTCAGAGGGCTCTCTTCTTCGGAATAACTCTCCGTGGAGAAGGTGCATACTATGATAAGGGGAA
Organism: Spirochaetota bacterium; assembly: GCA_036821145.1. Taxonomy (GTDB): domain Bacteria; phylum Spirochaetota; class UBA4802; order UBA4802; family UBA5550; genus UBA5550. The sequence continues at coordinate 12,752 of DAISJZ010000038.1, forward strand.
ATATTTCTACTATGACACAGAAACTCCAACTGGCGTTATCCTGTATTCTCCTCTTGGGCAGGATTTGCAGACCGGCGGAAACGGCTCCATAGAAAAAGATTACGTTTACTACACAGCAGGTTTTGATGACCATGATTTTATCTTTGATGACCTTTACGTGAACCTTCAGTTCAGCCAGAAGATAATTATGGATCATGCAGATACACTTGCACAGGATAAATATGTGAACCATATACTCTGGACAGTGAAATACTTTATGCTCAACAAAAAGTTCTGCATCTCAACAAAGGGGGCGTACAACCTTAAAGAGGAGAGCACTTATGCCAATGGCGAATTTCTTGTGAAATTTACCGACAACTTCGAGTTCATGTTGGGCGGCTGGGTTCTTGAAGGTGATGATGATACAGAGATAGGGCAGTTTGACCATAATGACATGGTTTACGTAGCAGGAAAACTTACGTTCTGATACCCGCAATCCTGGTGGCATCCGGTATACAATATGCCGTATGCCGCCAGATAGCAGAAAATAATTGATGGAATTACAATATGTAAGGTGAGTTTCAATAACGGCATAAGCCCCACAGGGCTCCCCGCAGTCATAAAAGCGGAGTTTTTGTGACTCATTTAAAATGTACTTGACATATTTTTAATAATAAGAATGATTATTATTATGGAATCAATATGTTAACAGATACATTAAAATACAGGAAAAGCAGGCAGCGGGAGAAAATTCTTGAAATTCTCAGGAATACAAAGTGCCACCCCACTGCTGATACAATTTACCTCGAAATGAAGGATGAATTTCCGGACTTAAGCCTTGGTAATGTCTATAGAAATCTGAATATACTTGTTGAAACAAATATGATCAAGCGTCTCGATTTCGGCAGCACTTTCAACAGGTATGACGGCAACTGCGAGACTCACTCCCATTTTATCTGCGAGAAGTGCGGAGAAGTGAGCGACCTTGAGATTAATGAAAACTTCAATCCGGAAGATTTTATAAAAAACAGTAACGGGAAGAAAGTTAAAAATTTTACACTGGAATTTTCCGGTATCTGCGAAAACTGCAGATAACCTCCCGTCAGGAACCTTCCATGTCAATAATCAGGGAAGAGCGCAGAATTGAAAATCTTTACATCATCGATACAGGGCAGTTCAACCTCCCCTCTCTTACATCGGTATTCTGCTGGTTCGACGGGGAGAGGGCTCTTCTCATGGATGCAGGGACTTCAGATAACACGGATGCGATACTGCAATCCCTTACAGGATTTGGAATTCCCCCTGAAAAATTAATCGGAGTACTTCCAAGCCATTATCACTTTGACCACGGCGGAGGCTCTTCAGCCCTGTGGTACAGGGTGCGTGAAATCAATCCTGATTTCAGAATATACACAACAGCACTTACAAAAAGAAAGCTCATGGACGGAGCTTCCCATCTGCGCGGCGCAGCCACCACATTCGGCCAGTTTGTCGGAACGATGGAGCCCCCTCCTGATGATGCTTTTATTCTGCTTGAGCCGGATTCTTTTCTCCCCCTGGAGTTCAATGACGGCTCCCGTATTAAGCTTATCCATACACCGGGGCATACTCCTGACCACTGCTCACCCGCTGTGATGAGAGAGGGCAGGTGTGTATTCTGTTTTGCAGCTGAAGCCTGCGGAACCATGTACACAAGCAGGGTTATACTTACAACACCATCATCAATGCCTCCGAATTTCCGCTTCGCAGATTACATTAAGAGTTTTGAAAAAGTCCGGGCAATCCAGCCGGAAATGCTTGGGCTTTGTCATTTCGGTGTAATTACAGGTGATGACATTGAGACGCTCTTTGATGATCACCTGTCATTTATGATAAATCTCCGTGACGGTATTGCTGAGGCCTTCAAAAAAAATCCGTCAACCTCACACGTGATGAATGCTACGGAACACCTGTGGGAGAACCGCATTGACAGCGGGTTCCACGATATAAAAGGGAGTGAGCTTTTTTTCGGCAGCCTCAGGCTCGCGCTGACTTACGGTATAATGGTTGACCTGGGGCTCCGTGAGCCGAAGTATGAAGAGCGGTTTTCTCCGAAGTAAAAGGCTGAACATTGTCTTAATCCCCTCTATTCTCTGTAATTAATTAATCCGTACATCCGGTAAATATTTTTTTATTATTTCTTGACAATATGATATACTGTTTCACTATGCAACAAGTTGAATATTATACGGATTTCATAGTATAAAAGTGATCAAAAAAACAGCAGTAAACCGGTTTGATAAAGTGTTGTTTGGCTTAATCAGAAAACCGGGCCTTTTTAACAGATGGAGAGAATATAGAATATGGCTCTTTCTCATTCAATTCTTGCGACACTCATAGGGAGAGGAAAATCTCTCAGCGGGTATGATCTTGCCAAGGAGTTTAACAGTTCAGTGGGCTTCTACTGGAAAACAACTCATCAGCAGATCTACCGTGAACTTGCAAGGCTTGAAAAAGAGGGAATGGTTACATCTGAAGTTATCAAACAGAAGGACCGCCCTGACAAGAAGATCTACAATATAACAGATTCAGGTAAAGAACACCTTATCGGCTGGATTGCGGAACCTTCAATTCCTACCCCGATAAAAGAGGATATGCTTGTTAAAATGTATGTGGGCTTCCTTGTGCCTAAAGATATTCTTATTAAGGAACTTCAGCAGCTTAAGGATCTCCATGAGGAGAAACTGCGGCTGTTTCAGGAATATGAGAAGATCTATTTCTCCGATGTAAAAAATATGCCTGTTAAAGGTAAGTACCGTTATCTTAATCTCCGTACAGGTATTAACTTCGAACTGTTTCACATCAGGTGGTGTGAAGAGGCGATACAATTTCTCAACAATGAATTTGAATAAAAAAACAAAGAGGTAAATATATCATGAAAACCAGAATAACTGAACTCTTCAAGATCAAGTACCCCATTGTACTCCCCGGCATGAGCTGGATCAGTACTCCGGAACTTGTTGCGGCTGTATGTAACGCGGGCGGTATAGGCTGGCTTGCTACAGGTCCTCTTTCAACAAAAGAGACAGAAGCTGCTATTAAGAAGATCAGGTCACTGACAGATAAACCTTTCGGCGCGGGCGCGACACTCCTTATGCCGGGCGCAAAAGAGAACGCTGAAGTTCTCATAGATATGCAGGTTCCTGTAATTAACGTATCTCTTGGTAAACCTGATGAGATCGTTAAGAGGGTTCACAACTACGGTGGAAAAGTTATTCAGACAGTTATAGGCGCAAAACATGCATTAACTGCTGTAAAGGGGGGAGTAGACGCTCTTCAGGTTACAGGTTATGAAGCTGCCGCTCATGGCGGAAAAGTTGCAAACCTCTGCCTTATCCCTTCAATAAAAGAGCTGGTTGATGTTCCTATCGTTGCATCAGGGGGATTCGGTACAGGCCAGGGACTTGCTGCTGCTCTTGCTCTGGGTGCTGACGGTGTTGCAATGGGTACAAGACTGGCAACAACTAAGGAGAGCCCTGTTCATGACAGAACAAAACAGGCTCACCTTGCTGCAACTGTTGAAGATACTCTCTATTCAAACAGGTTTGACGGACTATGGTGCCGTGTTCTTAAATCAAAGTCTGCCGAGAAGTCAATCAAAGGGGGGATGAACCTTTTTAAAGCAGCGCTTGTAGGTCCACAGATCGCTAAATCAATGGATCTCCCGCTCCTCAAAGTTATGCTCGGCATGCTCGCACAGCCGGATAAAATGATGACTCTTGCACACATGGCTACAGCTTTCGGTAAAATCCAGGCTGCCACAGAGGAAGGTGACTGGGATAAAAAAGGTGTTCAGCTCTTCGGACAGGTTGGCGGTCTGATTCACGATATCCCTACTGTTAAAGAGTGCATAGATACAATAGTTAAAGAAGCAAAAGAAGCTTCATCTCACGCTGCAGAAATGCTCAAGTAAATAGATTTATTTTGAGAGGGCTGTCTTAAAAAGGCAGCCCTTTTTTTTATTCCCGCAAATTTATCCTTTAATCTTATTCAACTTCAAAGCAGCACCCATGGCAAGGAGTGTCTGGTTACGGTCCTCCATGTTAAGAGCCTGCTCCATCCCCCCTGCGTCGAGGTTCATATTGATCGCCTCCTTGGTAAGACGGAGCCCCATATGATTTTTTGTTATCATGATCTTCGCGAACTCCATGGCTGTTTCCTGGAGTTTATCTCTTTCAGCAATTCTTGAGACAAGCCCGAGGTTCCATGCCTCCTCTGATGTCATGAACTTGCCGGTATACATGAATTCATAAGCTCTGCCCGCACCGATCATCCTCGGCAGGAGGTAGCTGCACGCCATGTCCGCTCCGCCAAGGCCTATGTTGATATATGCAGCGCTGAACTTCGCGTCCGGGCTTATTATCCTTATGTCGGAGGAGAGCACAAAGCTGAAACCCTGGCCTGCTGCAGCTCCATGCACAGTTGTTATTATCGGCTGCGGGGCTCTCCGCATGTGTAGGTTAATTCGTGCAAGGCGTGCCTGGAACCTGTAGAACTCCTCTGTACTCATCTTCGGTGCTGTTTCCATTGACTCCTTCATATCCAGTCCCGCGCAGAATCCTTTCTCGCCATTACCTTTCATCAGCACAATAACTGTATCCAGATCATAAAGTCTCTGACGCCAGAAATCTTCAAGCTCCTCCATCATAAGGTGGGTTATGGCATTATAGCTTTCAGGTCTGTTGAGTGAGAGCTGCATTATCCCTTTTTCAACTGTTTCGTATTGAATTGTCTTGTATTCCATTACTGTTCCCCCGTTCGTTTTACTGTTACCGGAATATAACGTTATTCAGGTTATGATAGTGCTGCGTTTCTGCTGCTTAATTAAACATCTGCCGTACAACCGGTATTTTGAAGGCTGATACTTGCTAATGTCACGGATATTAAAGCTGTAAAATGAAATGTCAATATTAATTATCATATTAAATTATCCATTTATACAGGATAATAGTCTTGACATTTTATATTATGCCAATTATACTCAAAATGTAAAAAAACAAACCGGTATTATTCCAGGATACAGAGACTTCAAAAAATATTTCATCTCTTTCAGGAGAGGAACTGAACAATTGTCAGGAGTTGAATGTCTCCTTATTTATGGTATATAACCGTAAAACTAACTACCACTATTCAGGAGGATCTTAACTGATGAAAAAGTCTACAATAGTTAAAGGCTCAATGGCAGCTCTTCTTGCAGTTCTTCTTGCTCTTCCTCTTTTTTCAGCTAAACTCGGCGGTAAAGAGGTGGTTGCAAACGGTTCAGGCTCAAGGACAAAATTCGGCATGCATCTTTACAATGCTTCACTTTTTGTCCCTCAGGAGATGAAAGGTGCATCTGAGTCAGATATAATAAATAAAGATGAGCCTATGTCTATTTATATTTCAATAACATCCGGAATGATATCAAAAGAAAAATTCGTTGATGCTGTTTCTGATGGCTTTGACAGTGCTGCTAAATCAGGTTACTCAGCTAATAAACAGGATTATCTCAATCTTTATAATAATGTTACAATTTCAAAAGGTGACAGCTTCAATAACTATTATATCCCTGGAAAGGGCCTTACTGTAACTCATAACAATAAGACCCTTGGAGTTATTCCTGGTGTTCAGATGAAGAAGGCTTTCTTCGCTATTTTTATCGGCTCAAAGCCGGTGCAGGCTTCACTTAAGAAAGGTATGCTGGGAAAATAAGCTTATAATTTATACGTAATAAAAAAGCAGGGGGTTGCAACCCCTTGCTTTTTTATTATTATTTAATAATAAAATCCACCCTTCGGTTATACTGGTTAGTGTCGTCCGCCTCTTTTTTAACAAATCCATTGCCTGCGGTAGTTAAGCGGTTTTTATCAATCCCTCTTTTTACAATATAATTTTTAACAGCTTCAGCTCTTGCGAGGCTGATTCTTATGTTAGCATGGTATGAGCCTATCCCGTCAGCGTATCCTGCAATTTGAAGATTAAGGCTGCTGTTTTTTCTCAGGTATTCAATGAGATCATGCATGTATGGAATATCTGCAATCTGAATATCTGATGAGTTGAACCCGAAGTAAACAGGCCTGATTTTAAACTCCTTGTCAACCTTCTGTTCAATTGTTATTGATGGTGTTATTGAGGTTTGTCCGGGGAAAATCTCAAGCGCAAACTCCTTCATGTCGTCATTGCCCGGGATTGCAAGTATCCTTTTGATCTCTGATGATACTGTAAGTTTGATATCTCCATTACTGCCAGGCTGCCTTGTTTCGCTTTTGAGTGGCTCAATTCCTGTTTTTTTTGAATTAAAGAATAAAAACCGGATATTAACACTTTCAGAGGTTTTATAATTACCGGCGTCTGTTTTTACTACTATGTCCGACTTCTTCATTTTTGCAGAAACAGATTTGGATATTTTTTTTAATGAGAGGTCATAGCTCCCCTCAATTCCACCGCTGTTTGTAGCAATGATAATTTCATTGCTGCTGAGTTCGCAGAATGATACTTCATCACCATCAGTGTTAAGAGCCGGCTCTTCAATCAGTTCGTCTCCATCTCCTTCTGGTATTGGCGAGAAAAAAATATTCCGTGATGTGCTTCCGTTTTTATAACCGCTCAGTATGTATATATCTCTGTAGGCAGATACAGCTGCTGATTCTATTTTCAGACTTTTATCACCGGTTATCCTTGCTGCTTTTACATCCTCCCATAAGTCATTTTTTTTTGTTACCCGGACTATTGACGATCTTGAAGCAGCACCTCGTGAAATACGGGTGAAATAGATTGTTGCACCGTTTTTTGTAACTGAAGGATAAAGTTCGTCACCCATGGTGTTGACAACGCCGTAGATTTGTTCCGGTCTGTTCCATTTTCCGTTTTTTCTTTCTGAATAATATATATCGTAAGAAGGGTTTGTTTCACTGGCAGATTTCAGACTCCCGGGTCTGTTTGATGAAAAAAATAATGTTTTTCCATCAAAAGAAAAAAACGGGGATAGATCGTCATTTTCACTGTTCAGTTCTGCTACCGGTGCCGGAACAGACCATTTACCCCCTTTAAACTCCGCAGAATAAAGATCACTGCTTTGTGCGCCTTTCGGTTTTCGTGCGAATATGATCAATTTTCTGTCAGGGGAGAATGTACAGGATGTCTCATCCCCCTCTGTGTTAATTATATTCAGGAGAGATGAATCGATCGTTTTTTTAGCTGACATTAGTGAAGAGGAGATCAGAAGGAGCATTAAAACTATACATGATATTTTCAGTCGGGATTTCATCAACAGGGGACCTCTGATATTATAGATATACATATTTTTTATCGGAAAAAACAGCATAAAAATGGAGTTATAAACTGTCAAAATGTAATCGGGACTTTCTGCAGGTTATTAAAACAACAGTGTTATAAAAAAGGAGATTATATGCTCGAAGAATTAAGTGTCAGTTCGCCTCTTTAAGAGGGAGTACAATTTTAATCACATTTCCCTGATTTATCCATTCAATATCACATAGCTGTTTCAGAATGAATATACCTCTTCCCCTTATATTAGGTTTTGATTCCGGCTGCCATTTGAGATCTTTACTGTCAAGGTCGCTGTAGTTAAAGCCGGAGCCTTCATCTTCAATCAGTATCTGTATATCTTTGTTGTTAAGATAAATTTTAACAGTGACTTTTTTCCCCGGATCCCAGGAGTTCCCATGTTCCATAGCATTTACAATGGCTTCATCCAGGATAAGATTCAGGTCAAAATCATCAATATCAACAGTACTGCCGATTTCACTGAGCTTTTTTTTTATTGAGGAGATAATTGCTGTTTTATTACATTTTTCTGAAATAAATGTGTCGTGATAGACAATCATGCCGGAACTTCTTTCATATATTTAACGGTAAGCCATTATCTGATATGCTATTCTTATAATGTTGTTATGTCGGGGTGGGGAGATTCGAACTCCCGACTTCTTCGTCCCGAACGAAGCGCGCTACCTGGCTGCGCTACACCCCGAATAATTCTGCGATTAAAATAATTTCAAGCTGATTTAAGTCAATTATTTTCTTTATGACAGTACATTATTTTTAAAAGCGCAATTCACTAAAATGAATGAACGACCTGAACATTCACCCATAAAAAATACTTGCGCCATAAGGATATTGTTTTAATGCTGAATTTCAGGAGTGCAAATAATGCAATTCGTATATAAATATGTTGAGAATGTTCCTGTTATCTCTTTTAAACGGGATGACGGCAGCCTTGTGGGTTATGATGTAAATATCTTCGGAGAAGAGGTTATATCAATTCTCAGGGAGGATTCTGTTAAAATTGCATTAGATCTGAGGAACAATCCATATCTAAACAGCTTCGGACTCGGGGAACTTATAAACATAAGGCATTTTTTCATAGAGCGCGGAATTTCCTGTGTGCTCATTGTTGAAAGTAAAAAAATACATAAACTTCTCGAAATGGTGGGAATTGAAGATCTTTTTGAAACAGTCACATCAGAAGATCAAATTTAAAGAATGGGGCAACTATGAGCGATAATCATGAGTTATACTCATCATACATAAAGAGCGGCATCATAACCGGCGAAAGATTCCGTTTTTTCCGTATGATAACCGGCATAATCTTTAACAGGGTAAACCTTGATGATGAGAGCAGATTTATAATCAATGATCATAAAGAGAAAGGGGTGGTTGTTTACGCATGTATGCAGACAACCTATACATCTCTTTATATTCTTGGTAATGCATTAAAGAGATGTTCTCTCCCGCACCCTACACTGGGTCTTGGTTTTGTGCCTTACAGTTACCAGAAAATATTTATTTTATTAAGCAGCCTGATGACTGTTTTTAAAAGGGTCATCAGGTCGAAAGGAGTGCATTTCGTACGTAACTCAGAGTATATCGAAAATACTCTGAGGGAAGGTAATCTTGCATTTTCTATGCTCTCAAGAAAGCTTTTTCTCAGGAGATATGTGCAGATTAAGACTGATGTTATAGATTATCTCCTCGAAATGCAGAAAAAAAGTGATAAACCGATATACGTTTTTCCGCAGGTTATATACTGGAATATGAATCCGGAGAAGCCCGGCTCTATAATGCGTTCTGACGCAACAGTTGACAGGGGACTTATATCGGGGATGATTACAATATGGAAGAGTGCTACTCCGTCATTCGTGAGGATAGGTAAACCGGTCAACCTCAAAGAGGAGCTTGAGAATAGCCAGGGTGGCGATCTTAAGCATCTCTCCAGGCAGATAAGGACCAAACTCCTGGAGACATACAACTATGAAAAGAGGAGTATCCTTGGGCCGCAGATTAAATCGCAGCAGGAGATGATGGAGAAAGTTCTTTATCATAGAAATGTTCTGGATGTTATTCAGCAGGATATGGCTGATAAGGGGACTCCGGAGAAAAAGCTCAGAAGAAAAGCTTTCAGCTACTTCAGGGAGATCGCTGCTGATTTTTCTATTATATATATACGGTTTTTTAAGGCTACAAATGATTATCTTTTCAAAAAGCTGTTTGATAATATCCATTATGATCTTGAAGATTTTAAACGTCTAAGGGAGGCTTCAAGCAAGGGCCCCATTATTCTTGTTCCAAGTCATAAGAGTCACATGGACTACATTATTATATCGAGCCTCTTCTATCACAATAAAATGATTCCGCCGCATATTTTCGCGGGTTCAAACCTGACATTTTTCCCCATGGGTAAGATATTCAGAAGATCCGGAGCGTTTTTTGTAAGACGTACATTCAAAGGCCTGAACCTTTATGCGGCTGTATTAAAGCAGTATCTGAAAACTCTCGTTAATGAAGGGTATACCATTGAGTTTTTCATTGAAGGCACCAGATCAAGAACAGGTAAAATTATTCATCCCAAGATGGGCGTTCTTAAGTATCTTATTGAAGCCATTGATGAAGGGTACAACAGGGATCTTGTCTTTGCTCCTCTCACTGTGAACTATGACAGAATTTTAGAGGAAAATTCATACCTTAAAGAAATTAAAGGTAAAGAGAAAACAAAGGAATCCACATCAGGGTTTATAAAAAGCAGAAAGCTTATCCAGAGGAAGTACGGATCAGTTTACATGGGTTTTACCGAACCATTCTGCCTGAGTGATGCCCGTGAGCTCTTTAAAAAAGAGAAAAATATAACCAATATTGATGATCTTACAGTTGAACTGGGATACTTTATTGTTAAAAAGATAAACGAGGCTGTGGTTGCAACACCATTTGCAGTTACAACAGCTGCGCTTCTGAATACAACTGAGCGTGGTTTTACGCGCGGGAAGATCAGGGAGAGGCTGGGGATGCTTCTGACATTCCTGAGAAAAACCGATTATAAACTTTCAGATGTATTGAAGTCGGATGACAACAATGACTCTGTTATAGAGATGGTTTTTAATTCATTCATGGGTGACGGGATTATCAGCAGGGTTTCTCTGGGACAGGATGGAGTAAAGGATGCTGACAATGAGGGTGATGATCTTTATATAATAGATCATGAACAACGCGGAAGGATAACTCTATACAAAAACAGCATAATACACATGACTCTCCCTCTCAACATGATGGCCCTGGCAGTTATAATCACCTCTTCTGATAATAAAGCTTCAAGAGAAAACATCATTTCCGAGTATGAGAAGATACGGGATTCTTTTAAGAAGGATTTTGTTTATGCAGATTCCATGTATGACAGCAACGGTGTTTATGAACTCGCAATAAATCATTTTGCTGAAGAGAAGATGCTCTCCTCGGACAGCAAAGGAATTACGTATAACGATGATGGCTCGGAAAAGCTTAAATTTTTTGCCGGGATGATTCAGGATTATATTGAATCCTACCTTGTGGTACTCACAGCAATGTCTGATTCAGATAATTCAGGTATGCCAAGAAAAGATTTTGTTTCTGAGGTCCGGAAAACAGGAACACGAATGTATCATCTCAACCTGATACAGTGTTCGGAATCTCTTTCGATAATTAATTACAACAACGCAATTGACAGGTTTATTGAAGCAGGTCTTCTTGCGGGCGATGGAGAGGGTAAAAAATCTCACATTATAATTAAAGATAAAAAGAGAATTACGGCGCTAAAGAATACTATTACTGAATACCTTGATAAGGTCAGGAGCAGCTGATAAATTTTAGATTTTTAATATAGATACCGCTTAATTGCGGATGAAAAAGACGGTTCTTCGGAATCGTCTTTTTTTAATTTTGAAAAATTTTTTTAAAACTTCACGCCTCCATTCGTATTAAGAGAAAGGATTTTTTTAAATAAAATTACCAATTGGAGGAAGTTTTAAATGAAACAAAAAGTAATAATGTCACTGCTATGCGCACTCTTTATGCTGGTTTTCAGCAATGGTTTTGCGCAGAGTGATGAGAAGCAAAAAGAGGAGCAGGAGATTTTGCCTGAGTTCCAATTTTTACTAACCGGCGACATGGGATATGCTCCGAATAAGAAAATGAATGATTTCTCAAAAAGCATGGCTGAATCTGTGGCAGAGCAGTATAATCTTTTAGCCGAAGCTATCAGTGAGCCTGGAGGATTCTCTGTAACAGACAGCTCAAAAGCGGATATAAATTTTGGTGCGGATCTTGAAATGAGATTCTGGGGGGATCGTGTCGGCTTCGGATTCGGAACCGGATTTCATTATACTGAATCAAGTGCATCTGTTACCTCTCCACACTGGCCGGACAATCCGGAGTACACATTATCTTTATTAGTGATTCCTGTATCAGGAACTCTATATTTCAGACAGCCGGTCTCTCAAAACAGTTTCCTGGCTTTGGGAGTGGGTGCGGGATACTATTTCGGTTTTCTGGATGGTGAACTGGAGTCTGATTATACCATCCCTCACCAGGTTGCAGTTCCGGAACCGATAAGTGACGGTACATGTATAGGATATCATGCAAAAATTGAATATAACTATGTTATAGGGAACCTGAATCTTTGCGGAGGAATCGCCGGGCGTTATGTTAAATTCAGTGAGTTTGAAGAATCAGGAGTTACTTATAAGATAGATGCAGGTTTAACCGGTGTAAGTATTTATGCTGGTGCAGGTATTTCAATTTAGAAAAGTGAAGGGAGAAAAAGTGAAAAAATTTTATTCGATAATATTTTCCCTGGTTGTGATTGCTTTTCAGATTTCATGTAAATCATATACAATCCCTTATGATCAGAAATTTGAAGGGAGAACAATTGAAACGGGTATTTATGTATTTAAAATGCCATCCCCATTTGTACAATACTCGGGCAGCGGTCTTATGATGCTGGGTAAAGGAGCTATTCATTCTTCAGCAATAGAAAAGGCATATATGGATGCAGACCTTCGTTCCATATTCTATGATGAACTGCAGAAGAATGGAAGAGCCATCAGTCCGAAAATTGCAGTCAGTATGAAAAAAACTACTGAAAAGGATATTGAAATCAGGAATACTGAAAGTACTCAAAGTAATGATCCTAAACGCTGTGATCTTGTTTTTGAAGGTATTCCTGAAAAACTGGGGAAAGACTATCTTTTTACCATTAAAGTGTTGAATTATGGATTTTATGAGGGTAGTTATTCCATCTCATCAAAAATTGAGTATGTAGCATCAATAAGTGACATGAAAAATAATGTCAAAATATGGCAGATGAAGTCGTACCGGGAATCGAAATACCCGATTTTCAGCAGTTTCAGTGTGGCTAAAGATCCGGTGAGTACCGGTTCAAGCCTGCGTGACTGTGTTATCGGGGTTATTCAGGATATTTCTAAAGATATAAATAAAATTCAGAAAAAATGAGTTTTATAATACTTGAAGATTCATGATTTAACGCGTGATCTTCATACCGGTTGTTAAATTGCCGGGATGGCTGCTGTTATAAACAGCATCTGTCCCGGTTTTTTTTATGGAATATTGATCTTTACACTTCTGAGTTAACATATTATCATTTCATAATAAAGAAGCTACGGGGGCTGGATGAAAAAAATTCTGTATACCTTCTGCTTGATGATTGTTTTAATTTTTTTATCTTCAGGAATAATTGCGGAAGAGTCTGTATTGATTCTGAAATATCCGCGCCCGCACTCTGATAAAGACCGGAGGCATATATACCGTATTAAACTTCTTGAACTGGCTCTGCAAAAAACTACCGGTGAATACGGATTATTTAAAATAGAGTACAGCAGAAAAAAGATGAATCAGAGCCGCGCGATTGTAATGATTAAGAATAACAGAGGGATTGATCTGATCGCTCTTCCAACATCGAAACAGAGAGAGGAGGAGCTGCTCCCGATAAGGATACCTGTTCTTAAAGGGCTGCTTGGATACAGAATATTTATTATAAGATCTGAAGACAGAAATAAATTCAGCAGAGTAAGAAATTTTTCTGAACTGAAGAATTTTTCCGCAGGTTCCGGCCACGACTGGCTCGACAGTGAGATTCTTGCTCATAACGGGATTACTGTTGTAAAATCATCAAATTACGAAGGGCTTTTTTTGATGCTGCGGGCAGGGCGATTCAATTATTTTCCGCGGGGTGTTAATGAAGCTTTTGATGAGATTGAAACAAGAAAATCGAACTTTAAAGATATAGAGGTTGAGAGAACTTTAGCCCTTCACTATACATTCCCCGTTTATTTTTTCGTCAGAAAGGATAAC
>DAISJZ010000039.1:0-25998 GCA_036821145.1 Spirochaetota bacterium
AGCTTTATTAAAAGTAAATCAATAATAATTCAATTCCCTTATATAATAAAGAGAGGTACTTAATGAAAAAGTTCCGTTTACTCGCCTGTTTATCTTTAACAATGATTTTTCTATTGTCCGTTTCAATTATCTCAATCTCCAGCCTCAGCGCAGAGGAGGGGGAAAAAGTTCTTAAGATGTCAACAACCACCAGTACAGATAACACCGGCCTCCTTGATGTTCTGGCTCCTGAATTGATGAAGGATACAGGCATTGAACTGAAATGGATTGCCGTTGGTACAGGGAAAGCTCTTGAGATGGGCAAAAACTGCGACGTTGATGTTCTGCTGGTTCATGCTCCTGATGCGGAAAAAAAATTCGTGAAAGAGGGTTTCGGCCGCAACAGAAAAGAGCTGATGTATAACGACTTCATTATCATAGGCCCTAAAAGCGACCCTGCAGGGGTAAAAAATAAAAAAGTCAGAAATGCCCTGCAGATAATCAGCAAAAAGAAAGCTAAATTTGCAAGCCGCGGTGACAAATCAGGTACACACCAGCTTGAACTCAAACTATGGAAGGAATCAAAAATTAATGCTCCTGACAAGGAGGATTGGTATATTCAGACAGGACAGGGTATGCTTCAGACGATTAATATCGCTGCTGAAAGAGACGCATACACTATTACTGACAGGGGAACCTATATTAAATATGAAGCAAATATGAAAGGGAATCCGCCGCTTGTAATATTAGTTGAAAAGGATAAAGCACTGTTCAACCAGTATAGCGCAATAGAGGTTAATCCTTCTAAATGCCCGAAAGTAAACAATGCACTGGCAAAGCAGTACATAAAGTGGATGGCATCAAAGAAAGCCCAGAAAATGATCGGAGACTTCAAACTGATGGAGAAGCCTCTTTTCACTCCCAATGCAAAATAGGAATTTACTTTTTTCCTTTTTATTATTAATTATTAATGAGGCTGTTCTCCGGAACAGCCTCATGCATTTAAAAAATTAATTGCAGAGCTGAAAAATGGAATACCTTATAGAGGGCTTTTTAAACGCTTTTCATTTACTCTTTACGGGGGATGAAGAGACATACAGCGCTGTTTTTACGACTGTGCATGTATCATCCATGTCTATTATAATAAGTCTTATCATAGGACTCCCGGCGGGATTCATTCTGGGGTATTATGAATTCACAGGGAAAAAGCAGATACGTGCGGTTGTTGATACACTCCTTGCTCTACCCACAGTTGTAGTGGGCCTGCTGGTCTATGCTTTTGTAACACGGAAAGGGCCCCTGGGAGACTTTAATCTTCTTTTTGAAGTATCAGGAATAATTGTCGGGCAGGTACTCCTGATACTCCCCATTGTAATATCTTTAAGCGCCACTGCAATAGAAAGCCTCGATGAAAGATTAAAAAACACCCTGATTACACTTGGCGCAAGAGGAAATACGATAATCATAAGCAGCCTTTATGAAGCGAGATTTGCCATTATGGCAGCCGCTGTTAATGCTTACAGCAGGGCAATCTCCGAAGTCGGTGTTTCAATGATGATAGGTGGAAATATCAAATGGCATACCAGGACCATAACTACAGCAATTGCTCTTGAAACAGGTAAAGGACAATTCGCCATGGGGATTGCACTGGGGATAGTGCTGCTTGCCATAGGCTTTTTTGTAAACTGGGTATTGATATTCTTCAAAAAGAGGGCATAATAATGAAAGACCGTCCGCTCTACGAGCTTCATGATATAAGGCACAGCTATAACGAATTCACACTGCGGATTCCTGAACTGATTATAAAAAAAGGTGATGCAATAGGACTCGCCGGGCCTAACGGAAGCGGGAAAAGCACTCTTATGCGGCTTCTGGCTCTTCTTGAATCTCCGGAGCACGGTTCACTCAGTTTCTATCCGTCAGGGGAGAGAAAAAGTTCTGTCACAATGCTTCAGCAGGATCCATATCTTCTTAAGAGGTCTGTTTTTGATAATGTATGTTACGGGCTGAAAGTGCGCAAAGACAGAAAAAATCACAAAAAGAGGGTTTCCGAGGTTCTTGAAATAGTTAACCTTGATCCTGCAAAATTCATGCATAGAAGCTGGTATGAACTTTCAGGAGGCGAGGCTCAGAGAGTTGCACTTGCCTCAAGGATGATACTTAAACCTGATGCTCTACTCCTGGATGAACCTGTTGCAAATGTTGACACGGAAAGTTCATATGCCATAAGTGAGGCCGCTAATAGAATGAGAGAGCTTCACTCCACAACCCTTATTATATCAAGTCACGATATTTCCTGGCTTACTAATGTGACAGATACTGTATGGAAACTCCACAACGGCCGGATAACCGGCTCAGGGAACATCAATATACTTCCCGGGCCATGGGAGAAGGCTGATAATAAACTATGGGCATACAGGCTCCCTGACGGCGCTCCTGTTTATGCCACAGAACCCCCTGAATCTGATTCAATAGGAATACTCCATCCCCATGAAATCATTATCTCAGACAGAAAGATAAAAGATACTTCTGCTGCTAATAAAATTGAAGCCACTATTAAACTAATGGTTTCTGAAGAAAAAACAGGAAGAATCAGAATTGAAGCCGAAGCTTCAGGAAAAATTCTGAACGTTCAGATAACAGAGTCAAGTGCAAAGAAAATGCAGCTGATACCGGGGAGAAAAATAGTTCTAATTTTTAAAGCTACGTCAGTCATCTGGCATTAAAATATTTCCTTCATCAGGTTTCAGAAGAGATAAAGCGTTCTGCCCCATAATTTTTTTATAAATATCCCCGGACTCTATATTTTTTCTTATATCATCAATATACCTTTTAACTCCTAACAGAGGAAAATCAGTTCCAAAGAGTATCTTCTCAGCAGGAATAATCCCTGCTGATGCTTTATATATACTGCTGCTGTAAAGATAAGGTGTGGCAGCAGTATCGTACCATACATTGCGGAGAGCCTCTTTCACCTCCGGCATAAGCTCGTAAAAAAGCATCCCGCCGCCCCAGTGTGAAAGGACTACCCTGCACTCCCTGTACTCCGAAATAATTCTGTATATAGACCCAAGTGATGGATCGTACTTCCCGGGATAGGCATGACCCACAGGCTCATTGAGATGTATGCATACCGGAAGAGATAAATCTATTGCCGCTTCAAAAACTTCCCGCAGGAACCTGCAGGCATTTTCATCCATACCCTTATCATAGAAAGCCAATTCACCGATCCCGTAAAGTCCCGAAGCTTTAATCTCACCTGCTGTTTTCCGCACAGAACCGGTATCCGATGATGGAACCATACCAAATGGAAAAATTTTTCCTGCACCGGACAGAGCTGCTTCTGACATGTAATCATTATGCATCCGGCAGAGATCTGCGTCACCCCAGGGGAAACTCATTGCAGCAGCGCCATAAAGACTATTCTCATCAATATATTCAAGTAGTTCCCTGTATCCGGTCATTCTGCTTTTTTCAGATGAGTAAAGAAGAGCAAACGACGCGTCTGTCAGAAACTGTTCTCTATGTTCAATCACTTTGTCAGGGAATATATGTGTATGAAAATCTATTATCAAATTATCACCTGCCAGCGTTTTATTGCACCAAATCCGGACTCAGGTTACTGATTGAATCAATTACAGATTTAAGTTCAAGTTCAAAACCTGTTAATATCTCAAAAATAAGCTCATCATCCCCCGAGGAAACAGCTTTTTCAAGCATTGCGGATTTCTCAAAAAGCTTTCCTGCGGAAAGATTGCCCGATACCCCTTTTATATTATGCACGATATAAGCAGCGTGTTTATAATCTCCATTTTTTATATCTTTTCTTATCTGATCAGCAGAGCCGGAATAATTATCTCTGAACATTATAAACAGTTCAATTAAAAGTTCAGCATTTCCGTCAAGCCTCGCAAGTGCAACAGGAAGATCAACCCCGTCTATATTAATGCCCGACAGTTTTTTATCCGTGCCATTAAAACTTTTTTTCGCAGGAGTTTTATCAACAGTTTCATTCCTCTTTTTGTTTTTCAGCCATTTTTTCAGCACTGCAAACATTTTCTCAGGCTCTACCGGCTTGCTGATGTAATCATTCATACCGGCATCTATACATTCATCCCTGATGCCTGACATCACGTGAGCAGACATGGCAATCAGGGGCAGATTGCTGAACCTGCTCTCCCCCCTGATCTTTCCGGAAATTTCAAAACCGCTCATATCGGGAATCTGCAGATCAAGGAGAACAAGATCATACTCCCCGTTCTCAAGCGCATCTAATGCGTCTGCTCCACTTGATACAGAATCAACTGTAAACCCGGCATTCTCCAGAAACCCTGAGGCAACCTGCTGATTGATAACGCTGTCTTCAACTAACAGGACTCTGTATCCGGAAAACATATCAGCAGTAATCAGATCCTGATGTTTCCTGATTCTTTTGCGCCCTTTCTTCACTGTTTCATCTTCTGTACCGGTCATTCTGAACTGTGCGGTGAAAGAGAATTCACTACCCCTGCCGTAAACACTTGATACAGAGATATCACCATGCATCAGCTGCACAAGTTTTCTTGAAATTGCAAGCCCCAGTCCTGTACCTCCGTACCTGCGTGTAACAGAAGCGTCAGCCTGCGAGAAATCTGCAAAAATTTCCGGCAGGACATCCTCAGGGATACCTATGCCTGTATCAATAACCGAAAATTTTACTGTGCAGCGGTCACCCTCAATCCCCTCATGCTCCACTTTCAGATGGATAGATCCTTTCTCGGTAAACTTAACAGCATTACCCGCAAGATTAAGAATAACCTGCCCGAGCCTGAATGGATCTCCGATAAGAATATCGGGTATACAGGGATCCACAAAAACCGTCAGTTTCAGTTTTTTCTCCCCGGTTTTAAAGCTCAGCATATCAATAGCACTATTAATTACTTCGCTTATACTGAACTGAATCGATTCAAGTTCAAGTTTTTCAGCTTCAACCTTGGAGAAGTCAAGGATATCATTAATCAGAGTCAGCAGGGCTTTTGATGAGTTATTAATCTTCATGAGGTAATCACGAAGCACCGGCGTCAGTTCCATCTGCATTGCAAGTGTAGAAAAACCGATTATGGCATTCATCGGAGTCCTTATTTCGTGACTCATGTTAGCGAGGAATTCACTCTTGGCTTTTGTTGCGGATTCAGCTATCTCTTTCGCTTCAAGGAGCCCTTTCTCAAAAAGTTTTTTTTCTGTTATATCTTCACCGGAGCTTAAGATACCCGAAATATTGCCCCGTTCATCTGTCATCAGTCTGTTCTTCCATGAAATGATGCGCGTTTCCCTGCTCCTGGTAATTACGGAATTTTCATAGCTTGCAATATTCTCCTGCTCGCCTTTCATCAGTTTTAAAAAAAGCGGTTCAACCTCAGACCTCTCCCTGGCTGGCAGAAAACTGCTGAACCAGTTTTTCCCGATAATCTCCTTTTCTGAGTAACCAAGAAGTTCACACCCCTTTTTGTTTATAAGCCTCACCCTCCCCCTGCGATCAAGTATGAGGATCATCACACCGGCAATATCAAGATACATCTGAACTCTCTCTTTCTCCTGAAGTATCGCATCTTTCTGAAGCATAATTTCTACTGTCCGCTCTTTTACAAGATTCTCAAGACCCCTTATCATCCGCATATGATTTATGGCAATTGCAGCCTGTCCGGAAAGAGTATCAATAAAATTCACTGAGTCTTTATCCAGCCTGACTGATGATTTGCTGCATACTTCCAGTACTCCGATGATATTCTCCTGGTCACAAAGGGGAAACGCATAATATGTGCGCGGCCAGTTCCCGCCTCTCCGCTTGATAATTTTTCTATCTTTGAGATCCAGTTTTTCACTGAATTTCAGAAAATTGGAGGTTCTGATGCTTTTCCGTTTATTCATTATTGTTCCGGATAAATAATTCAGCTCCATAACCGGTGACGAATAATTTACATTCCCGGAATCAGTCCCGATACTCTCAAAACTGCGGAATTTTCCGGTTTCAGGATCTTTTTTTAAAACAGAGGCTGAGTCAAAACCGAGTTCAGTAACAATCTGCTCAAGGATAAGCCTCAGGATATCATGGATGTCACGTCCTGTTGTAATCATGCCATCTATATCATGAAGAACAGCAAGCCGATCAAGCTGACTGATTATCTGTGCGCGGGAATTCCTCAATGCGTAGATCATATCCGAAATAGAATTACCGAGAACATCTTTTTCTGACTGCGGGGCAAGGTACACAGCAAGGTCGCCCCCTGCAACCTGCCTCGCCGCTTCGGCCATCTTCTTTATATATTCCATAAGCCTGTTAAATGATTGCGCAAGAATCCCTATTTCATCATCAGTTTCATAACTCAGGGTTTGACAATTAATATCTCCCCTTGAAAGATTATCAGATATCAATGCGAGGCTTTTGAGAGGTTTTACTGATCTCCAGACATAGAACCATATTGCCAGGAGAATCAGGTTTATCATAATAAACAGAATAATAACAAAATTTCGGGATGAATGAATATCACTGATTAGTGAGCTCTTTATATCACCAGTCGCCTGCCCGATCCTGTTATCAATGGCAATCATAGCTGAGGCGATAGATTCCTGCGCGCTGTTCATTTCTCTGTACAAGGGCTGGAACTCCCTCATAAACTTATGAAGATCAATAACATCTCTCTTATAGGAATCAACAATTAATCTCAACCCTCTCCCTGCGTTACTGTATATATTTCCTGATATAGCCAGCTCAACAAGAGCTGTATCAAATTCATCCAGAGATTTTATAATTTCTACAGGATAATAATTGCTGTTAAATTCACCGGACAGATGCGCGTGTGTTGATTCAGACACTAAAAAATTTACATGATAACTCAGCTTTTTATAAATATGAATCATCTCATTCAGTTTTGTCAGGCTTCTAATCTCTTCATTTTCACCGGACATAAGAGCGCTGGTCTCACGCTCTGAAATAATCTTTTCAAGCCTGTTCAATTCTGCGAGGAACTTTTTATCTTTATTATTTATACTATGAAGTGTTGTGTGAATTTTTTCACAGACTATAACAGTCCGGCCGAAAATATCCATGTATGCCGCAATGATCCCGGTCAGTTCAGGCGTATTCATCACGTTAGGGGCAGCAAGAATCAATTCAAGTTTATGCAGAATGTTCTCAGCATCTACTGAAAGAAACTCCTCCTGCCTTGAAAAGGTATTGATTAAAAGCTCAGTGTCAGCATAAATTCTTCCGAGAGTTCGTGCAAGTTCAGCATTAGCAATTACATGACTGATATCTGTATCAACTATTTCAATAACAGTCTTTTTAATTTTATGGAAAAGATAAATATCAATAAGAAGAATCCCGCTGACAAAAAAGAATACAAGGGAACTTATCCCTATAAGTTTCTGAAGTATTGTTAAACCTTTCTTTCTGTTAAAAAGCATATGTCAGTCCGGTTTTATTTTTTCATTCTGAATGAATTTTTCAGTTTCAACCTCAATGAATCATTCAGATAAAATATCATTAATTTCCCTGTTAACACGTTTCATTGCTTCCTCCGCTTTTTCATTACCTGAAAGAATACGGGATAATGCCTCGCCTGTTTTCTGAAAAATTACAGGTCCCTGTGCAACACGGGGAAGATAATCGGGATTCCCTTTTTTAAGTGATTCAAGCATAGTCTTTTTAAAACTTCCAAACTTTTTGTTGTATAAAGCGCTGTTAATTGCTGTTTTTGAACTGACACCGCTGTTAGGCTCATGATTAAGCCCCCTGAGCTGCGTCTTTTTTGAAGTAGCCCATGATATAAACAGAAAAGCTGCCTCCTTTTTTTTACTGTAGGCATTAATATACATCTGATGTGTTACAAGAGCTGAATTCCCCCCCTTAAGCTTTATCCCTTTAGCAGCAGGGACTCCCGCATAGCCTGTTTTACCTGCCACAACCGAAATTTTCGTGTCCTCATTAAACGCCCCGTTTACTGTTGCATCAATCGACATCGCTGCCCTCCCCCTGATAAAAATATCCCTGTTTTCAATCCACCCGAATCCTGAATAACCGGGAGGTCCGTAATTATTCAGAAGGTCTGAATAAAATTCAGCTGCCTTAATCGCTTCAGGTGAATCGAGTTCACTTCTCCCCTGCTCATTAATCCATCTCCCTCCGAAACTCCAGAGAAAAGTTGACCAAATATAAACAGAATGAATCCCCTCTCTCCCCCTGAGACTTATTCCATAAACCTCTCCATTGCTCTTCTCTTTAACAGCTGCAGCTGCCTCCTTCAGCTCCTCCATTGTTTCAGGAACTTTTATCCTGTATTTGTCGAAGATATCCTTTCTATAATAAAAAAAAGTGCTCTCACCATACATCGGCAGACCGAAACGCTCTCTTTTATAACAGGATTCAGCAAGATACTCATCAACGAAATCACTTATATCAACAAATCGATTCAATCTTTTATTATTTATAAAAGAATCAAGGGGTTCGAGGTGTCCTGCCTCCGCGTAGTTTACAGCATTTACCCATGCGTCCATAATAACATCATACCGGTCAGATTTACTGTTTAAAATATCCTCTCCGGTCTTTGTCATCTTTTCGAAGGGGAGAACTTCAATATTAACCCTGATACCTGTCTGCTTTTCAAATTCCGGAAGGAGTTTTGCAACAGCTCTGTCTGTTGGATGCCCCTCAAGGAGAGCATTTATCGTTATACCCTTATATCCGGCATCCGCACTCGCTATGCTGAAAAAATATATTATTGAAAAAAATAATAACAAAATGGTTCCGGGCAGCAGCCTCATATATTTCTCCGTTGCTTTAAGTATATTCTGTTTTAATTTATTGTAAAAACCGGAGAGAGTCAACGCTGAAAGAAACAATCCTGCTGAAGCAGACTTTAACCTGTTCATCAGATTAAAAGGTGATAATCTTCATAAAAATAAGAATAGACTAAAACTACTAATAATTTCAATGTTGCTGTAGTATAAATCACTATTTTACTGACACTTTATATTAAACAATGCTATATATAATAGTTTTACTGTTTTGTTATTGACAATATTTTAATCATAACTTTAATTTTTTTAATATTTTACAATTAAGCATAAGTTTTTTTAGTTTATTTTAAACAATAAATAAGACTTATACAGAAAATTCCGGAGTAGAGCATGAACAGCGGAGTACAACCAAAGAACAGAATAAAAGTAAGCGGATCATGGATGGAGGATTATAAAGCAAAAATAATATCCCCTGAAAAGGCCGCTGCACTTATCAATTCAAATGACACCCTCTTCGCAGGCGGCGGGGTAAATATTCCAAAAGCTTTTTCAACCGCTCTCGGTGCAAGGGCAGATGAACTGCGGAACGTAACCATACTTCAGGGATTTGCCATGGCTCTATATGACTACATGAAGCCTGAAGCTAAAGGGAGTTTTAATATTGAAACAATGTTTGTAGGCCCTCTTGAAAGAATATGCATGGAGTGGGGAGTGGGCTCATACAAACCTCACAGTTTTTCAGATCTGGGGAACGTAGCCCTGAAAGCAAAACCGAACAAAGTCTGCTTCTCGGCAACTCCACCTGATAAAGATGGATATGTAAACAAATCCTGTTTCGGGTCCTTTCTTCCCAAAAAAGAGTGCCTCCAGCCTGCGGATATGGTAATCTGTGAAATCAACAGACACCTCCCATGGTGCTGCGGGGATGATTTCAAGGTACATATCTCAGAAATAGATTATATCATTGAAAATGACAATCCTCTTTTTGAACTCCCGGAAATACCTATTACAGACGTGGAGAATAAACTGGCCGAATTCATTGTTGAACTGATACCTGACGGTGCAACAATTCAGCTCGGCTTCGGGGGTCTTGGAAATGCCATAGGGCACATGCTTCACGGGAAGAAAGACCTGGGGATGCATTCGGAGGTTGTAACTCCTTCAGTAACTGAACTTGTTAAAGCAGGGGTTCTCACATGCGCAAAGAAAAACTTTTTTCCCGGTAAAATTGTAACTGCTTTTGCTGTAGGTACAAAGCAGTTCTACGATGACCTGAACAGAAATGAACTTTTTGAGTTTAAAGAGGTTCACTGGGTTAATCAGCCTATGAACATAGCACAGAACGATAACCTCATATCAATAAATAACACCCTGATGCTTGACCTTACAGGTCAGGCAGCATCTGAATCTATAGGGATAAAGCAGTACAGCGGAACAGGGGGACAGGTGAACTTTAACCAGGGAGCCAAGATGTCTAAAGGGGGTAAGAGGATTCTTGCCCTTGGGTCCACTTATACTGATAAGGAAGGGAAACTCAGATCAAAAATTCTCCCTACTCTTCCTGAAGGTTCGATAGTCACAACGACAAGGAATGAACAGGAGTATCTTGTAACTGAATTCGGTGTTGTCAATATTGCTCTGGATTCGATAAGCACAAGGGTTAAAAAGCTCATCTCTATCGCTCACCCCGATTTCAGAGATGAACTGACTTTTCAGGCTAAAAAGAATAACTGGATATAATAAAATATAGCAAGGGGCTACAGCCCCTTGCTATATACTGTTTACTCTTCAGTTTCAGATTCAGCTTCATCTTCAGGTTCAATCTTGATTTTGAAGTTGAAGTTTTTCATTCTCTTGTCTTTTTTTGCTCCACTCATTACCAGCTTAAACAGGGGATCTACATTAAGTATAGGCTGTGTTTTATCCATGGGGCAGCCATACATCAGCCACCTGATTGTGATAAACTCAACAGCGCCTATAAGTACTGATCTGACAAAATATGGATCTATGTCGCTTTTCAGCTCCCCGTTCTGCATACCCTCTTTAATAACATTTGTCATAATCTTATAATACTCTATAAGATCTTTATAAATGTCAGTCTCCATAAACTTCTTGTTTGTTTTAAGTGTCATAAGTGAGATAGATGCGAAATAGGGATTATCCTGGTAGAATTTACAGAGGTGATAAATCATACCTCTAAGTTTGTTTGAAGCACCATTAATATAGCTTAAATGAGAATCCAGCATCTGCTTGCTCAATTCAATGCCATCCCTGGGGATAGAAAAAAGGAGGTCCTCTTTGGATGAAAAATACTCATAAATCGTGGTATCAGAAACACCTGTCTCTTTAGCAACATCCGATATGGTTGAATTCTGAAAACCTTTTTCGGAGAAGACTTTCTCAGCGGATTTAAGAATCTGTTCCCTTCTTGCCTCTTTCAATGATTTTACTGACATCTTTTGCTCCTCTTAAAAAATTTACTCTTTCTATTAAAATTAAGAAAATTCCAAAGTCTCTATAAACTTTATGACAAAAAACATAACCTTTAGAGTCAAGACTTTTTTCCTTATAAATAAATGCGCCCTGATAGTGGAATCTTCGAAAGATAAAACTGAGTAATACTATAATTTTCCGGTTCATCTTAAACCACATATTAAATTTTCATTAATTCCCCGAAGTATTTGACTCTTTCATATATAAATATTATGGATTTTGCCCATGCTGCTATATATTATTATTTCAGGAATATCCGGAGGAAATTATGAATAAACGATACGGGATTATCGCTATCCTGCTTCTTGTTCTTTCGGCATCATGGGGGAGTTCAGCGGATCTCCCTGTTGCCGCAAACAGCAGAATAACAGCCGTTAAACTCTTCACAAACAGGGCTGAGATTACAAGGGTATCAAAAATTAAGCTTCAGAAAGGTTTAAATACAATTTTAATAGAAGGCCTGCCGGATAACCTGTACGACTGGTCGGTAAGGGGGAGCCTCCCGGAAAAATTCAGCGGGAAAATTATGTCCATGGAGATCTCCCGTCAGGCGCTCCTCGAAAAGAGAAGAAAAAAAATAGCTGAGATTGAAAAGAATCTTGAGGAGCTGAGAGACAGAGATGCCGGCCTTGCTGATGATCTTACAAACATAAAAGGTCAGGACAATTTTATTAACTCCATAAATGAATTCACAAAACAGACCGCGTCCAAGGACCTCCAGACACGAATCCCCCAGACAGAACTGTGGGGAAATACTCTTGATTATACAGCAAAGAAAAAAAAGGAACTCCAGAACTCGGCAAGAGCTATACAGAAAAAACGGAGAGAGCTGGCAAAGGAGATACAGAAATGGGAATTTGAGCTTGTTCAGATAGGCGGGAGCTCCTACTTTTCAAGCTACCAGAAGATAAACAAAGCAATGGAGAAAAACATAGCCCAGACCCAGGTTCAGCAATACAGCGATGTAACAGACCAGTACGCACAACAGCAGAGCTATCTGAAGTCAGACACTTCCGGAATTGCTACAGAAAAAAGGCTTATGCTCAGTATTTTTTCTTCAGCAGAGGAGGAGACAGACTTCAGCCTGATATATATGATACCGAATACATACTGGCAGATGATGTATGACTTCAGGGCGAGCAAAAAAAACAGAGAGATAGATGTTATTCTTTATGCCAATATTTACCAGAAGACCGGTGAAGACTGGGAGGAAATAAACTTAAGTCTCTCTACCGGTGAACCTCTTACCAACATAGCTCTCCCCCACCTGCCGCCCTGGTTCCTTAACGCACGCGAGCCATACAGGGATGATGAAGGGGACTACTTCAGATCATACAAGAAGGCTGAAGCAAACGGAAAAACGATGATGGAAGAGGAGGCTGTAATCGGCGGAAAGAAAAAAAACGGAGCGCCGGTTCCTGAATCAACTATAACCTCAGCAGGATTTAATTTTGAGGTGGCTTTCCCTATAAGGCAGACCATTCAATCATCTGATAAATATCAGAAAAAGCTGATTAAATCCTATAAACTTAAATCAGAAAAAGAACTTAAGTACTACTTTGAGACAGTGCCTGAATCCTCGGGGAAAGTATTCCTGATGGCAAAAACTTCAAACCGGACTGAACTTCCATGGCTTGGCGGTGAAGCGCAGGTATTCCTTGAGAATGAGTTTATAGGTAAAGTTGATATACCGGACACACCTGTTGACAAAGAAAAAAATCTTGTACTGGGGATAGCTCCCGACATGACAGCGAAAAAGGAGCTCGTTAAAAAATATCATGACACTTCCGGAGTATTCGGGGGCAACACAAGGATCGTTTACTCATATAAAATCACTGTTGAAAACAACTCGAAGGAGCAGCGGGAGATTATAATACTGGACAACTTCCCTGTAAGCAACAGCAAGGAAATTGAAGTTGCTGTTAAAAATCTATCAATGCAGTTTTTATCAGATGAAGAGATTAAAAAAACAACAGAGTATCAGCAGGGGATCAGGAAATACATAATTGACCTCGCGGCAGGTGCCAAAAAAGAGATTACTTATGACGCTGTTATTACTTATGATAAACAGCTGATTATTGACGGCCTTAAGTAGGAGAAATATGATGAGAAAGACTAAAATTATATGCACACTGGGGCCCGCTACTGATGACCCGGAAGTACTTAAAAGAATTTTTCTCACAGGTATGGACGTAGCCCGCCTTAACTTTTCACACGGCACACATGAAGAACACCTGAGCAGGATTGAATGCTTTAAAAAAATCCGTGCTGAGCTTGGGAGACCTGCGGCTCTTCTGCTGGATACCAAGGGACCGGAGATAAGACTAAGAACTTTCAAAAATGGCGAGATTGAACTTCATGAAGGTGACAAATTTACCCTGACTACTGAAGAGATTGAAGGGGACGAGACAAGGGTCGGAATTTCATATAAAGGCCTTGTTAATGATGTAAGCCGTGGTGACCGTATACTTATTGCTGATGGCCTTATTGAACTTAGAGTTAATGAAGTCACATCAATAGACATTGTATGCGAAGTAATAAACGGCGGAGAGCTTAGCAACAGGAAGGGTGTAAATGTGCCCGGCGTTACAGTTAAACTTCCGTTTATGAGTGACAATGACAGGAAAGATCTTCTCTTCGGAATAAAACATGACTTTGATTATGTAGCCCTCTCTTTTGTCAGGAGTTCAGAGGATGTTAAAATCATCAGGAACTTCCTCTCGGAAAATAACGGTTCATTCCTGAAGATTATCTCCAAAATAGAGAACAGGGACGGCGTACGGAATATTGACGAGATAGTTCGCGTGAGTGACGGAGTGATGGTTGCCAGAGGTGATATGGGTGTTGAGATCCCCTTTGAAGAGATACCCCACCTGCAGAAGATGATCATTAATAAAACCCGGAATGCCGGAAAACCTGTAATTACCGCGACACAGATGCTTGATTCAATGATCCGCAACCCCCGGCCCACACGAGCTGAAATCACAGATGTCGCTAACGCAATCTATGACGGTACGAGCGCCATCATGCTTTCAGGTGAGACATCTATCGGGAAATTCGCGGAGCTTACAGTCGCCACAATGGCAAAAATTGCCGAAAAGACTGAAACAGAAATCGATTATGTTAAAATACTTGAAAATACTCATATTAATATTTCCAAAAACGTAACTGATGCAATAAGTTATTCAACATGTTCAGCAGCACATTCGCTAAACGCGGCAGCGATAATATCCATAACAAAATCCGGGCACACATCAAGGATGGTTTCCCGCTACAGGCCGAAATGCCCTATAATCGCATCTACTCCGCTGCTCAAAGTTTACAACCAGCTTTCGCTTTCATGGGGAGTTATACCTGTGCTGGCAGCTGAAGCTGAAACTACTGATGAGATTTTTCAGAATTCAGTTGATAACGCTGCATGCGCCGGGCTTATTAAAAACGGTGACCTTGTGATTATTACAGGTGGCATGCCTGTGGGGATAAGCGGCACAACAAACATGATCAAGATACATATCGTAGGGGATATACTTGCGGGCGGAACAAGCCTCAACGGGCTCTCCGCAACAGGTGTGTTATGCGTTATTGCTGACAACAAATCTTCTATCGATGACTTCAGGGGGGGCGACATTCTTGTTATAGAAAAATCATCCGAGCAGGCACTCCACCTTATCAAGAATGCAACAGCAGTAATAACTGAAGAGGAGGGCGGAGACTCACCTGCGGCCATTGTTGCGAAGGCCCTTGACATTCCTGTAATAACAGGAGCCACTAAAGCCACCGAAATTCTTACAAGCGGAATTGCAGTAAGGATTGACGGGGAGAAAGGCCTGATATACAGCGGTCAGAGTAGAATGATCAGCGGGAAATCGAAATAACAGGAGACACTGTAATTCTTGAAAAAATTTATTGCTGTGATATATATACTTGCTGCCGCCTTTTATCCTGGTCGCGGCTTTTCAGAGCCTGTACATGAAGTCGTGCTTTCATCATACACGACCTTTGTAGCGGAACAGGAGCTGCCTGTTAAGACAAACATCAGGATATCCTCGTCAAAACTCAATGGAGTGGAGATTCCATCAGGTAAAACCTTCTCCTTCAATGAAACAGTGGGGGAAGGATCGGCAGCGAACGGCTATCTCAGCGGAAGGGTGCTGTACCAGGACAGATCCGCCTATGAAGCAGGAGGCGGGATCTGCCAGGTCTCCTCAACTCTTTTCAACGCCCTTATACTTGCGGGTTGCGTAATAATCGAAAGGCACCGGCATGCCTATCCTGTTACATATGTCCCTCCGGGACTTGATGCTACAATAAAATATGGAAAGAAGGACCTGAGGATTAAGAATCCGCATCAGCATTCAATTTTTATAAACACATCCATGAACGACAGTACTCTCCTCATAACCATACGTGCAGGGGGAAAAATCCGGGGCTCTTATGAAATCTATACTGAAGAGGAAACAGTAAACATCCCCTTTGAAGAATCAGGGCGAAAGGTTAAACCCGGATCAACAATATATGTTTACAGAAAAAAAATTATTAACGGAAAAGTTAAAGAGACCGCCCTGCTATACAGGGACTTTTACCCTCCGACATATATAGACTGAAACCTGTTTCTACTTCAGGGGCTTCATCCTGCAGATTTCATTGTAGACGGATTCTGATACCGGAGTTGGAACACCATTCTCTTTTCCCATCCTGACAATTGAGCCTCCGAAAAGATCCCGTTCATCAGATTTGGTAATATTTTCCACATCTCTCTGGAAAGAGGTTTTTGTATCAAAAGGGAAATTCCTGGCGGACGCATAGGTTTTATCTATAACATCCGTAGGGAGGCCGATCCCTTTCTTAGCAGCAATTGCTGATATCTCCCGCATAATATCCTTAACAATCTCCGTCAGACCGTCAGACTTCATTACCTCGCCGATAGTTTTATTATACCTGGCGCAGACAAGGCCGAAAGGTGCGATGAAAATAAACTTACTCCATATTGCACTGTACGGATTATCGGATAACTCATACTTTATCCCGGCGCTGTCGAAGAGATTAAAAAGTCTTGAATCGATATAATCATTAGAAGGATCTTTACCGAAAAGAATTTTGCATGCTCCTCCTCTCTGTGTAACTTTACCGGGCCTTTCAATATAAGTACCTATATACACCGCAGAGGGGAAAACAATTCCGTTTTTAACTACACCTCTTATCCTCTCGTAAATATCAACTCCATTTAGAAGAGGGAGTATCATTGTTTTATCATTAATTTTATCTTTAACCATAATCATCGCCTTTTCCAGGTCGTATGATTTCACGCAGACAAGACAGAGATCAAGTTCAGGGAGCGCGGATATATCATCAGTTGCCGTTGTTGGCCGGCATATAAACTCCCCTTCGTCCGAATCAAGAATCAGCCCGTTACTCCTGATCTCATCAAGATGCCGCCCGCGAGCAATAAAATGTACATAAAGGTTACTATGGGATTTAAGCAGCTGTGTCAGCTTACCTCCGAAAAAACCGCCCACACCACCTATTCCTATAACTGCTATGTTCATATTCTTTCCCCTTTGAGAATATCAAGTTGTAAATAAAACAGATTCTCCTACAATATGTCAATCTGCTTTCATACTTACTGATGCAAATACAGCAGCAAAAAGATCACCCCTGTAATTATTATTGGCCGTATATGTCCCGGCCATTGCCCCTATTGACACCTTTTCATTGCCCTGTAATTCGGGATTAAATATTATTATCCCTGCGACACGATTTGAACTGCAGTCAACTGACTTCGTTCTGCTGTAAAAGTTGTTGAACCCGGCGTAAAAATTTCTGTTAACTTCAAATAAAAGATTTGTTGAATTGGAGTAATCATAATCTTTTCTTTTATGGATTGAATCGCTGTAAGGTTCGTAATAATATTCATCACCGGTTCTTGTATCTATATAATTTAACGTGAATTTATTGACGAAAACAGTTCTGCTGTATTTAAATTTAAGGGCAGGCTCAGCTGAATATTTATACGCGGTCCTGCTTTCATTATCAATATCATCACGCGCAGAGGATGAATAATCTGAATCAGGTGACTCCATCCTGTTATATCCATAACCGAGCCCGGTGTAATACCTTTGTGCTGTTGCTGTAAATTTAATATTGAATACAGCAACCGGTTCAATATTAAGAAAAACTGACCCGCTATAGTCTGCCGGTGTAACAGTTCCATTTAATCCGAGATCAATACAGCTTGTATTCCACATCTCCCCGGTATCAGAGAACAGAGGTAACCTGTAAAACATATCTGCTGAAACACTTGCCGCATAGGGATTGATCCCCCCTGCGGCAGATACTGACGAATAAAAGCCCCTCTCCGCTGCTGAGGCATTCATAGAAAAAAGTAATATCAGAATAACTCTATTTATCTTCACCGGATGATCCTCTCCACAGGCATCCTCATTGAAACAGGGAGCGGGTAATTTTCAACATATCCTGCTCTTAAAATAAACTGAATATTCTCTTCAATTCCAAGATTTTTTTTGAGTTCACCGGCAAAACCCTCCTCTTCAAGAGGCTGTGTCATGGGATGCAGGGCAATTTTTTTTCTCCAGGAATTAAGTCCCAGCTTAAGAAAACTGCCTCCGGCATTTATCAAAGATTTGCAGTCCTCTTTATCTGATGTTATCAATATCCATGTACCGTATGAAGAGAGAAGTTCCTTAACCATTTTAACTGTCTGCTCCCTGAACGACGAACTCATTACATCATCCCTGCCGAAAAAATGGCTGACATACCATTCTCCGAAACCCCCTATTTCCATGCCCGCAGGCGAAAGTCCGTTCATATACTTCATCACATCCTTCCGGCTCCACCTTATCCACTCCGCAAGCTCAGCCTGTGCATCATCCCTTGCTGCCTGGATTTTATTTGACTCAAGAACCGCAGCTTCGATGAAATCCCCCTCCCTGCTATCTCTGTTGTAAGTGTAAAATTTTGACCCTGAACCTGAAGTTATAAACCTTAAGTCTCCGCTATCTACCGGCTGAGAGAGGAGCCCTTTTTTAATCGTTCTCCTTTTTCTCAATGCCTCCATATTATAATCTGAATGTTCTGATTCACGGAAAGTAATTTTTACAAGATCCTTCGAAAACGGGCTCTTCCCGATAACATTTATCACAGCCTCAAGTCCCTCACTTGCTGCAGATATTTTCAGTGCTTCACAGAAAGCCCCTATAGAGAGCAGAAGCTCCCTGTTATGTGGATCAACCGCGGGGAGAGATCTCGACTTATCCCAGCCGATTATCCATTCATGTTCTGAAAGAATCTTCACACTCCACGGCTGCGTGTTATGGCCGCTTGGAGCCAGTGATGCCCCGCGCAGTATCCTTTCAGCTCTCCCCGATAAACCCCTGTTCTTGCTGCAACACTCCTCAACGGAGGACTTTTGTAGAATATCACTAAACCCTGTCACCTTCCCCGCCATGATCACTCCTGCAGCAGAAACACCTCTTATGATTATCTCTTTCCTGGTTATCATATTTTCCTCCAGTTATTACTTTTCGAATATTTATTCGATAAATGACAAAAATCGAATAAATATTCGAATGTCAAGAAAAATAATGAAATGTTCAATTAATTTTAATAATCTTCCTGACCATCATAAAACAAGATTCTTGACAAATAACGTGCAATAGAGCTATGACGGGGTGGTATTAAATATGGTATTATTCTTTATACTATTTTTATTTTTTCAGGAATATAAATAATGGAAACGTCACTGATAATAAGTATTTCCTTCAAGGTGCTGGGGGGACTTGCGATCTTTCTACTCGGGATGAATTACATGTCCGGGGGTATTCAGGCCGTTGCCGGGACAAAGCTCAGACAACTAATCAGCGCGGTTACGAATAACCGGCTCATGGCGCTGGGAGTAGGGTTCTCTGTTACCGCCCTGATTCAGTCAAGCTCAGCAACTTCTGTTATTGTTGTGGGTTTTGTAAATTCCGGTGTTATGACACTTGTCCAGGCAATAGGCGTCATTCTTGGAGCAGATATAGGCACAACAGTTACAGGGTGGATTCTTGTTCTGAACATCGGTGAATTCGGCCTTCCGCTAATCGGAATTTTCGGAATAATGTACCTCTTTGCCAGGAAGGATAATACCCGGTATCTTGCAATGATGATTATGGGCCTGGGGATGATCTTCTTCGGCCTGGAACTGATGAAGTTAGGTTTCAAACCTTTACGGGAAGTTGAGGCCTTTCTGAATTTATTTCACGCATTCAGACCGGGAAATTTTACCGGCCTCATCGCATGCGCAATGACAGGTGCTTTTATAACAGGGATAGTGCAGTCATCCTCAGCCTCTGTGGGTATTGTCATGGGAATGGCGTCAACAGGAATAATGACTTTTGACACAGCAGTAGCTCTTGTAATGGGTATGAACGTCGGGACAACTGTAACAGCACTTCTCGCATCATTAGGCGCAACTACAAATGCCAAGAGAGCGGCTTATGCGCATACTCTGATTAAGGTTATCGGCCTTTTATGGGTTCTCCCTCTTTTCCCGTTTTTTCTGAAGATTATCCCGATCATCATGGGAGAAGACCCGGGGACCATACGGCTTGTGAATGGCGTTGAATCCTACCCGTATATTATCCAGGGGATTGCAATTGCTCATACAATGTTTAACGTTATAAACGTATTACTTCACCTCCCCTTTGTTCATCAGCTTGCACTCTTTCTTGAAAAAATTGTACCCGCCAGTCCTTCAGAAGTCCCTTCAAAGGTTACAAAACTCGATATAAGGATGCTTACAACTCCGGTTATTGTAATTGAGCAGTCAAGAAGGGAAATTATAAACATGGGGAATATACTTTTAGAGATGCTTGAAGATCTGAGCGCCGTGATTAAGGAAGGCTTTGAAAATGAAAAGAGCATTAAATCTGTTTTCAAAAGAGAAGAGGATCTTGACCTCATGCAGAAGGAGATATCAGCATTCCTTGTGGATATTATATCAATGGATTTACCGCATGCGCAGGTTGTTGAAGCACAAACACAGCTGAGAATTGTTGATGAATATGAATCAATTAGCGACTATATTGCCAACATTATGAAACTTCTTCTTAAATTAAGAGACAATTCTTTAAAGCTCACTGATGTTAAAAAGAAAGAGATCATCGAACTTCATGTTCATATAACAGATTATTTTAAAAACATCAATGATTCGATACGTTACCGATCCAGGCTTGATTCTCCATCTGTATATGCCGAGGGGAAATCAATAACACATCATTTCAGGGAGCTCAGGACAAAGCACCTGCAGCGTCTCTCAGGGAAAAAAGTTGACCCGCTTATGAGCGTAAGCTATATGAATATGCTTAACAGCTACAGAAGGATAAGAGACCACATAATGAATGTAGCGGAGGCGATAATCGGAGAAAAATAATCCCTTTACGACAATCTGCCATGGACAACAGAACAAAACAGATGTATGCCAATATCGGCAAACTTATAACATCATCACTGGAGATACACCAGATAATTGATGGCGTAATGATGGAGATAAAACAGTTCTTCGATCCGGAACATTGGAGCCTCCTAAGGCTTGATCATACATCCGAAGAGCTATACTTCATATATATCAAGGGGAGCGATATTGGTAAACTCAGCCAGTTCAGGCTGAAAACGGGTGAGGGTATTGCCGGGACTGTGGCCCAGACCGGCAGATCGATATACGTCCGTGATGCCCGCTCAGATCCCAGGTTCTCAGATAAAGTTGATAAACTGATAAATTTCAATACCCGATCAATTATTGCAGTTCCGCTGATTCACAAGGGAGTTGTCTATGGAGTAATAGAAATAGTCAACACGGAAAAGGAACACCTCTTTTCAGAAGATGAACATTTTATACTCAGCACCATAGCAGATTTTACAGCAATAGCCCTTGCCAATTCATCCCTTTACCAGCAGGTTATAGAGCAGAGCTGTCATGATACTTTAACCGGGCTTTTCAACAGACGGATGCTGAATGATTATATTTCG
The DNA here is from genome assembly GCA_036821145.1 of Spirochaetota bacterium. Lineage (GTDB taxonomy): Bacteria > Spirochaetota > UBA4802 > UBA4802 > UBA5550 > UBA5550. The sequence continues at coordinate 21,274 of DAISJZ010000039.1, forward strand.
CAATGGTCGAGAGAGACCGCCCCGTCACGAAGGCATTCTGATGTCCTGGAAGAGATCATTGTTGTTTACATGGATGTGAATAATTTTAAAACTATAAATGATAAATACGGGCATCGGGAAGGAGATATTGCGCTTATCGCTATTTCAGAACAGCTGAAGAAAATTTTCAGAAACGAGGACCACCTCTTCAGGATAGGGGGTGACGAATTTCTGGCGATAATGAAAGTTGGTGTAAACGAAGATATAACTCACATTATTGACAGACTTGACAGAGATTTTAAACGGATATTCTACACCTCTCCTGACAGTGAAACAAAACTGAGCATCTCTCATGGCATTTCAAAAGGTCAGCTCAGGAATATAGAATCTCTTATCAATGAATCTGACAAGCTGATGTATCAGAAAAAGTAACAGGTCACTCCCCTTTAACCGTGTATGAAATAAACGCAAGTGCGATGAGTTCCTCCTTGTAATATCTATTCTCAGTATATGATCCGGCCATTGCTCCGATTGAAATACCTTTCTTATTCCCGGAAACAGGTTTCCAGATTACTATACCTGCAGTACGGGTTGAGGCGCAGTGAACCGATACGGTTCTGCTGTAGAAGTTCTGCACACCGGCAAGTAATCCCCCCGTTATTCCATATAGAATTACAGTAGAGTTTGAATAATCCCCGTCCTTTCTTTTATGAATTGAATCACTGTACGGCTCATAGTAATACGTAAGCGTATGTCAGTTTATTCTTTTTTATAGCATTTATTACTTTTTCTCTTAAATCTAATGAATGTTCACCAGGACCCCTTCAGATGGGACTTTATAAAAAGGCTTATTATTTTAACCCGCGAGAATTACCTGTATTTTTGAATAGCTGCTTTTTCAGATTTTTTTAAAAAAATTCTGTTCCGGGATATCCGGAGGTGTATTAATTGGTGAGACTGTGTGTTATAATAATATTGGGACTATCCCGAAATACCTTATTGATTATATCCTGTAATATAATCGGAGTAACTTATTAATCATTTATTATTGCTGAGGCATTACATGCAGAGAATATTTATATTTTTAATTGTTTCTATTACCGTTATAATTTTCATTATGCTATTCATCCACAGCAGACCATTAAAAAAAGAATTTTTATCCGATCTTAAAACTGAGTTCAGCACCCAACCTCTGTTAGAAGAAGAGATTCTTGCCGAATCCCGGATCACCCGCCTCCCTGCTCCGGTGCAGAGATATCTCAGATACACTGGCGCAATCGGCAAGCCTGTTCCCCGGAATTTCTATATCGAATTTGATGCGGAGATGTTCCGTAATCCCGGCGACAAACCTATGAAAGCTGTTTCAAGGCAGTATAACTTTATCGGGAATCCTGCGCGGATATTTTTTATGGAAGCGGAGATGCTGTTCATTCCATTCCACGCATTCCACTCCTACAAAAATCAGAACGCCTCTTTTATTGTGAGAGTGGCATCTCTTTTCAATGCTGTTAATCTGTCAGGAGAGGATCTCACCGCAGCTGAGACAGTTACCCTGCTGAATGATATATGCCTCTTTGCTCCTGCAATGCTTATCGACAGGCGTTTTACATGGGAGGAGATTGACAGGCTCTCAAGCCGCGTTACATTCACAAACGGTTCGTATAAAGTATCGGCTGTGCTCTACTTCAATGAGAAGAGTGAGCTTGTTAACTTTGTTTCTGATGACAGGTCCGCTCTGCAGAATGACGGCACACTCAGGAAAGCAAGATGGTCTACTCCGGTCAGCGAATACAGGGAGTTTGAAGGGAGGAGAATACTTACATACGGTGAGGCAATCTGGAACTACCCTGAGGGGGATTTCACTTACGGAAAATTTACTTTGAAGAATATCAGTTACAATGTGAAAGGTCCGCAGAACGGAGACTCCCGCTGATGAATACTTACGCGTTTGCCTCTTTCACTACCGCTTCTCCGATGAAGATTCCTGACCAGAGATAGAGCCTGGAATTGATTTTTAATTTATCCATCACCTCTTCAGCGGAGGAGAAGATAATTATCATGTCGTAGAGTTTATACTTCTCAATTACTCCACTCTCAGGGATCGGGAAACTAACCTCCTTCCCCTCTCTCATGCTCCTGTCATCAATACCTGCCTGGCAGGAGAAAAGAGATGACCCGCTGCCGCTCTCCCTGTAATCAAAAGTCTTATAAAAAATTGCTGAAACAAGGACCCTGTAACCGGCTTTATCTGAATTCATTTTTTATTCCGCTCTGCTTAAATTTCACATCATTATTTATCCCTTTATTAGCACATGCAGGGAAGTTCAAGACTTTTTGAAGAGATAACAGCAATTATTCATTAGAAGAGAGATGTAATTAAAAACGGGGGCCAGCCCGTTGTTAATTAAAGTTTAAATTCTGCAGAATGTATTACCGCTCATCAAGATAGAGTATACGGGCAAGCATAGCTGTAAAACCGATACAACCGGTGCATACAACAAGACACCCCCACAGGAACAGATTCATCCCGCGGGCCTTAGCCTGTGGCACTATAAGATACCAGCCAATACCCGCAGCAAGAAGAAGATCAAACCAGATCTGGTTCCCCCATAAATTACGGGTGTGTTCTGTCCAGAAACCCAGAAATCCTTCTGTGGCTATAGCAGTTAGTGAAAAGATAAAGAAAAGAAAGGAGAGAAACGCCGGGAAGAGCCAGCTTTTCTTAATCCTTTTACCATCACTGTAAACAGTAAAAAAAATGAAAAGTATAAACAGCACACCTGCTGCATATGGCAAAACAGTTGTTAACATCATATTTTTCTCCCTCTGTAAAAAAATTTATTTATCTGCCGGATTGAAAACTTTCTCATGAAAATTTCTTTTGCTATACTTAATCTCCACTTTTCCATATCCAGTACTTTCAGATTTTACGGCTAACTCCTGATTTTTCAAACATTGATAAAAACAGAGAACTGCTATCTATAATTCTCTTTTTATCTCCTGTAGCAAGCCAGTCCAGCATCAGACCGCGGGATAGTGAAACAATTATAGTTGCATATAATTTTGCCTCATCACCAAACTGCCTGATTAAATAATTTTCTATTTCACCAATCCATTTATGCAGAACTTCATCATAAAACAGACTATACTTCCCGGTGTCTCTAAGTCCGCCGGTATAAAGTTCCACGAAGAGAAGCAGTGAATCCCGGTTATCATCTGCAAAAATTGTTTCTATGAAGATCTCGGAAATCCGGGCGGGGGATTTACCGGCATTTTCAGCAAGAATAGTTTTCAGAATAGTTTTATGCCTGATACTCAAATGAATAAAAACAGAATTAATCAGATTTTCAAAAGATTCAAAGTGATAGATAAGCATCCGGGCACTTACCCCTGTTTCCTTTGCTATATCCCTGAGGCTCAGGTTGTTTAATCCTTTCTCCCTTATTGCTGAAAGAACGTTTTCCATTATATCTTCTTTAATTTTTGAATCAGGCTTTCTGCTCATTTTATACTATCTCTGTCATCAGATTTATATACTCCGCAGCTCAGGCTGCTTTTTCATTATACTCTTCATGTACAATTTTTTAAAGAGCAGCCGTAAATTACAGCTGCCCGGTTTAAATTAAATTTATCTTGCTGCTCTTTCCCTGCCCAGTAGAATTTCCTTCATATCACCATTCGCCTGAAAACTGATAAGAAGAAGATATGGAGCCAGCAGCATTATTCCTCCGACAAACCCGAGTAAACCCAGAACAATTGCTGCCGGTGTAAAATTATTTCTCCAGGCAAGCCATAGTCCGGATAATGCCAGAAAACATGTGAAATCGAAATTAAACTGACCGGACCATGTCATTGCCGCCATGTCTCCGAAAAAAACAGGGAAAAGATCCCAGCCGTGATTATACCCCACTATACCCGTATAACTTAATATACCGATAACCATCATAACAAGAAGTATTCTGAAAGCTTTCATTTTTCACCTTCCATAAAAATTGTATTTTTTGATCAGTGCAGTCTTAATAACAAATAAAATTACCTGTCATTATCCTGCATTATATTCTATCTGACAATAAACGTAACAGTTGTTACATTTATTGTCAATTAAATTAATTTTTTTTATTTCAGGTTAAAATACTCTAAAATCAGAGTAAACCGCTTATCCATGATGCTGATAGAAGTAAGTAAGCAACACAGAAACTATTCACCTCTTAAAAATGCACACTATCACTATAATAAAATAATAGACTAATCATCCATTCTCTTTATAAAATATCAGTGTGAAAAAATTATCAGCATTATTGATATTTGCTTTAACAGTAATCTTATTATGCGCGTGGAGCAGCGGCGATCCCGTTGAGCAGTGGACTGAGTTTTCACGCTCACAGGAGAAAATCCTTTTCATGAAGTGGCTCAGGGAGAACGCAGTCTCTATTCAGAAAAAGGAGAAAAATTTTGAACCGCTGCCGGTTGAACTCCCTGCGGTGCATGGCCGTTCTGGGCTATTCATCACTCTCATGAAAAAAGGGAAGGTGCGGGGATGTTTCGGAGCCTTTGACCACAGCGAGCCTGATATTACCCTCATGTTAAGGGAGTACCTGAAAGGGGCGCTCTCTTATGATCCGAGATATAAACCTCTTGAACGTCACGAGCTTGAGGATACAGAAATAATTGTTACAGTTGCCTCATTCCCGGAACATGCAGAGAGCCTAAATAAAGTTGACATAAGCCGTTTCGGAGTATTAATTG
>DAISJZ010000040.1:0-25932 GCA_036821145.1 Spirochaetota bacterium
AATTTCTCACAACTTCAGAGATATATGATATTTATGCTGACAAATTCAACCAGCTGAAAAAGGAGATTGCAGAACTGAAATAAAATAAAAGTTTTCAAAGTTTTTGAATTTCCCGACCTTCTTCCATTTTTTCAGGGATGGAAAAGCCGGGAAATTCAGGCTGGTTTATGGAGTTATCACTGATTCATCTTATTATAAGAATCGTCCCGCCACCTCTTAGCCTCGCTGTTGTTGGGATTCAGCTCGAGCACCTTGCCGTAGTATTCATAAGCCCTGTCAAACCTGTTTGTGTACCAGTAGCAGTTTGCAAGGCTGAACCAGGCGTTTTCATATGCAGGGTCGTACTCAACAGCTTTTTCAAAAGATGATATGGCGTCCTGCCATCTCTCCTGCATATAATATGCAAGCCCCAGGTTGTAATTATTAATGGCATTTGTGGGATTGTACTTCACTGCAAGTATTGAATTTTTTTCAGCGGACTTGTAATCCTTCAGCGCGTAATAAGAGATAGCCATTTCATTATAGGCTCTGTCATTGTTAGGCTGCTTTTTCAATGCATTTCTGAACTGAGTAATCGCGGCCTGGTAATCTTTTTTGTTATAATAGGTCTGGCCCAGGGTGACAATTGCATCAAGATAATCCGGGTTACGCTTTATAGCATTTTTAAATGATTCCTCCGCCTTATTCCACTTTGCAGGTTCAGAATACCCCTGCTGGTAATATGATAAAGCAAGAGTATAATGGTGCTGAGCTGTAACCGGGTCAGCATCCACTGTTTTAATAGCGTAATATTCTGAATTGTAGTAATCCCTTTTGTCATAGTAAATGAGCGCGATACCGTGAAGCGCGGGTGCGTGTTTCGGATTCACTTTAAGTATCTCTAAATATTCCCGAAGTGAATCATCTTTTTTCCCTATAGTTGAGTACGAATGGGCAAGAGACCATCTTGCGATTATAAGTTCAGGATTTATTCTCAGACACTCCTGTATATACCTGTTTGATTCAGTACCGGGTTTCCCCATCTCCAGATATCCGTAGTTTTTCAGCTGTGCCATTATCTGCAGAGTTTCGGCATCCAGTTTGTTGAGCTTGTAGGCCTCATCAATAGATTTCTGCGCCATTTCAAAGTTTGAGTTGTTCAGGTAGGCCATACTTAAAGCCCTGTGTGTCTGGTAAAGCGCAGGGCCGTATTCAACAGCTTTAATCCCCTGTTCAATTGCTGTTTTCAGATAAGATTCCCACTTGCCGTTAGCGTATTTAATCTGGTAACCCCATAGGGCGTTCACCTCTGACAGGCCTGCCCAGGCAAGAGCATATTTTGAGTCATACTTCAGAGCTTTTTTGTAATTTTCAATTGCTACGGGGTAGTTCTTCACGTCATACTGGATCTGCTCCATCCGCCCCTTGATGTAATACTGGTAGGCGGTATAGTTGCCTGTTGACTTTGTGTATTCCTCAATACTGTTTGATCTTTCAGATTTCTCAGATCCGGAGATTTTATCCATGAGATCCCTTGCGAGTTTTTCCTGAAGATCAAAGATGTCATCCGGATAATTCCCGTGAACATTCGATCCTTTGAGAATTTTGCCGGAGGTCACTTCCATAAATTTTGCTGTTAACTGGATTTTCTTTCCGATTTTATTGAAGCTTCCATATATCAGGTAGTCGCCATCGAGTTTATCTTTTGTAAGAGAGCGGAGTTTCTCAATATCTTTATCTTCGTTAACACCAATGGCCTGTTTAAATCCGGCGCTGTCCAGGAGGTGTCTCTTTACCCTGTCGGAATCGATTATTATAAAACTGTCAACTGTGGAAAGTGCGCCTGAAAGTGTTTCACTTATACCCACAGACAGAGTCTCAAGTTCGGAGTTTTTTTCCCTGTTGAGTTTATCAAAGGGGAGTACGACAATTTTATATCCCTCGGCGAAAAGTACTGCCTGTGACAGGATTATACAGCATATAGTTAAAGCGAGATTTCTGATGATTCTCATGATTATCTCCATAATTTATTGCATGAAATCTGTTTATAAAGTACAGAGTGCCCTGCTTTTTTTCTACCCTTTTTTGCATATAATAAACGAAAGGTGATATTTTATAAGCAAATTATAGTAAAATTGAATTAATTATTTTTGCATTTTTAAAGGAATATATAAGTTAAATCCGCAAGTTTATTGACATTGTCCCGATTTTATTTTATATGATGTACATGATTACAGGAAGAAAACTATCTCAGCTTAAACTGCTCCTTTATCTTGCGGGCTTTCTCTGGATTGTCCATGTTATCGGGTACATTATGCCACTGGGGGGACTCGGGATTATTCCCAGGGAGCTTGCCGGGCTTGCGGGGATTATATTTGCCCCTTTTATTCATGCGGATTTTCCGCATCTTATTGCGAATTCAATAAGTCTGATTATTCTCGGTTTTATCCTTGCATCAACAGAAGAGAACGGTATAGTTTATATTCTTCTCGTTATTATGCTGCTGGGGGGGCTGGGCACATGGGTCATAGGCCGCAGCGGTACTGTTCATATCGGAGCAAGCGGTGTGATATACGGGATATTAGGGTATCTCATTGCGCGGGGTTTTTTCAGAAAAGATTTCAAATCAGTAATTGTTTCAGTCATAGTGCTGTTTATGTATGGAGGGATGATTTTCGGAGTTCTCCCCACTGTGCCGCATATGTCATGGGAGAGTCATCTTTGCGGGTTTCTCTCCGGGATAATTACTGCTTCATCGGGAAAGAAAAGGAGATAAGAGATGTCAGACAGCATAGAGAAAAAAGAACAGAAGCCTGATGTTAAACTGCATATCTGGCTTGAGGAGAACAGTGGAGTTTATTTCGGGCAGGGGAGATATGAACTGCTGCACCTGATAGACGAACTGGGTTCACTGAAGCTTGCCGCTGAAAAGATGGGTATATCATACCGTGGAGCCTGGGGTAAGATCAAAAAGACTGAGGAGATTCTCGGCCGTGAGCTTATTCATAAGGAGAATAATAAGGAGGGATATAAACTTACAGAATTCGGCAAAGAATTCATGAAGGAGTTTAAAAAATTTCATGATGATACATTGAAGTTTGCTTCAAAAAATGCCTCTGATATGCTGGAGAGATTAAAAAAAATACCATAGGAACTATGGATTATAATTACAATGGATTCACTCAATAGATCTTTTATAGCGCTTTATAAAAAAGAAAGCCGCATATTTAAACCTGATTTTATTCCTGAAAAGTAAAAAAATTACAAATTCTAACGCCGGTTCCTCTTTAATCCATTTAATGATTGACATGATTTTTCAACATGCCTTTTTTAACATAACTTATATTATGTTATTTTTGGCATGGAGCAGGTATGAAAAAAACAGTCAGGATATCATTATTTTTTTCCATTTTTACAGCTCTTTTCGCTACATCAGTATCCTACGCGCAGGAAAAAATCAATGCGGCAGTTGCCGCAAATTACATTAAACCCTTTAAAGAACTTATACAGGTATATGAAGCCAGGACAGGAGTCAGGGTTGAGGCAACTTTTACTTCAACAGGAAAGCTTTACGGCCAGATAACAAACGGAGCTCCCTATGATCTGTTTCTTGCCGCAGATGAGAAGCGTCCGGCATTACTTGCGGAAAGCGGTGCTGCGGAACCCCCCTTTGTGTATGCTAAAGGCGAAGTTATTCTGTGGTCTGCAAAGAAAGACTTCTGCGGAGAGAAGAACTGGACGGTGAAGCTTAAAAAAAATCATACCGGTAAAATAGCCATAGCAAATCCTGTTACAGCACCTTACGGTACAGCAGCAAAGACTGCACTTGAAAAAGCCGGTATGATGACCTATGTTGAATCGAAAATTGTAACAGCTCAGGATATAGCCCAGGCATTCCAATATGCTGAGAGTGAAGCTGTTGATGCCGGATTCTGTGCTCTGTCAGCTGCTTATACAGAACAAGGGAAGAAGGGATGTTTCTATAAAGTTAAAGAAGCGCCGCAGATAATTCAGTCAGCATGTATTCTGAAAAGGGCTGAAAATAAAAAGGCCGTCGAAAAATTTGCCAGGTTTCTTGTATCACCGGAAGCTGTTAAAATAAAGAAAAAGTACGGTTACAGGTAAATGGATTACACGTCTCTGCTTGTTACCCTGAAGCTGGCTACGGTGACCACTGTTATACTTATGGTGCTCTCCGCTCCCCTTGCTTATATGCTGGCACATTCAGATTTTCCGGGTAAGTCAATTATAGAGACGCTTATATATCTTCCCACTGCGCTTCCCCCCACGGTAATCGGGTTTTATCTTGTAATTGTCATGGGGCCTAAGGGATTCATAGGGAAATGGTGGGGGACTGTTTCAGATAATTCACTTCTTTTTACATTTACAGGGATTGCAATTGCCTCGGTTATATACAGTATCCCTTTTGCTATTCAGCCGATGAAAGCTGCTTTTCAGAAGATTGATAAAAGGCTTATTGAAAATGCTTATGTTCTGGGTCTTTCCAGGTACAGCGCTTTTTTCAGAGTGGTAATCCCGAACAGTATAAGCGGCATTGTTGCAGCTTCTGTTCTTGTTTTTCTTCATACAACCGGGGCATTCGGAGTCCTTGTTATGGTTGGAGGGAGTATACCGGGTGAAACAAAGGTGGCTTCAATAGCTATCTATGAAGCTGTTGAGATGATGGATTATCATGGAGCTGCAATGCTGTCATTGTGTTTTGTTCCTGTTAGTTTTCTTTTCCTTTTTTTTGTTAATAAACTGAACAAGGGGTATTGAGATGCCGATCAGGATTAATTTAAAGAAAAAACTCAGGTACTTTGATATTGATATTAATTGTGATTGCCCTGAAAGTAAAATGCTCGTGATGATTGGGCCCTCCGGCGGCGGAAAAACCACGATAATCCGTATGCTCGCGGGTCTTGAGAAACCTGATAGCGGCAGTATAATTTTTAATGAGGATACCTGGTTCGATTCTGAAAAGGGGATTAGTATATCTCCTCAAAACAGAAAGTTAGGTTATGTATTTCAGGATTACACTCTTTTCCCTCACCTCTCTCTTTTTGAAAATGCATCGTTTGCCGCAAAGAATAAGAAAGAAGTGGAAGAACTTTTTGAGTTGTTCAGGATAAGCCATCTGCGTAACAGAAAGCCGCGTCAGGTATCAGGAGGGGAGAGGCAGAGATGCGCTATATGCCAGGCTCTTGCACGCCATCCGAAAATTCTTCTTCTTGATGAACCTTTTTCCGCACTTGACGCGATTACAAGACGCGGGCTGCGCGAGGAACTCCGTAATATGAAAGGTGAGTTCGACTTTCCTGTGATATATGTGACTCATGATATCAATGAAGCTCTTTACCTTGCTGATGAGATTATTCCGGTTGTTCAGGGCAGTATTGATGGAAGCTGGATGACAAAAATGACAGAGAGAAATTCAGGCGCGCAGATGTTAAAAGCCGCCAGGGAACAGAAAATTGCCCTTGCGTATTGATGCTGCGTGTGATGCCGGCGGATGATGGTTCACGGTAATCAGCATGCAGTATGTACAGATATTATTGAAGTAAGTTTTACCCAGAGGAGTTTTTTATGAAAATCGGTACCTATTCTTATGAGGAATTTGTTCAGGTTGTGAAGTCATTTCACGGCACTCTTGCTCCGGGTCTTTTGATCGGGGGATTCATGGTTGACCTCGCACTGAAGAATGTTCCTGAGGGGGAGTTCTTTGATTCAATCTGTGAAACACAGGTGTGTCTCCCTGATGCTGTCCAGCTCCTGACCCCCTGTACAACAGGGAATGCCTGGATGAAAGTTTTTGATTTCGGAAAGTTCGCTGTAACACTTTATGAAAAATATAGCGGTGAGGGTGTCCGTGTTTATCTTGATGTGGATAAGCTGAAGAACTGGCCCGAGGTGAACAGCTGGTTTTTCAAGCTGAAGCCGAAGAAAGAGCAGGATTCGGATCTCCTGATGAGTCAGATAAAAGATGCAGGGCACTCGATTCTCAGCATGCAGAGAGTTAAGGTTGAGCCTGAAAAGCTTACACGTGAAAAAGCAGGTCCTTCATCTTTATGCCCCGTATGTGGTGAGGCTTATCCGGCAAAGCATGGAGATAAATGCCGTAATTGCGCAGGGGGCTCCCCTTATGTTTCAATAAATCCTTTATAAAATGAACAGCCGTTTGCCGGCTCCCCGATGTATAGAGAATCCCTCCGTTCAGGGGATACCGGCAAAACACTTTTTTTCTGCTTAATTTCCCCGTTTTAAAGGTATCGTCGATGCCGGAAATCTGATGATTCATGCCTGAAAAGCTGACCTTTTTTATGTTGACTTGCTGATTTAATGTGCCATAAATGACAATACAAATAAAATTAATTATTTTTGGCAGTTGTGTTAGATTTAGCATTTTTGCTAATAATAGCATAACGTCCGCATAACTTATTAAGAGTTTAAAGCCGTATAACCCTCCCGGCCCCGGGAGGAGCCGGTGAATCTTTATTTAAAAAAAAGGTGAGGTATGGATGCCAGTATAAAACAAATAATTACCAAATATCCTGACAAAAAATCAGCGATAATGCCGGTTATGCAGCATCTGCAGAGGGAGAATAAAAACTTTCTCAGTGAAGATGCCATGGAAGAGGCTGCAGGTGTAATAGGCTGCAGTAAAAGCAAAGTGTTCGGTGTAGCAACTTACTATACCATGTTTAACGTTGAGCCTGTTGGTAAATTTCATCTTCAGGTAGATACCTGTGTACCCGGTTTTCTTCAGGGTGCGGATGCCGTTGTTGCACATCTTGAAAAGAAATTAGGGATTAAAGCCGGAGAAACAACTAAGGATGGATTGTTTACGCTGAGTACTGTTCAGGATTTAGGGTCCTGCGCAACAGGTCCGGTGATCCAGGTCAATGATCGCTATTTCGAAAACATGACCATAGAAAAAACAGATGCTCTTATTGAAGCTCTGAAAAGCGGAAAGGAACCTGAAAATGATCCTTCAATGACGGTCATATCAAAATGCGGTGTTCTCCTGAATGACAGGACTCAGAAAGACTGCCGTACAATTGCATTTTATAAAAAAAACGGCGGTTACCAGTCACTTAAAAAAGCTCTCACAATGAAGCCTGCTGATATCATTGAAGAAGTAAAAGAAGCGGGAGTCCGTGGAAGGGGCGGAGCAGGTTTCCCCGCAGGTATGAAGTGGTCTTTCCTTCCCAAGAATGATTCCAGGCCTGTTTATCTTATCTGCAACGCGGATGAAGGTGAGCCGGGTACATTCAAGGACAGGCAGATCATGGAGTTCAATCCTCATCTTGTTATTGAAGGTATAGCAATAAGCGCTTACGCTATTAATTCAAAAAAGGCATTCATCTATATCAGGGGTGAGTTCAACTGGATCGCTGATATTCTTGATGCGGCAATTGAAGAGGCAAAAAAAGACGGCCAGCTTGCAAATGTAGATATAGTTGTACACAGGGGGGGCGGATCTTATGTGTGCGGTGATGAAACAGCACAGATAGAATCCCTTGAAGGTAAAAGAGGAAATCCCCGTGTTAAGCCGCCTTTCCCTGCAAACGCCGGATTATACGGCTGCCCAACAGTTGTAAATAACGTTGAGACACTTTCATGTATCCCGTACATAATTCAGAACGGTGCTGCAGGTTATAAAAAATTCGGTACATCAAACAATTTCGGTCCTAAAATTTTCGGAGTATCAGGACATGTGAATAAGCCCGGTATATTTGAATATCCGATGGGAACACCTCTTAAAGAGATACTTGAGGCAGCCGGCGGAGTAAAGGGCAAACTTAAAGGTGTAATTGTCGGCGGGCTTTCAGTGGCCATTCTTACTGCGCAGGAGGCTGAAAACCTGATTCTTGATTTTGATTCATGCGTTAAAGCCGGTACTGCTCTCGGTTCGGGGGGGATTATGGTTGTTAATGATACTGTATCTATACCTGAACTTGCTCTCCGCACAATAGAGTTCTACCATCATGAGTCATGCGGACAGTGTGTCCCCTGCAGAGAGGGTTCACTTGTGATTGAACATAAACTCCGTGATCTTGTTGAGGGCAGGGGTAAGAAAGAGGATATAGATCTTATACTGCATCTTACGGCAAATATCAAGGGGCTGACACTATGCCCGACAGGTGAAGCTTTCGCAGTTCCGATTCAGGCAATGGTGAGTAAATTCAGGCCGGAGTTTGAGGCTCTGGTGAAACGTTAAAATATAGAGAGGAGAAAATTAATGAGTAAGACGATTTTTATCAATGGCAAAGAGTGTGCCTTTGATGGAACAAAAACCGTCCTCCAGGTAGCAAGAGACAACGGGTTCTATATCCCGTCACTCTGCTATCACCCGAAACTTGGCCCTGCAAGTAAATGCAGGGTCTGTGTAGTTGAGGTGGACGGACAGAGAAATCTTCAGACATCCTGTTCTCTTATGCCGGCAGAAGGGATGCAAATAACAACAGACAGTGAGCGTGTTCTTGACGCGCAGAGAATGGTGGTTAATCTTCTTCTGGCGAATGGCAACCACAACTGTATGGTCTGTGAAAGAAACGGTAACTGTGAACTTCAGGATGCCGCTTATCATCTCGGCATTGAACTCCCTGCATTCGTTGTTGAAGAACGTGTGGAGAAGGATGAGTCCGCTGCTTTTATTGTTAGAGACAATAACAAGTGTATTCAGTGCGGACGTTGTGTTGAAGCCTGTAACCGCCTTGTGGTAAATGAGGTTCTTGATTTCGGTTTCAGGGGAGGACACACTGAGGTTGTCTGTGACGGAAATAAACCTATGGGAGTTTCATCCTGCGTTCAGTGCGGTGAGTGCGTCCAGGTTTGTCCGGTGGGCGCTCTTATCGAAAAGAAAGCAATCGGAAAAGCCCGTTCATGGGAAACACATACTGTAAGGACAACATGCCCATACTGCGGTGTAGGATGTCAGCTTGACCTTCATATGAAGGGTGACCAGATTGTCCGTATAACAGGTAATGAAACCGCTGAACCTAACAAGGGACATCTCTGTGTTAAGGGGCGTTTCGGATATGATTTTATCTATTCAAACGAAAGGCTCACAGCACCGCTTGTTAAGAAAAACGGTAAATTTGAAGAAACAAGCTGGGACGAGGCGCTTGACCTTGTCGCTAATAAATTTAAAGAGATTATCAAGGAGTCAGGACCTGATGCAATCGCCGGTGTAAGCTGCGCGAGAAGTATCAACGAGGACTCTTTCTATATGCAGAAACTTTTCAGGGCGGCAATAGGTACCAATAACATTGACCACTGCGCCCGGACCTGACACGCTCCAACTGTTGCCGGTCTGGCAACTACATTCGGATCAGGCGCGATGACAAACTCCTTCGGAGAATTTGAAAACGCGAAACTGTTCTTCCTCATCGGAACAAACATGACAGAGGCTCACCCTGTCGCTTCATATTACGTAAAACGTGCAAAAATGAAAGGCGCTAAAATAATAGTGGCTGACCCGCGTTACCATGCGCTGGCAAAAAAAGCTGATATTTACGCTCAGATAAAAGTCGGATCTGACGTTGCTTTTATCAACGGTATTATGAATGTTCTCATTACAGAAAATCTCTATGACAAAAAATTTGTTGAAGAGAACACTGAAGGTTTTGAAGAACTGAAAGCTGTTGTAATGAAATATCCTCCGGAGAAAGCCTCTGAAATTTCAGGTGTACCGGTTGATACTATTAAAGAGATTGCCCGTACAATGGCATCTATCAAGCCGGGTATGCTCTGCTATACTCTCGGCATAACAGAACATACATGCGGTAAAAACAATGTAATGTCTACATCAAATCTCCAGATGCTTCTCGGAAACATGGGTATGCCGAGCGCAGGTGTTAACCCTCTCCGCGGACAGAACAACGTACAGGGTGCCTGTGACATGGGTGCGCTTCCAAACGTATATCCCGGTTACCAGGCAGTTACAGTTCCGGAAAACCGCGAGAAGTTCATGAAGGCATGGGGAGTCAACAATCTGTCAGATAAAGTGGGTCTTATGATTCCTGACATGATGGCATCTCTCCCTTCTAAAAAAGTCAGGGCTTTCTATATCTTTGGTGAAAACCTTGCTAACACAGACCCGAATATTGCCCATGTTGAGCATGAACTTGAGTCTGCTGAATTCCTCGTATGCAACGATATATTCATGACAGAGACAACACGTTTTGCTGATGTAATATTCCCTGCAGCAGCATGGTGCGAGGATGAAGGTACTTTCACAAGCAGTGAAAGACGGGTAAACCGTGTACGCAAAATCAAAGATGCCCCGGGTCAGGCTAAACCGAACTGGTGGGTATTTAAAGAACTTGCTAAGAGACTGGGTCATGAGTGGGCTTCAAACAGCGGCCGGGAGATCTGGGATAATGAACTTTCAATGGTTGCTCCTGCTTTCGGTGGTATCAAGTTCCACAGAATTGAAGAGGATGGACTCCAGTGGCCATGTCCTAACGAGGAACACCCCGGAACAAAATTCCTTCACAAGGACGGGAAGTTTACTCGCGGTAAAGGTCTTTTCAAAGGGATCGAGTGGACACCGCCTGCGGAAGTTGCTGATGCGGAATATCCCCTTGTACTCAGTACAGGGCGCCGTCTCTACCACTACCATACAAGGACACAGACAGGACGTTCAGGTCTTGACCTTATGATGGCAGAGGAGACAGCTGACATGTCTGCAGCTGACGCTCAGAAACTCGGAATCAAGCATGGTGAGTATGTCAAGGTAAGCTCCCGTCGCGGTTCTGTTAAGGTCAGGGCAAAGGTAACTGATGAGATTCCTGCAGGTATGGTATGGATGTCATTCCATTTCCGCGAAGGAAACGCAAACTGGCTCTGTAATAATGTTTTTGACCCTGAAACAAAAACAGCTGAATACAAGGCATGTGCGGTCAGGATCGATAAGATTTAATTAAAACAGTAATAGAATTTGAAAAATCCTCCCTGAAAAGGGGGGATTTTTTTTCGTGGAATATGCTGAAATTAACCATATATAAGGCAAAACTTATTTATTTTTTGAATACGTTATATTAAAATAAATAATCGGTTAAAATTAACTATTTACTAAAAAAAATATAATCACATTAAACTATTTTTACAATTAAATATTGACATTAATATGTCAGTCGTGGCATAATATGGCTTCAGCAAACTGTCATAAATTCAGAGAGATGTCAGTATTGATGCAACTGTCAGGGCTTCTCTTGTGAATTAACTAACTACAAATATACAAAATATACAGGAGGATTTTAATGAAGGTAACACGCCGGGAATTGCTTAAAGTGGCGGGAGCCGGAGCCGGTGCATTAGCCCTTGGCGGGCTTGGCGTAAGCTATCTGGTAACAGAATCTTACGCGAAAGATCTTAAGATTAAAGGCGCCAAAGAAGTAAGATCAATATGCCCCTTCTGCGCAGTGAGCTGCCGTTTCATAGCGCATGTTAAAGGCGGTAAGGTTGTAAGTACTGAGGGGGATCCGGGTTATCCGATTAGTGAAGGCGCACTCTGCGCAAAAGGTGCGACAATGAATTCAATGGTCAACAGCGATCACAGGGTTCTTAAACCGCTATATCGTGCTCCATACAGCGAAAAGTGGGAAGAGAAGAGCTGGAGCTGGATGATTGAAAATCTTGCTAAAAAAATTAAAGAGACAAGGGACAAAACTTTTACAGTTAAAAATGCTGAAGGACAGGTTGTAAACCGTCTTGAAACCATGTTCCACATGGGCTCATCTCAGATGAGTAATGAAGAAGCATCTGTTGTTGTACAGGCAATGCGCGCAATGGGTATTGTCTACATGGATCACCAGGCCCGGATTTGACACAGTCCATCTGTCGCCAGTTTGGCGGAATCATTCGGACGCGGTGCAATGACAAACAGCTGGATAGATATAAAAAACACCGACTGTTGTCTTATAATAGGGAGTAACGCAGCAGAACACCACCCAATATGCTTTAAATGGGTCCTCAAAGCAAAAGAGGAGAGAGGGGCACAGATAATCCACGTTGACCCGAAATTCTCAAGAACATCAGCAAGATCAGATTTTCATGTTCCTCTTCGTTCAGGAACAGATATTGCCTTTATGGGCGGTATGATAAATTATATACTTACCAAAGAGAAGTACTTCAAAGAATATGTTAATGAGTATACAAACGCATCATTCCTGGTAAATCCCGGTTTTTCATTCAACAATGGTGTGTTCTCAGGTTATAATGCTAAAACCAGAATTTATGATAAATCATCATGGCAGTTCCAGAAAGATGAAAAAGGGGTTATAAAAAGAGATACATCTTTAAAAAATCCCAACTGTGTTTTTCAGCTTCTTAAAAAACACTATTCAAGATACACACTCGATAAAGTTTCAGCAATAACAGGTGTATCAAAAGATAATCTCCTCAGGGTATTTGAAGCATATACTGCAACAGGAACTCGCGACAAAGCGGGCACTATTCTTTATGCACTTGGCTGGACTCAGCATACAGTTGGTGTTCAGAATATACGTACAAGCGGTATAATTCAGCTTCTGCTCGGTAATACAGGCGTTGCAGGCGGCGGAGTTAACGCTCTAAGGGGGGAGCCGAATGTACAGGGAACAACAGACCATTGTATCCTCTACAACGTATTACCAGGTTATCTCCCTCTCCCAAGGGCGAACATGCCTACACTTGAAGAATACAATAAAAAAACCACACCTGTAACACATATACCGGAAAGCGTCAACTGGTGGCAGCACAGACCAAAATATATGACCAGTTATCTCAAGGGATATTTCGGTAAATATGCGACAAAAGAGAACGATTTCGGATACTCATGGCTACCTAAAGGTGATGTAGCAAAAAGTGAGCGTGAAGGTGATTACTCATGTCTCTATTGCTATGAGAAGATGGCAAAAGGTGAGATCAAAGGCGGATCAATCTGGGCGCACAACCCTTGCCAGAGTATTCCTAACAGTAACAATGTCAGGCAGGCTTTAACAAACCTCGACTTCCTTTACATAGCAGAGGTACACCAGAATGAGACAACTGATTTCTGGCACGGACCCGGAATGGATCCTAAAAAGATTAAAACTGAAGTGTTCCTCTTCCCGTCATGCCACAGGCTTGAGAAAGAGGGGAGCATAAGCAGCAGCCAGAGGATGATAGGCTGGCACTACCAGGCAGCGAAACCTAAGGGTAAGTCAAAAGCAATGGGCCAGATCATGATTGAGATCATGAATGAGCTTATCGACCTCTATAAATCTGAGGGGGGAGTTCATAAAGAGCCTATCGTTAACCTGAACTGGTATAAAAAGTATGATGCGGAAGCAATCGCAAAACGCATTAATGGCTACCATGTCGGCGGGGAGAAAAAAGGGAAACTCCTTACAGGGTTTGGAGATTTTGCTGCTGACGGGACAACAGCCGCACTTAACTGGCTATATGCAGGAAGTATCACTGACGAGGATGGAAACAGGCTGAAGCGCACCGGTCTTGCACAGACTCCTATGCAGAAAAAAGTAGGTATATTCCCGAACTATGGCTGGACATGGCCTATGAACAGATGGATTCTTTATAACAGAGCATCTGTTGATAAAAACGGTCAGCCCTGGGATCCGTCAAGAGCAATTATCAGATGGGACGGAGCTAAATGGGAAGGTGACGTTCCTGACGGAGGATATCCTCCTATGGCTAAAGGCGGAAAAAATCCGTTCATCATGCTCCCTGACGGACTTGGGCAGCTCTATGGAACAGGCCTTGTTGACGGCCCATTCCCTGAACACTATGAACCTACTGAAACTCCAATTACAAATCACGGTTTCTCCGGTCAGCTGACAAGCCCGTGTTCAAAAATAATACCGACAGATAAGATCGCGCCTCCTGCAGATCCGAGGTATCCAATTGTTCTCACCACATACAGCTTAACAGAGCACTGGTGCGGCGGTAGTGAAACAAGAATGGTGCCATCACTCCTTGAAGCTGAACCGCAGCTCTATGTTGAGATGAGCCATGAACTGGCCAAAGAGAAAGGGATTAAAAACGGAGACCCGGTTATACTGGAAAGTATCAGGGGCCGTTGTGAAGCAGTAGCCATGGTAACAGTTCGTATAGTACCGTTTAAAATTCAGGGTAAAACAGTACACCTTGTAGGTATGCCATTCGCGTTCGGATGGACAAAGCCCGGTATAGGTGATGCAACAAACCGTCTCACCCTTTATACGGGTGACCCGAATACATCTATTCCTGAATACAAAGCATGCCAGGTTAATATCAGAAAGGCAGATAAGGTAACTGAACTATCCTACGAAGAGATAAAAGTGGAGGAACACCATGGCTAAGACATTCTTCATTGATACATCAAGGTGTACCGCGTGCAGGGGATGCCAGGTTGCCTGTAAAGAGTGGCAGGGTTTTGAAGCCAACTACACAAAGCAGTTAGGCTGGGGAAGCCATCAGAATCCGCAGGATCTTAATCCGCTTAACTTTAAATTAGTACGTTTTAATGAGTTTAAAGATAAAGATCGTGTAATATGGAATTTCTTCCCGGATCAGTGCCGTCATTGTACAGAACCCCCCTGCAAACTCGCAGCAGATGCACATGTAAAGGGGGCTGTTGTTGTTGATAAAGCAACAGGCGCTGTTATCTTTACAGAAAAAACAAAGAAGATTTCCAAAGAAGGATTCCTTATGATGAAGGAGTACTGTCCATATGATATACCGCGAAGAAATGAAAAGACCGGTATAATCAATAAATGCGACATGTGCCTTGAGAGAGTGGAAGAGGGTCTTGTACCCATGTGTGTAAAAACATGCCCCACAGGTGCCATGAATTTCGGTGACAGGGATAAGATGCTGGCAATGGCTTATGAAAGGCTTGCCATTGTTAAGAAAGAATTCCCTGAAGCTTCACTCCTCGATGTTGATAGCGTAAGGGTTATCTATCTTATCACTCATAAGAGAGATACTTATCATAATCTTGCGATGCTGGATGAGCATTCAAAGACAGGAGCTCTTGCATAAAACAGTTATCATAGCCGGTATTGTAAAACTGCAATACCGGCTTTAACTTTCAATTCATTGAGATTCCAGCTCTTGAAAAGTTATTACTCAAGGAGAACTTTCATGAAACATCCATTATTAATAATAATGTCATCTATAATTGTCGCAAGCGTAATTCTGGGGATAATCACGACTTCATATAATAGTGGTAACCGGGCAGATGCGGCAGAAAAGATTCCTTTCAGCCATGCGACTCATATAGAAAAATATAATATTAATAACTGCGGAACCTGTCACAAGTATGACGGGCAGGGGACATTCCGCAGTTTTCCTTCTATTGGAGAATGTACAGCATGTCATGACAGGAACAATGCCCTGACAGGCACAGATCACATGGCTCCGAGAAAGAAAACGGTTTTTGATTATTACTCGGATAAAGACAGGCCGTGGAGTTCAAAAGCGGAAGATAAGCAGCTTGTGTACTACAGTCATAAGGTAGTGCTTTCCGCAGACATGCCGGATGGGAAAAAACAGTTAAGATGTGAACCCTGTCATGGCGATAAAATCAGTTCAAAAGCTACCGCAAGGGGTGAAAAGCTGATGAAGCAGTGTATTGAATGCCATACAACATTTAAAATGAATAACCAATGTGATGTGTGTCACAGGTAATTTATAATTTTTTACTGATTCGTTACCCTCAGTCACAAATGAATGCAGATATCCATTAGTTACTGAGGGTACTCTCCCCTCTAAAATAAAACTTGCAAATAAACACCAGTGGTATTTCTGTAAGAGTAATGTTTAAAATAGATAAAGGAGCCGTTATGAATGCACTTGCCGGATTCGATATTGATCAAATAAAAAAAGCTTCAGATGAGATAAAAAAGAAAAAGCCTGAATTTACAGTTATGCTTGATCTTTATGAAAAAATTTTTATCGCTCAGGAGAAAGCCAGAAAGATTGTAAGTCTCCCTGAATTTAATATTTCTCAGGAAAAATTATCTGTGCAGCATGAAGAAAAGTTCCCTCTTGTTGATATATCTCAATTTTCTATAGATCACGAAGTTTCAGAATCACTTTTCAATGAGCTTTGCGATATACTTACTGCTGATGAGAATGAATTATCTGCCGCAGTAGTCAGCATTAAACTGTTAAGTGATGAAAAGAAAATAGATTTGAATAAACTCTTCACAGCTTTTTTCAAAGAGGATGAGTCTCTCTTTGATGAAGCTGAGGTGAAGTATAGCATAGATAAAGAGATACTTGGTTTTTTAATCTATAATGCGCTTCAGCCGTCTCTTGTATCTTTCTCTGAGATGATATCTGTAAATCTTGATAGTGATAATGACTGGGAAAAGGGGTACTGCCCTGTCTGCGGTTCAATGCCGGAGTTATCACTTTTTGAAGAGAACGGGAAGCGCTTCCTTGTATGCGGTTTCTGCGGCCATAAATGGGGATCAAAAAGAATCTATTGCCCCTTTTGTGAAAACTCGAATCATGAAACTCTTCAGTATTATGACATTGACAGCGAAGAGGAATACAGGGTGGATGTTTGTGAAAAATGTAAAAAATATATCAAGACTATTGATATTAAAAAGACTTCCCGTACAGTCTACCCCCCGCTTGAAATCCGCTCAACACCATATATTGATGTTAAACTCGAAGAGATGGGCTACAAAAAAGGGAATGAGTAAATTTATTATCCCCGCGATTCTCCTGCCGATACGAAGGGAACACTTTTAAAAAAAAGTTGACTGACACAATTTGTTATGTTTAATTTGGCATAATAAATTGTGTCAATAAAATTTCGTTCTTTTTTTTTTCTGACAAAAAATTATAAAACAAAGTTTGGTTTTGAAATTTTGACCGGTGAACTTGACTAATAATTTTTAATATGTCATAATTGGCACAAAATTAAACAGAAAAGTGTTTTTTGTCGGTTTATTTATTTTATTAATTTATTGCATTAAAATTTTAAATACTTATTATTGGTTAAAACTTTAATAGTGAGGAGAAGCTGTGTGAAAAAAATCAGACTTTTCCCCGTTTTTTTGTGTATTCTCTTTTTTGTATTTGCGGCCTGCGAGTCAGATCCATGGATTCACAAAGGGAATTCCTCTGATACTGATATGGTGGTTATTACAAAGGTAACCGCATTCGGGAAACAGGCGGATGGCTTGTCAAATTACAAAGGACAGGTGGGTGCTGTCACCATGTCTCACAAGGTACACGAAGATGCCGGGATTCAATGTTTCGATTGTCATCATAAAGAGAATAATGATGACCGTATTAAACAGTGTGCAAAATGTCATAACGGTACAGCGGGTTATGAAACAATGCATGGTCTCTGTGTTGACTGCCACATAGAGAAAGGAGAGGGACCTCAGAAGTGTATGGGGTGCCATTAAGAGCAGCTTATTATGAAAAAGCGTAAAGTTAAACAAAATCTGATTCTCGGGATCGGAAATATTCTGCATAAGGATGACGGTGTTGGTGTGCATGTTGTTAATGAGATTGCCGAAACCATCAGCGATCTTCCGGATTATGTGGAAGTATTTGAGGGTGGAACTTTCGGTTATGATCTTCTGCCTGTAATGTCGGGAAGAAAAAAAATTGTTATTATTGATGCTCTTAAGATTAATGATGAGCCGGGGAGTGTTTACAGATTTCCCGCAAGTCATCTTACAGACTGTAATAATAAGTTTTCTCTTCACGATATCGGTGTAAAAAAAATAATCAACATGCTTATGCTTATGGGGGAATCGCCGGAAATTGAAATCATCGGTATTGTTCCGGAAGATATCAGTTCATTTGATATTGGTATTAGTGATTCTGTAAAAAAATCAATACCAAAAGCTGTGGAGTGTATTCTCGAAGCCGCAGTTTAATAGTCTGCCGGGAACTGGCTCATGCCGGGATTTAAGGACCATGTTCTGCAAATCTCCGGAAAGCGGAAACCTTTCTTGCCGGATTGATGTTGTCCGCAAATGAATTGCATCCAGGTCCTGACAGTACAAATAATTTGATGGAGGATTATATGGGATTGAACAGACGTGAATTCCTGAAAATCATGGGCGGTACAACAGCAGCCCTGGCGTTTCCGGGTGTAATGATTCAGGGATGTAAGAAGGCGCTTGAAAAAGCCGCTGAGAGAACAAATATAATATGGCTTGAAGGGCAGTCATGTTCAGGTTGTTCGGTATCACTTTTAAATAAAATTAATCCTGATATAGTATCAGTTATAACCGAACATATCAGCCTTAACTATCAGGGTGTTGTGATGGGTGGAACCGGTGAAGCGGCTACCAAAGTTCTTGAAGAGGCTGTGAAAAAACAGAGGAAAGATTTTATACTTATTGTTGAAGGATCTATACCAACCAAAAATGATCTCTACTGTACAATTGGCGAGGATTTCAGTAAACACAGAGGTATAGGTGTAAGGTACTGGGTCGAAGAACTTGGAAAAAACGCACAGGCGATAGTCTCTGTGGGTTCATGTTCCGCTTTTGGTGGAATTCCCGCTGCCAAGAATAAAGTTACAGGCGAAAATCCAACAGGTGCAATTTCTGTAGCTGAGCTTTTTAAAGGTAAAAAAACAGTTCTTAATGTTCCTGGCTGTCCTCCGCATCCCGACTGGATGGTGGGTACTCTGCTTCATGTCCTTTTGAAAGGCATGCCTAAGCTTGATGAATACAACAGGCCTGTAATGTATTACGGAAAAACAGTTCATGAACAGTGTGAAAGACTGCATGATTATAAAAGAGGAATATTTGCCAAGAACTGGGGAGACAAGGGGTGTCTTTATAATCTCGGCTGCCTTGGAATGGATTCCGGGTGTGATATTCCTAATAGAAAATGGAATTCAGTTAATACCTGTGTTGACTGCGGTTCCGGATGTATAGGATGTACAGAAAAGCCTTTCCCTGAATACGGCAACAGGGGTATTTATCAGAATCTTCAGGCTTTGAAGCCTGCTGATGGCAAAAAGGGAATGGAGGTATAATTAATGGCAACTCAGAAAGTATATATAGATCCCTTAACAAGGATAGAGGGGCATCTTTCCATAGAGATGGATGTTCAGGACGGGAAAGTTGTAGATGCCAAGTGCCGCGGTGATATGTACAGGGGTTATGAATCAATTCTCCAGGGGAGAAATCCTGTTGACGCACAGCAGATTGTTATGCGTATATGCGGTGTGTGCCCTGTGTCTCACGGGCAGGCGTCAAGCAGGTGTCTTGATGAGGCATTCGGTATAAAGCCTACAAAAAACGGGCGTATTCTCCGTAACCTTATTCTCGGAGCAAATTTTCTCCAGTCGCATATACTTCATTTCTATCATCTTGCTGCTCTTGATTTTGTAGATATTACAGCTGTGTTGAAGTATAAAGGTTCAGATGACGGTATTGTCAGGATTAAAGACTGGGTAAATAATGAACTGAAAGTTAAGAAAGGGCGTCCTGACGAAATGACAGCAGGCGGACCTTTCCTTCCGAGATATGAAGGTAAGGATTTCTATATTAAGGATGTGGATACAAATATTTCAGCCATTGCCGGTTATGTTAAAGCCCTTGATATAAGGGAGAAAACCCACAGGATGGTTGCTCTTTTTGGCGGCCGCGCTCCGCATCCTATTTCCATGGTTCCGGGGGGTGTTACAACAGAACCCACAAAAGCAAGAATCAAGGAGTTTAAAAAATATCTTAAGGAAGTTGAGGAATTCATTAATGAGACTTACCTCAACCATATAATTGCAGTTGCAAAGGCATTTCCTGATTATTTCAAGCTGGGGCAGTATGACAGTTTTCTTTCTTACGGTGTATTTGATAAGGATGAAGATCGAAAAGCTTTCATGTTTGAACAGGGCCTTGTAACAGGCGGCAAGCTTGAGAAGTTTGATTCCTCAAAGATACGGGAACAGGTTAAATACGCAAGATATAAATCAGGCTCGAACCTCCATCCTCTTAAAGGGGAAACTGTTGCTGATCCTGAAAAGAGCGGCGCGTATACATGGGTAAAAGCTCCAAGGTATGCAGACAAGCCGATGGAAGTAGGACCTCTTGCAAGGATAGTTACTGCTTATTATTCAGGCAATAAGTCTGTTAAAAAGGAACTGGATGCAGTGCTTAAAATTTTTAATGCTGAAGTACCGGCAGCCCTCTCTGCTCTCGGACGACATGCAAGCCGTGTTATTGAGTGTAAGCTTATCGCTCAGGAGATGTATAACTGGCTTGATGATATAGAGTCAGGAGGAAAAACACGAAACAGTTATGTGATTCCTGATTCAGGCGAAGGGGAAGGTCTTATCGAAGCGCCAAGGGGAGCTCTTGGACACTGGATAGTTGTAAAAGGTCACAAGATTGCAAACTACCAGGCCATAGTTCCAACAACATGGTTCTGCAGCCCTAAGGATGACAAAGGGGTTAAGGGACCTGTTGAGCAGGCTCTTATAGGAACTCCTATATCTGATCCTAAAAATCCTATTGAAGCTGCAAGAGTTGTAAGGTCATTTGACCCGTGTCTCGCATGTGCTATTCACGTAGTTGAAGGTGACAGGGAGATTACTAAATTCCGTGTATGCTGACAATTGTTAAAGTATAAATAAAAAAGGAGGCCTTCAAGGTCTCCTTTTTTTATCGCAGTATAAGTGTTTTTGAAAAATTCACTTGACTCTTGTAGTTTAATATGCCATTTTTGACACATTAAACTACTTCATTTTTTTAGAAGTAACAGGCAATTAAGAGCTGCTTTCTGCAGCTCTCTTTTTTTAATTATATATATTAAAAAAAGCAAGTAAAAAACCTGTAAAATATTTTTTTAATCAATGATTCACCCGGCTAACGCATTGCTCAGGTTATCCTTTATAATCTCCAGTACAATAATTTTTATGCCGCTTCTTTATTTTTATTCTGCCGGATTTTTTCCTTTATAACTGATTTAAACGTTCAAAATATCGCTTAACGGAGCATTAATTTTGTTTCATTACCCGAATATAGTTATCATATATTCTACCGGTAGAATTTGAAAGTTTATCAGGGAATTAAAAACCCCTGGAACCGGAACTTTCGGCAGGTGATGGCGGAAAGGATTTATGAAAAGGTTATATAAAATAACAAGAGGCATGATTTCCTGTTCCACCCGCAAAGCAGGTAAGCTTTCCGTTGTGCATAAATTATCAATTATCGCGGTAATAATTGCAGCACTGACATTTACCTTCTGTGAAGATATAATGGAACAGGTGAAAGAGTATAATGAGATGTTTGAGGTGGTAAGTGTTGATCCTGCAAACAATGCTTCTAATGTCCCTTATACGGCAGTAATTACAGTTACATTCAGCAATGATGTTGACATGTCAACAGTGAGCTCATCCACCTTTAAAGTGAATGATGGTGCAGTTACCGGTACTTTCTCTTATGACCCTGTGTCGAGGGCGGTTACCTTTACCCCTGCATCTGAATTTCTCCATAATACGGTTTATACGGTTGATATAACGCAGGGTATATTCAGCATTGACGGTAAACCCCTTGAGTCAGCATACTCAGGATCATTTACAACGGAGATTTATTATTTTTATGTGGTTTCGGTATCTCCTGCCGCAGGAGGAGTTGATGTCCCTGTGAACAGCAATATCGTTGTTCAGTTTGATGATAATATTGATCTATCTACAGTTACTACTTCCACATTTATTGTTGATGGCGGCGCTGGGGCAATAGCCGGGGCCTATACAATTGATGCATTGCTGAGAACAGTTACTTTTAATCCTTCATCGGATATGGCAGGTTTTACAAATTATAATGTTACCCTGACAACAGGTATTCAGAACCTGACATCTGAGACAATGGCTACAGATTATTTCTGGGGATTTACCACAGCATCAGGTTTAGTTCCGGAGATTTATATTGAGTCGCCTCTTGGCGCTGAGATTGCTTCGGGCGGTTCGTTTGATGCGGGAAGCCTGATAACGCCTTATACTTTTACAATATTTAATACCGGGAGCGGTTCTTTAACTATCAACAGCTTTTCTTTAGATAATGCGGAGTTTTCAGTTTCTGCAGCTGGAACACCGTATTCTATAGGTGCCGGAGGTAATTCAACATTTAATGTAACATTTACCCCGTCATCGATTGGAGTAAAAAATACAGTTCTCACTATAAACAATACAGACAGTGATGAGGCATCATTTATTATTAATCTTACAGGTTATTCACCTGTCACCCCGTCAGCTGAAATACAGGTAACGGATAATGGAATAATTCTTGTAAGTCCGAATTCAACAGTTGATTTCGGAACCATTACAATAGGGGCAACAGGTACAGATACTATTGTAATCCATAATATTGGTACTGCTAATCTTGTTATAAGCGGTACAACTCTTGGCGGCACAAATCCGGCATTGTTTAATACAGGTTTTACCACGGCAACGATTGTTCCGGGCGCAACAGCCAATGTTGTAATAACTTTCTCTGCCCCGATAAAGATAAACGCAAAAGCAACAATAACATTCAGCAATAACGACTCTGACGAAGGATCTTTTGTTGTTAAACTTAAAGGGAGGACAATGCCGTGAGCGTAAATCCAGATGAACCGGTTATTAAGGAACATGCACCGGATATTAACGGAGATGAACACCGGGGTAAAGCCGCGGCGGAGATTGAACCAGGGAAGGTTCTTTTCCCCATAAGCCTGAAGCTTATACTGGTTATCTCAATTATAGTCATATCGTCACTACTTGCTGTTACAGTTGTTGCGTCATATTTTTTCAGGTCTGATAATAAAACAAGAGCTATGGAGGAGACACTTAATTACTCCACCCTCATCTCGTCAAAGGTTAAGACAGATCTCAGCTCTGTAACCGAAAGGGGGCGGCTTGCCGCAATGAGCCTTCTGCACAGCCGGGGAGAGGGGGGGGCCCGTGTATTCGCTGAGACTCTGTTTGCCCGTGATCCCGGCATGATTTTTATCGGAGTAATGGAAAAAGGGAAGCCCGGCTCTCTCAAATTTATGCAGAATGAAAATTTTTTCATCGGGAAAGATACAAGGCCGGATTTCAGAGCTGTGATTAAAACGGAATATGAAACTGTTTCGAGGGCTTTTTTCAGGGAGGAGGTTTTGTTTAATCCATCCATTCATTTCAGGGAGCCTGTGGCAGGGATAGCGGTGCCCTATGACCCGGTGATGAGTGATGTCATTGTTATTATTTTTTATTCTATGGAAAATATTGAAGAGACTATCGGACAGTCTGGCACAATAGAGAGCTTTATTGTAGCGGGTAACGGCGATATCATCGCGCATCGCGACAGGGAGCTTGTTATATCAAAAAGTAATTTTTCCACTTCGCCAATCATAAGGATGATGATGACAAACCCGAACCCCAATGCGCAGACAGATTTTACTGATGAAGCCGGGGACCGGTATCTTGGTTCCTTCAGCAGAATCGGGTTTTCTGACGGTGCGGTTATCTCCCTTGTTAAAGAGGGGGTTGCTTTCGCGATGGTTTACAGGATACAGAGGATTATATTCTGGCTCTCAGGGATAGTACTTTCTGCTGCTTTTCTCATAAATCTTTTTTTCTCCAGGACATTCACCAGACCCATAAGAAAACTTACAGAAGCATCAAGGAGAATCAGGGATGGTGAATATGATATAGAAATTTCGGAAGCTTCGAAGGATGAACTGGGGCTCCTTACAGATTCATTTAAAGATATGGCCCATGGACTTGCTGAAAGGGAGAGGATAAAGGATGCCTTCGGAAAATTTGTCAACAGACAGATGGCGGATATTGTAATGAGCAAGGATGTGAAGCTTGGAGGTGAAAGGAGGGATGTGGCTGTTTTTTTCTCTGATATACGCTCTTTCACTGAAATGTCTGAAAAGATGGATCCGGAGGACTGTGTGGGATTCCTTAACAGTTACATGTCAAGGATGGTGAGCTGTGTCTACAGATCAAGGGGTATTGTTGATAAATACATTGGTGATGCGATTATGGCAATATGGGGAGTTCCGGTCAGCAGTGGTGACGATGCCTTCAATGCTGTTAACGCGGCGCTGATGATGCGTGAACGGCTAATTGAATTAAACAGCACGCGGGGTACAGAAAAAAGACCGTTAATCAGGATAGGGGTGGGGATTCATTACGGCCCTGTGCTTGCGGGGCAGATCGGTTCTGAGGACAGGATGGAGTATACTGTAATCGGGGATACTGTAAATCTTGCTTCAAGGATCGAGTCTCTGAACAAGGCTTTTCTCACAGATATACTGGTAACAGAGGAGACCGCAGACCTTGTTGATGACCGGATAAGGCTTCATCTAATGGATAAGATCAAGGTCAAGGGGAAAAGGAAGCCCCTGCAGATCTATGCTGTTCTCGGGAGGCTTGCCAACCACGATTCTCCGAAAAATATTGATGAGCTCAGGATGCTCATAGGGACATACGAGCTTTATAAAAATAACGGCAGAAAAGCCTCGCTTGAAAAAGAGTCAAAATATGAAGTTCTGGACTAGCATCTCAATAGTAATAGCTATAGCATTTGCGTCAGTCTGTTCATATTATCTTTACAGGGAGTTTACTTCTCATGAAAGCAAGATCGGCGGGGAGAAGATAGGCACAATCACATTTAAAAAGCGGAGCGCATCAAGGAGGTTCAGTGAAAGTGTTATGTGGGAGGAGATTGCACAGGAGTCCCCTGTGTATAACTATGATGCTATACGGACACTTGAATATTCATCCGCTGTCATAAGCCTGAATGACGGGTCAAGCATAGAGCTTGATCAGAATACCATGCTTGTTGTAATTCTGAGTCAGAAGGGTGTGGATATCAATTTCGACAGAGGTGGAGTTTCAGCTAAGAGCGGCGCAGGTGGTAAACAGCTTATTACTCTTAACGCGAGAGATGCTTCCATTGCTCTTGATTCAGGAGATATTTCTGTCAGCAGCAGCGATAAGGGGATGAATATATCTCTTGAGTCAGGGAGCGCAAAAATTGAAGCAGCAGGGGGAGCTGTGAATATTACCGCTGATGAGACAGCTACACTGAAAGAGGGTAAAGTTCAGACAGAAAAGAGGAGTCTCTTCACGGAGTTCCCTGCGAATTATTCATACCTGTTAAGTTCCGGGAAAAGTATGTCTCTGGAGTTCAGGTGGCGCAGTGAACCGCCTGGTGCAGTAAAAGTTGAGATCGCACGCAGCAGCAGGTTTACTGATGTTTTTAAAAGTTTCAGTTCCGGCAGCCTCAGCAGGGAAGTTGAACTCACTCCAGGGGATTACTACTGGAGAATTCTCAGCGGTAAAAATAAAAGTTTTCCAGCAAAATTTACAATAATGGAGGATCGCAAACCTGAGCTGATATATCCACGTATGAATCAGAATGTCTCAGTGAGCGAGGGGGCCGGAGTTCTTCCTTTCAAGTGGGTAAAATCAAGGCATGCGTCAGGTTACGAGGTGAAACTTGCCCGTGATCCGGAGATGAAGGATGTAGCTGCCACGCTTGTCTCAAAAATTAATTCTATCGCGGCAGAAGGTATTGCGCCCGGGACATATTACTGGACAGTGAAGAATATCTATCCGGCGGGTATAAATGCAGGTGAGGTTATCTCAGGCCCCAACAGGTTTACACTGCAGAAGCTGCAGTTTTCACTCTCAAGGCCTATACCTGTTGATCCGGGGGTGGTTACAACCGCAGCTCCATTCACCCTCTACTGGAAAGGGGTGCCGGGCGCCGGGACATATGCTGTTGAAATTGCCTCTGATACGGAATTTAAAAATTCTGTGCTTAAGGAAATGACAGGTAATACTTTTATACGCGTTGATAAAAAGATCCCTGAGGGGAGCTACTTCTGGAGGATCGTCGCGCTTCAAGGAACAAGCAGTTCGGAAAAATCAGACACGGCCCCGCTCATTATAACAAAACCTGTTGAGATAACACTTATCTCTCCGCAGCCCGGTACTGTTCTTTATAAAAGACCGGAGGT